>JAFGPY010000353.1 GCA_016935955.1 Planctomycetota bacterium
ACGGGCACGTCGTCGTGGACCGTCTGCATGTTGTCGAGGGTTTCCTGCCAGTACTTGCGTTTGTCCTTGTCCCACTTGATGTCGGGAATCAGGACCGAGGGAATCTTGTTCTCGACGTAGGCGGCAATGTCGCTGTACTTGTCGCCGACGGCGAGCTGCACGTTGGGGAATCGCTCCTTGAGCCGCGCGATCTCGCCGGTCTTGAACGTGCCGCTGCCCTCGAACAGGCCCTTGACGTCGCTGGTGAAGAGGGGGCCCGGCGGGAAATGGTTTTTGCGGAGCCACATGCGGCTGGAGGCCTCGAAGAAGTCGGGCCGGTGTGTCAGGTAGACGACGCTCATCTTCTTCTCTTTGACCAGCCGCCAGAGCACGTCGCTGGCATGGTCGAACGGTTTGGCCATGCCGGCCATGACGCGCTCGAAGCCGGACTCGACGAGCGTCTTGTCGAGGTCGCAAATGGTCAGCGGCGTGGCTTCCCGGCGGACGTAGATGCAGCACAGTGCGGGCGTGACGTCCTTGTCATCCACCTTCTTGGCCGCGCGGACGCGGAAGAAGTGGTTACCCACGGTCTCAAGCTTCTTCTCGAACACGAACTGGCCGCTCTCGTCGGTGCGCTCGCGGAGCACCTCGTTGCCCGCGGCGTCGCTGACGATCAGGGTGACGCCGGCGTAGTCCTTGATCGTGGTGCGACCGAAGCCGCGACCGAGCTTGACCGTCACCTGGGCCGTCTCGCCGGGCTTGATCAGGGCGTCGCCGACCAGGAGCGTGGGCGGGGCCTTGTTGATAATCTGACCGACAATTCCCGTGGACGTGGAAGAATCTTCCTCGGGCAGCAACTCGGGCCAGTCGGCCGGCTCGGTCTCGACCGCGGGCTGCGGGGTCTCTGCTTTGGCGTCGGCTGCCGGATCGGCCGCCGTGCGGTCTGCCGCCGTTTCGGTCAGCCCCTTGACGGCGGGGGTCTCCTGGCAGGCCGCCGGCCCGAGCAGCACGATGGCCAACACGACGAGAGCCCACATGGTATTGGGTCGGTTCATTGTTCAGCCTCCAAATGTGGTATGCGGCCGTTGCCGACGGGCATCCATTCAGGATATCACAAAGCTGTACCGCATGAAAGGGTCTCTGCGCAGCCGGAAAGGGGCGCCCGTCGGAAGGGGCTGCTGCGGCCGCGACGAGGGGGCCAAATTGCACCTATCGTCGGTCTTTGTACGCCAATCGCCTGTCGTAACGGGCCTCCGGCGGCCGCAACCTGCGGCAATTGACTGAAGTTGCACGGGTTAACGTGGCGATAACTCACTAAGTACGCAAAGGGGGCGGTCTTGCCCGGAGGTTGCCCGGGCCCAGCTTGGGCAGGCTGATGACTCAAGCCGTAGACCCATGTGTCCTGATCGTTGACGACGATCCCCAGGTTCTTGACATCCTGACGCGTACCGTCAAGGATCACCGTTTCGTCTGTGCTTCCGCACGTACCTTGCAGGAAGCGCGGCTCATTGCCCAGCAGGACGAGATCGACCTGGTGGTCGTCGACGTTGCGCTGAGCGACGGCAGCGGTCTGGACCTGCTCAAGAGTCTCCGCTGCACGCATCCCAGCATCCCGGTGATTGTCATTACGGGCTACCCATCGACCGATCTGGCCAGCGACGCCTTGCGGCTCGGGGCCTTCGACCTGCTGGAGAAACCGTTCGAGACCACCACGCTGGTGGAGGTGCTCAGCGAGGCCTCGGCCTGCCGACGCCGCCAGATCGCCAACGTGCGCGACACGCTCTGCATGATGGCCCAGCCTGCAGCCTTCGTCGACCGCGCCCGGCGACTTCTGACCGCCAACCGCCACTGGGAAGAACTCTTCGGCCCCGTCGACGGTCGCGCCGTTGTCGACGCGATCGTTGCGGCCGAGTCGCCCGTAACCATCGGCGACCTGATCGCCGCCACCGAAGGCACCGACCGGACCACGGCCCAGGTGGCCCTGGTCTCGCAGAACGTTCCGCATGCCGCCGAGGCGACCGTCATCCAGATGCGCGAGCGGCGCGATCAGCCGGGCGGCTACCTCGTGTCCCTGACGATGCAATCGGGCGCCGCCGGCGACGTCTCGGTCGAAGTCTCGCGCGACGCGGATTCGCTGACCGGCTGCCTGACGCACAGCGCCTTCTTCCGGGCCATGGAACTGATGCGCAGCGAAACCTTGCGGCGCAGCCTTCCGGTCAGCCTGCTGCTTATCGACGTCAACGACCTCCGGGCAATCAACCAGACTCAGGGCTACGAGGTCGCCGACCAGGCCCTGCAGAACCTGGCCCACGAAATCCGCGGCGTCGTCCGCGACGAGGACCTGGTCGGCCGCTACAGCGGCGACCAGTTCATCGTGGCTCTCCGTGAGGCCACGGCCGCAGATGCCGAGGCGGTCGCCGAGCGGCTCTGCTCGGCCCTGGCCAACCGCTCCTACGACCAGCACGGCACGTCGCTGCCCCTGAACGTCACGGTCGGCGTGACCGAGTGTCCGGCGGGATACACGACGACCAACCGCGAACTGGCCGAGCAGGCCCGTGCCGCCGTGATCTGGGGCCGCAGAAGCTCGGGCGGGCCGGTGATCCGCTACAACGAGCGAATGCAGCAGGAGAACGGCCGCCTGTCGATGGACCAGGAGGAGATTGAGCGACTGACGCAGGAGTTCGCCGAGGTCAACGAATCGCTGCGGGCCGCCTACATCGAGAGCGCCCAGGCGCTGGTGGCCGCCGTCGAGGCCAAGGACCCCTACACACGCCGCCACGGCGACGCCACGGCCGCCTACGCCGAACAACTGGCCTGCGAGCTGAACCTGCCGGAACCCATGCGTCGGTCGATGCGCTATGCCGCCCTGTTGCACGACGTCGGCAAGATCGGCATCCCGGACCACATCCTGACCAAGCCCGGCAGCCTGACGGCCGCGGAGTTCGAGCTGATCAAGCAGCACCCGATCATCGGGGCCAACATCGTCAGCCAGATTTCGTTCATGCGGCGCGAGGTGCCGATCATCCAGCACCACCACGAGAACTGGGACGGCAGCGGCTACCCGGCGGGCATCGGCGGACAGACAATTCCGCTCGGGGCCCGCGTGCTGCGCGTCGCCGACTCGTTCGACACGATGCTCTCGGCCCGCAGCTACAAGAAGCCGTTCAACATCGGGGCCGCCATTACGGAAATCGTCCAGGGCAAGGAAACGCTCTATGACCCGCGCGTCGTCGAGGCCCTGGAGTCGCTGGTCCACCGCAGCGGGCTGAGCCTCTTTGCGTCCACGGAAGTGGCCGCGGTGGGCGCCGAGGGCAGCGGCCTGATGCAATAGGCCGGCGGGGCGGCGGAAATCGGTATCGCAACGACAACGGGCGACCTCAAGGGGTCGCCCGTCTCTTGTGTTGCGTTTCGCACGTCCGCCGCGCGGCTCAGGAGATCGCCTTGACGGCCCCTTCCAGGTCGACCGTGACCGGGAAGACCTCGTCCAGGTGCGTCTGCTCGAAGATGTTGGCGATCAGCCCCTCGCCCACGACGATGGCGAACTTGCGACCGTCGGCCCGCAGGTGGGCGTGCATGTTGATCAGCATACCCAGGGCGGCACTGGTCATGTACGTCAGTCCGCTGAGGTCGAGCACGTAGCCGCGGCACGGGTTGCCTGCGATGTGCCGACGGAACTCGCGGCTGAGGCCCATGACCTCTTCGGGGTGCATCAACTGGGCCACCTCGGCCCGGGCCACACAGATCGTCCCTTGCTCGCGATAGGTCAGGATCGGCTCACTCACGCCGCTGAAACCCCCGGCCGGTCGAAGGCCACGACTCACACGTTGCGACTGAAGGCCTCGATGGCCGCTTCCTGGTTCTTGTAGATGTCGAACACCTCGTCGAGCTTGGTGATCCGGAAGACCTCCATGATCGAGTCCTTGATGCCCGACAGTTTCAGCTGGCCGTTCTTCATGGCCACCTTCTTCTGCAGGCTGATGAGCATGCCCAGGGCCGAACTCGACAGGTAATTGACTCCGTCGAAGTCCAGGACGAACTGGGTCCGCGGTTCGCTGTCGATCAGGGCCTTCAGGCTGGCGCCCATCTTCTCGATCATCACCGCGTCGAGAATGTGCTCCTGGCTGAAGCTGATGACCGCCACGTCCCCGACGTTCTGTTGCACATACCATTCACCATTTGCCATGCGACTTCCTTTCCAATTCTTGCGGACCGCGTGCGGCGTCTCAGGGCGCGCCCTGCGCAGAAATACCCCGTTGTTCACATCGCTCGATCCCTCGGCGACAACTCATTCTGCCCGCATGCCGAGCCTCTGTCAACCGCAAATCCTCCGACCGGGGCGGCTTACCACCGCGCTTTTGTGCGGCTGGCCGGCACGGGGGCGCTTCACATGGCCGCATCGCATGCTGCTGCCCCTCGGCGTCGCTCGGGATCTGCGACAGGCAGAAGCATGGCGCCCTTCGGCTTCCGCATGGCCGCAAGCGGCCATGGCACCGAGTGCCGGGGGGGGGCCATGCCTGCTCCGCAGGCATGCCGACCTCTGTCCCGTACCCACTCGGGGTGGCATGGCCACGCTTGCTTGGCCATGATCGTTTTGGTGTGTGTTTGGCTACGGCTTGCGCAAGAGCTTCAGGGCCGCCTCCAGAACGGCGTCGCTGCGGGTCAGGGCCTCGGGCGTCGTCTCGACTGCGACGTCGGGCGTGATGCCCTTACCCTCCAGGAGCGTGCCGTCGGGCAGCAGGTCGCGCCACGAGGGCAGGAACACGGTCACGCCGTTGCCCAGGGCGCTGGGCTTCGGGTTGCCCGAACTGCCGTAGGACGTCTGGCCGACCAGCGTGGCGCCGGCCCCGTGCTTCATCATCAGCAGGAAGCTCTCGCAACTGCTCATGTTCACCGGGCCCATGAGCACGGCCACCTTGCCGCGGTACTTCGGACGGCCGCGCTTCGGATGGATCGTGCGGTC
>JAFGPY010000354.1 GCA_016935955.1 Planctomycetota bacterium
AGATGAGCGGCAAACCGCAATTGCGTCTTCAGACGACGACCCTTTGGGAGTATCCGTCGCAGCACTACGGACCGGGGATGCAGGGCGACCGCGATTACCGCGGGGCGACGCCGTCGTACGTGATCTGGAACCTGCTGGAACGGTACACGCGGGCGAACGACCTGGTGGTCGACCCGATGGCCGGCAGCGGCACGACGCTCGACGTGGCCCGGGAGATGGGCCGCCGGGCGCTGGGCTACGACGTTCACCCGACGCGGGACGACATCTTCCGCGTCGACGCCCGCAAGCTGCCGCTGAAGGACGCCAAGGCGGACTTCGTGTTCGTCGATCCGCCCTACTCCACGCACGTCGAGTACGGCGACGATCCGCGGTGCATCGGCAAGCTGGACTCGGCCGAGCGCGACTACTACGAGGCCATGGAGCAGGTCGTCCGCGAGATCCATCGCGTGCTGAAGGACCGCCGCTACATGGCCTTGTACGTCAGCGACTCGTTCCGCAAGGGCAAGCCGTTCTGCCCGATCGGTTTCGAGCTGTTCGCGATTCTGCGGAAGTACTTCAAGCCGATCGACGTTATCGCCGTAGTGCGGCACAACGCCAAGCTGAAGCGCGGCCACTGGCACAAGGCGGCCGTCGAGGGCAACTTCTTCCTGCGCGGGTTCAATTACCTGCTGATCATGAAAAAGGAAGACGAAACGGTGCGGCCGCAGACAGGCACGACAGCTGCCGCCGCCACAAAGAAGCCCAAGCCGCCCGCGTCCGGCGACCGGGCCAAGGTCTCTCGCCGCACGGCGAGTCCATCCCAGCGCTCATCTCAGCGCCCACCTCAACGTGGCACGCGAGGACGTGGAGAGTCAACCGGCGAGTGACGCGCGACTGATTGTCCGAAGCCGCCGGCGCACGAGAGAAAAGGGCCGCCGCAGCACACGTCGCAAAGAGTGCCGCAACGGCCCGATACTGCACAGGTTTCACGCACAAACTCGTCTTCCGCGTGCCGACAGATCAGGCCGCGCGGCGGCGAAGCAGCGCCAACAGGCCCACGCCCAGCAGCCCCATGGTCGCCGGCTCGGGAACGTAGTCGATCAGCAGATAGGGCCTGTAGTAATTCCCCTCGACGTCCTGGAACTCCTTGCTCGCCATGTTGGCCGGGGAGAAGTAGTTCATGGACTCCGGGGACGCTCTCAGCAACAGCGTCAGCACATTGTCCGCAAGATCGGTCTGCCAGTCCATCGCCATGAGGTCCCAGCACTCCCAGTAGTTGGGAGTCTCGTAGGCAACGACGCGGACGCGATGCCAGTCCAGCAGCAGGGCGTCGCCCAGGTACGGCTCATAGGTATTCCAAGTGGTCAGGTCCTCATCCCAGTCGTCGTGGCCCATGCGATGCGCATAGACAACCTCGTCGCATGTGGGCAGGCAATAGACGTACAGCCCGGCGCTGGTAACGACGGCGTCGTCCGGCAAGGCCGACAGGTCGAACCGCAGCAGTGAGTGTTGGTCGTGGGGCCCGATGTAGCTGTGCCCGGCGATGAGTTTGGTGCTTTCGGGATAGTAGTTGTAGTTGGTATCGGGGAACGCCGACCAGATGTAAACGTCGTCCGTCGGAGCCGCGATGATTACCTCGGCCGCAATGGCCGAACCCGTCATCATCATGCCGATCAACCCCAGGACCACCACCGCCATATAGATTGTACGCATACAGTTCTCCCCTTCTCCTGGCCCGACCGATGTATTCTCGGGATTCATTGGCCCCTACCAGAGGCCGCCGCACATCACCGTATTCCCGCCGCGCCGAGACCACCCCATGGCCCCTGCCGCAGGGCGCGGTCCAGAGGCGCTCAGGATGCAAAAAAGGCGACCCGGGCGGGACTCCTCCCCCGGACGTCGCCTTATGAAAAACAGGATACCAAGATGTCGCCCACACTGCGGCGGGCTACTCAAAGGTTAGATTACACCATAATATGCAGCAAGTCAAATACCAGTCGTCCTCCGAATGAATAATCACCCCCTAATTATCGTCAATTCTGGTGAACCAACGGACGCGGGTTGCGTCCTTTAGGGCAGAAGAGCTGGAATGGGGACGGACGCAGTGCGCCGACGCGGTGGAAAGTCACGGCAGGTTGCCGCCGGCGGCCGCGAAACGAGAAAAATGTAAAAAGTTGCCGAAATTCGCTTTACGGGCGTTGGAGATTGAGGCACAATTTCCTGCCTGAAGACATTCGCGCGACCGCGTCGGTTTGAGCGGTCCGAGAAAAGGCGGCCTTCAGTTCGGGGCCAACATTCTAGGATACGATCGATGGCCAAGACCCCTGTGGCAGCGACGTATGAGGCGATCGGCGCTCAGGGCGCCGCGGTGGACCCGGATGTCGCCCTGATGCTGGCCCTGGCCAAGGGCGACGAGACGGCGTTCGAGGAACTCGTGGCCCGGCACCAGTCGCGGGTCGTCGCCCTGATTTATCGCTTCGTCGGCGACGAAACCGAAGCCGAGGATCTGGCCCAGGAAGTCTTCCTCCGAGTCTACCGCACGCGCGACCGCTACCAGCCGAAAGCGCGTTTCTCCACGTGGATTTACCGCATTGCAGCCAATGTCAGCCTGAATGCCCTTCGCAGCCGCAGCCGCCGCCGCAATATCAGCGTGCCGCTGAGCTACGATGCGACCGAGACGCAGGAAGGCCAGACGTCGTCGCACGTCGAGGACCACCGTGCGGACCGGCCGGGCGCCCAGATGGAACAGGAAGAGCTTCGCACGCAGGTCCGCGAGGCCATTGACCAGTTGCCCGAGAACCAGAAGGTGGCGGTCATCCTCAACAAGTATGAAAACCTGAGCTACGACGAGATTGGCGCGATCATGGGATGCTCGGTGATGGCCGTCAAGAGCCTGCTGGCCCGGGCCCGCAGCAACCTCCGCGAACGGTTGGCCCATTACATGTCGACCGGCCGCGTGCGGCAATCGCTGGCCTGAGCCGGTCGGCGACATCCTGCGTCTGACGATCTCGGCGGCCCCACTGCCTTGCGGGCCGCCTTTTCTTGCGCGACGCCCGGCGGCCGCCCGCCGAAAAAAAAGCCAGACCCTGTCGGCATCCGGCGGGGTTCAAACGTCAGGGGTGGAATTCCTGTCACGTCGCGCTATGGTGAGCCGAAACAGACCAGTAAGCATGGAACCGAAACAGCCCATTTGCCGCCGTGTCCGCGAGAACCTGTCGGCCTACCTCGACGGGGAACTTAAGGGCGGCGCGCGCCGGCTGATCGACGAGCACCTGGCCGAGTGCCCCGAGTGCCGGGCCCAGCTCGATACGTTGAAGGAAACGTGGCGGCTGCTCGACGAACTGGAAGAGCCGATCGTCCGCAACGATTTCCGCCGCGAGGTGCTGGCCCGGGCCCAGGCCGAGATGCGGGCCGAGGAGACGGCCAAGGCCGGCGGACGGCGATCGCTCCTGGCCGGGTTTGCCGCTTCGGCGGCTGCCGCCGTGTTCCTGTTCGGCCTGTTCGCTTCCAGCCGGCCGCTGAGCGACCTGCCCACGCCACGCGAGCGCGAAGCCATCACGTACCTGGAAGTACTCGAGAACGTCGACGCCCTGCTCTGCCTGGACCGGGCCAAGGAGCTTCAGGCCCTGGGTCAGACTATCGAGCCGGCTGCACCGGCCACACCGTCGAAGGAGGGTTCGGGTGTCTGACCGGCGAACCATCCTCGGCGTGTTCTTCCGTTTGGCGATCGGGATCCTGGGCGTGGCGGGCCTGGTGCTGCTGCTGTTGCCGGGAATCGCCCGTGGCCTGGGCCGCGAGGCCGACTTGGCCCCGTGGGCGATGAGCCGTCGCGACGACGCGCGGCAGGACGACGAACGCCTGCTGAGCGGCGCGGGGCTGCGAATCTCGCCGCAACAACTGAAGGTCAACCGCCGCACGTGGGCCGCAATGAGCGAACCGGAGCGGCAGGAACTGGTTGTTCGCCTGGACCGCCTCGACGATATGGACGACGGGCAGCGACAGACGCTCGTGGACAGTTACAAGCAGTTGCAGCAACTGTCCGAGGCCGACCGCGAGAAGCTGGTCCGCCAGGCCGCCGCCCTGGCCCGCTTCGAGGCGTCCCTCGGCCGCCAGGACCTCGCGGTGCTCGACAGCCTCTCGGGCAAGGACCGTGCCCGCCACCTCATCCGCCTCTGGCAAGCCCGCCAGCAGGCCGACTGACCCTCCCGAGGATTTCCACAACACGTTTCCGCGCGCATGTCGCGTACACGCCAAACAAGCTCGCCGCATTGCGGCGGGATACAGACCGGCATCCTCCGTTCGATCCCGCGGCAGTGCCGCGGGCTTGTTGCGGGTGCCATGGCGGCCGCCTTGTGCCGCCATGCCGAAACTGAGTACCGCATTCCATGAGGAGAACGCCGCGGGTGCCAGGTGCCATGGCCGCTTGCGGCCATGCGTTCGGCGAGACGTGGCGCGTTAGAGCAGTTCACGTTTGCGTGTGGGCGCGAGGGGCCGGGCAAGCACGGCGGCAAACGACGGCCGCCGTGGCACCCATCATCCTGAT
>JAFGPY010000355.1 GCA_016935955.1 Planctomycetota bacterium
CACGGCGACGGTGCCCAGGTACAGCGCCGGCGAGTACCAGCGGACGTAGCCTTTGACGACCAGGTAGACGACGCCGACCAGCAGGAGCAAGGCCGAGACCTCGCCGATGTTGCCGCCGATGTTGCCCCAGAAGGCGTCCCAGAGGCTCGGGGCCTGGCCGTCGAGCACCTGGCGGAACTGTTCGGCCAGCGATCCGCTGACGCTCTCGGGTGCGGCCAATCCCTTCTTCAGGATGGCCATCGGGCTGGGACCGGTCATGGCATCGACCGGGGCCGCGGCGTCTGAGCCCGACGTGCCGACGTTGACCGTGAAGTGCCGCAAGGTGTCGGTGAGCCAGTTCATGAAACCCTGACCAGACGAGGTGATTCTGACGACAGGATAGTTCGCGACGTCCATGTCCTTGCGGAACGAGACGTGCACGATAGCCCGGCCGACCAGCGCCGGGTTCCAGATGTTGTAGCCCAGGCCGCCGAAACAGTGTTTGGCGACGAGGATAGCGGCGGCGCTGCCGATGACGGGCACGAACCAGCGGACCGTGGCCGGCATGCAGAAGGCCACGAGGATGCCGGTGATGACGGCCGAACCGTCGTTGACCGTGACGGGCACCTTGCGAAGCTTCTGGGCCAGGGCCTCGCAGGCGATGGCCGTCAGGACGCTGAGGCCGGTGATCAGGAAGGCCCGGCAGCCGAACATGTAGCCCGACAGGACGAGCGCCGGCACGAGGGCCGCCACGACCGACCACATGATCTTCTCGGTCGAGTCCTGCTGGCGGATGTGCGGCGACGATGAGACGGTCAGTCGTGTCATCCAGAATCCTCTTATGTAGGGTGGCTGCTCGCAGCCACGCGGCACAGCGACTCGAGGCATGCTTCTGCAAGCAGAAGCATGGCACCCGTTCTTCCCGGCCGGGGGCGGCCGGGCTACATAGGCCGCACCTGGCCAATTCGCCGGCCGCAGACAGCGGGGTCTCATGGGCCCCGCCCGGTGCTACTTGCTGACGGCGGCCTGTTGCTGGCTCTTGCGTTCGCGTTCCTTGGCCAGTTGCTTGCGACGCTCGGCCTTCAGGAAGCGGACGTAGTGAACGATGCGCCGTCCTGCCGGGCAGGCGTAGGCGCACGAGCCGCACTCGATGCAGTCCATCAGGTCCGTCTCCAGGGCCATATCCAGGGCGTCCAGATTGTTGTCCTCGTACGATTCGCCGAGGATGCTCAGCGTGCTGGGCAACAGGCCGGCCGGACAAACGTCCACGCAATTGCCGCAACGGATGCACGGCCCGTGGGCGAAGGCCTCCGGCGACCTCAGGCACAGCAGCCCGCTCATACCCTTGATCGTGTAGGTGTCGATCGTGGCCAGGGCCAGGCCCATCATCGGTCCGCCGGCGATTACCTTGCCGACGTCGGGCGACAGGTCGGCCGCTTCAAGCAGCGAGGCCACGGACGTGCCGAGCCGCACCGAGAAGTTGCCGGGCCGCGCTACGGCGTCGCCTGTGATGGTCAGGACGCGTTCGGTCAGCGGCCGCTGCCAGCGCAGGGCTTCCCAAGCGGCAAAGGCCGTAGCCACGTTCTGCACGACGACGCCCACGTCGGCGGGCAGGCCGCCGGAGGGCACCTCGCGGCCGGTGACGGCCTTGATCAGTTGCTTCTCGGCGCCCTGGGGATACTTGACCGGCAGGGCCACGACCTCGATATTCTTGAGTTCGGCCGCAGCGTCCTTGAGCACCTGGTAGGCGTCCATCTTGTTATCTTCGAGGGCCACGACACCGCGCGGCGCGCCGGTGGCGCGCATGAACACTTCCAGGCCCTCGACGATCTCGTTGGCCGCAGCAAGCATCAGGCGATGGTCGCAGGTCAGGTACGGTTCGCATTCGGCACCGTTGAGGATTACGGTGTCGACGGTTGCGCCCTTGGGCGGCGTGAGCTTGACATGCGTCGGGAACGTCGCGCCGCCCATGCCGACCAGCCCGGCGTCGGCCACGGCCTGGCGGACAGCCTCGGGCGTCATGTCGCGCCACTGTCGCTCCTGGTTGCACGTCTCGTGCCAGCGGTCCTCGCCGTCGGGCTCGATCTCGACGGCCTCGACCTTGCCGCCGCTGACCGGATCGTTCATCATCGAGAGCTTCTTGACGGTGCCGCTGGTGGGTGCGTGCAGGGCGGCGCTGATGAATCCCGAGGGTTTGCCTATCGGCTCGCCGCGTGCGACCTGCTGGCCGACCTTCACGAGCGGCGCGCTGGCGGCACCCATCGATTGTCGCAGACTGATCACGAGCGTCTGCGCGGGTTTGACCTGCTGGACAGCCAAGCTGGCCGTGGCGGCCTTGCCGTCGCTCGGATGGACGCCTCCTCGGAATGTCTTTGCCATGGGCGCTAGTCCCCTGAAGCTTTGTCGTCGAGTGCCTGCAGCGCGTTCTTGATGTGGCGCATGGCCTGGTTGATCCGCTTTTCGTTCTCGACGAGGGCCAGTCGCAAGTACCCCTCGCCGCTGGGTCCGAAGGCCCGGCCCGGGGCAACCGCGACGAGCCCTTTCTCGATCAGGTACAACGACAGGTCGATCGTGTCCATCCTCTTCATCAGGTCGTCAGGCACCTTGGCCCAGACGAACATGGAGGCCTTGGGCGACTCGGTGCCGGTCCAGCCCAAGCGATGCAGGCCGCGGATCATCGTGTCGCGACGCTGCTGGTAAACGAGGGCCTGCTCGCGGGCAAACTCGTCGCCCTCGCGCATGGCGATGATCGAGGCGATCTGGATCGACTGGAAGATGCCGTAGTCGTAATAACCCTTGACCTTCATCAGGGCGCGGCACATGTCGGGGTTGCCGGCGCAGTAGCCGACGCGCCAGCCGGCCATGTTGTAGGCCTTGCTCATGGTCGTGAGCTCGACGGCCACGTCCTTGGCGCCGCGGGCCTGCAGGAAGCTCGGGGCCACGTAGTCGTCGAAGCACGTCTCGCCGTAAGCGAAATCGTGCAGCACCAGGAAGCCGAACCGCTTGGCCATGCGGACGATTTCCTCGTAGAAGGCCACGTCCGGAGCGACCATGGCCGTCGGGTTGTGCGGGTAGTTGAGCACGAGCACGCGCGGCCGCGGGTAGAGATTCTCGACGACCATCTGAATGCGCTTCAGGAACTCCTGGTCGTTGCCGAGCGGCACGCTGATGACGTTGCCCTCGGCCAGGGCCACGGCGTAGACGTGGATCGGGAACGCCGGATCGGGCACGATGGCCGTGTCGCCCGGTCCGAGCAGGGCCAGGCACATGTGCGAGAAACCTTCCTTCGAGCCGATCGTGGCCACGACCTCGGCCTCGGGGTCGAGCGACACGCCGTAGCGCCGCTCGTACTTGCGGGCCAGCTCGCGGCGCAGGTTGAAGACGCCGCTGGACTGCGAGTAGCGGCTGTTGCGCGGGTCGCGCGCCGCCTCGGTGAGCTTCTGGATGACCGTCTCGGGCGCAGGGTCCGTGGGGTTGCCCATGCCCAGGTCGATGACGTCGCGGCCCTCTGCCCTGAGGCGCGACTTCATGGCGTTGATCTGCCCGAACAGGTAGGGCGGCAACCGTTTCAGGCGCTCTGAAACGTTGATCTTGAAGGGTTTCTCTTCCTGGGCTCCGTGAACGACCATGGTGTTCCTGCGTTTTCTAGTTGTCGGCCTGCGGCGCGTCGGCCGGAGTGTCTGCACGTTCGATGGCCGCCTGCTTCAGCAGTTCGGCCAGGATGATCGGCGAGAGCCGCCGCCTTTCGGCGTCGCACAATTGGCGGCGAAGCTCGTCTCGCACGTCCTTGAATTTCACGTCGCGGGCGGCAAGCCGCTCGTCCAGCTTCAGGATCACCCAGCCCTGGGTGGTCTTCACCGGGGCGCTGGTCTGGCCGACGGTCGTCAGGGCGAAGGCCGCATCCTCGTAGGCCTTCTCCGTCTGGCCGCGCGCCAGGGGCACCAGCCGCTGCCCGCCGTCGACCGCTGTGCGGTCCTTGCTGTGACGGCGAGCCTCCTCGGCGAACGAGCCTCCGGCCGCAAGCCGCTTGTGAATCTCGCGGGCCAGGGCCTCGTCGTCGACGACGATGTGGCTGAGCCGCAACTGCTCGCCGTAGCGGCGGTCGTACTCGGCTCGCACCTGTTCGTCGCTGACGGCAATCCGGCGGTCGGCGATCTTCCGCAGCAGGATCTCCAGCTCCAGCTCGCGGCGGAAATCGTCCTCGGTCAGGCCGCGAAGGGCCAACCGCTCGTTCCACTGCTTTCGCCGCTCGGCCAGAGGCATGCCCTGGCGAAAGTTGCGGCTGGCGAAGAACTCCGTTTCGGCCTGTTCGATATCCTTCGCCGAAGCCTTGATGCCCAGTCGCCGGGCTTCCTGCCGGATGACTCGCTGCTGAATCATCGAGTCCAGCGCCCGGGCCGAGTAGTACTTCAGCAGCGTGTCGGTCAACTCCTCGCGAGTGATCGTCTCGCCGTTGACCCGGGCGACCACGCCGGGCGGCAGCACGGCCGGCGACGGGGCGGACTGAGCCGCCTCCGCCTGAGCGGTCGCGGCATCGCCCCCCGCGGCCGGTGGTCGGGCCGTGTCAGTCTGAGCCACCGCACGCGGAGCTGAAGCCGCCATGGCGAAGACAATCCCCAGGGCCGCAACCCACGCCGTCCAAGCCTTGCCCGCAGCCCGCGGATGGACGCTCATCGCCTGTTTCCCTCGACAGAGCCAGCCAAAAGGACTGATTATAGAGGCCTCCCTAAGGCGTGTCAACGTCACAGCACGGCCGCTACCGAGCCGGGGCAAGTGCGTCGCCGTGCGGGGGCTCGACCTGCGACGCCTGGGCCGTCGCGGGGTCGGTCGCTGACAACTGCTCGCGGAGCTTGTCGGCCAGACCGACGTACAGCGCGACGATGACCAGCAGCGCGCCGGCCAGGCGGACGGCAATCATGCCGCGCGTCGGGCGTTCGTAGTCGCCGATCTTCCAACGGGCCAGCAGCATGATGGCCAGCACGGCGACGATGCCCCGGGCGCTGGTCAGGATGTTGACCAGGACGGCCGAATTGGTCAGCTTCAGGGCGGGCACGAAGCAGAGGCCGTGAACGAAGCCGGTGACGGCCGTCAGGCCGGGGTTGATCCAGCGCCGCGGCAGGATGGGTTCGCCGCGGATACGGCTGTAGACGATCAGGAAGGCCGTGAAGATGACGCTGCGGAAGACCCAACTGCACGTCAGGAAGTCCCAGGAGCTGAACTCATAGGTTTTCATCTGGTAGCGTGTCATCAGGTCGGAGATGCCGTAGAAGATGCACGTGACCAGGATCAGCAGCAACATCGGATTGACGATGCGCCACGGGTGCGTGAGCAACTCGCGGCGGCCGTTGGTCAGGTACAGGGCCACGAACAGGATGCCTGCGGCCAACCAGATGCGGCTGTCGACCGGCTCGTAGCCAGCGACGAAGGCCATGACCGTCACCAGCAGCGTCTTGCCGCCCATGATTGGGGCTACGTGGCTGATCTCGCCGTAGTGGAACAGCATCGCAAACAGGAACGGCGCCACCAGCATGGGGATTGAAACGTACATGACGCCGCGAATGAGCGGCCAGGAGAACTCCGGCGGCCAGATGAGCCACAACGGCAAGGCCAACAGTGCCGGGCCGACCACCAGGTAGACCGTGTAGCGGATGGGGCCTTCCTGCCGCTGCACAACGCGGGCCCACAGGCCCATCACCGTGAAGGTGACGGCCGTCAGAAGACCGAGAACAATGCCGAGTTCGAATCTGGGCACCAGTTGCGTCCGCCAATCCGTAGATGCAGCGAGGCCGCCACCCCCCAGGTTTGCGGCTCGCCCGATGATTCCTTTGCACCGAGTCAGAAGGGGATCATTATACCCACCCGTGGCCGCAATCGCGACGGCTATTCCCCGACTGCAGTGGGTCGCGTCGCCCATTTGTGCAAGGCCAGGACTGCCGCCAGCGGCAACCAGACGACCAGCAATTCGCTGAGGACGGCCGCGGCGGCCATGCGGCGGTAGTGCAGGAAGCCGCCGATGCCGATCGGCGAAACGCGGATCGGCCGCCAGGGAAGGAAGTACCGTGTATCGGAGAACGGTGCGAAAAAGGCCACGCCCAGGCCGCCCGTGGTCATGGCGTCGAGCAGTCCGTGCACCGCCGTGACAGAGAACAGCATCGCCCACAGGCCCCACCAGCGACGCGAGACGAAGGGTTTGTACTCGCGGAAGAACAGCAACATGACCGCCAGAGTGAGCACGAGGGCGAAGGGCAGCGAATGCGTCAGGCCGCGGTGACCGATCAGGTCGCCGTAGCGAACGCCGAAATGGAAGCCCAGGGTGTCGAGGTCGGGCACGAAGGCGCACAGCGGCGCGATCACGAAGAGCTTACGCGGCACATCGCGCGGCGCGGCCAGCTTCGCCCCGGCCCATCCGACAAACGCGTGCGTGATTCCCGTGGGCATCGGCTCGGCCTGTCAACTCACGATTTCAAAATCTGGTCGATCTGCTGCATCTGGTCGGCCGACAGCGGACCAAAGCTCATCGCCCCGGCGTTCTCTTCCACCTGCTTAACGGTCTTGAAGCCGGGAATGGGGATGGTGGCCGGACTGAGGGCCCAGAGCCAGCCCAGCGCCCCCTGGGCCAGCGTGCGGCCGCCGGCGGTCAGCACGTCGCGAACGCGAGCAAGCTTGGCAAGCAGCTCGGCCTGCGGCCCACCTTTCAGGTCCCACCCGTGCCGCACGTCGTCCTTGGGAAATGTCGTCGCGGCATCGAACTTGCCCGTCAGCAGCCCCATGCCCAAACACGAACGGTTAACGCTCGCCAAGTGCTGGTCACGGCAGACCCGGAGCATCTCGCGGTTGCCCTCCAGAACGTTGAACCGCTGCTGCACGGCTGCGCAGTGCGGCCCTTCGGCGAACAGGCTGGCCCGTACGGGGTCGTCGGTACTCCAACCGTACCAGCGGATCTTGCCCTCGTCCACCAGGTCCTCCAGCGTGTCGCGGACGGCTACGGCTTTGCTCAGGTCGAAGTCCGCGCAGTGGAACTGATAGAGGTCGATCACCTCGGTCCCCAGCCGCGACAGGCTGTCGGTGCAGGCCTGCCGAACGTACTTCGGATCGCCACACCCGTCGCCCGCCTGCTTGCTCGTCTCGTCAAACGTCGTGCCGAACTTCGTGGCCACGACCACGTCGTCGCGCCGGCTGCCCAGCGCGCGGCCCAGAACGTGTTCGCTGTGTCCGCATCCGTAGACGTCCGCCGTATCGAAGAATGTCACGCCCAGGTCCAGTGCCCGACGAATCGCCCGGGCCGATTCCTGGTCGTCCACCACCGACCAGCCCACGCCGCGGTCTCCCCGCCAGAATGGGCCACCGATCGCCCAGCATCCCAACCCCATCGCACTGATCTCGATGCCGCTTCGTCCCAGGGTTCTCTTGAGCATGGCCAGCGATTCCTCCCGACAGAGTTCGCACCCGCACACGCCGATGCCGCGCGCCGCGACTCGGACACACCGCCACCCCCTTGCGGCTCAGCATAACCTCGCCGCCGAATAATGCCAAGACGCCACCGCCTGGGAATCCTCGAACGCGCGCCCGTCGCCCCGCCCTACGGCGCGACACTGTTGACGACAGTCAGTTCGACGGGCAGGTTGTTACCCTCGGGCTCCAAGGTCAACTCGGCGCGGAACGGCACCTTCTCGCCGCCGGCCTCCGGAGGAAGCGTCACGTCCGGGCCGGTGATGACCACGCGGGCCTTACCGGTCAGGGTGAATTTCATCGGTGTGCCCACGCGGCCCTCGCCCGACAGGTCGCCGCTGACGGTGACGGCGGCACCGTCCGGCAGAAGCTTCGGCCATCCCGACAGCTTGTCGGCCGTGACCAGCACGGCGCCCTTGGGGCTACGGACGCGGACCGGAACGCCGACCGTGGCCGGATACTCGCCGACCTCGATCTTGAAGTCGTCGCTCGTGCGGCCGTCGGACTCGATGCGGATGCGGCTCGTGCGGACCAGCGAACCGTCCTTGGTGTAGAGCCGCGACGACCAGACAGGCATCTGCCGCGGGAAGAGGTAGCCGAGGTCCTTCGGCTCGGGTTCGGCCTGCATGTCGTCGACGAGGATGCTGACATGGGCCCCGAGCGAGTAGCCGCGGGCGTGGCTGGCGAAGGTGAAATGGTTACCGGGCTTCTGCTCCCAGTGGGTCCAGACCGGGATACCGCAATTGTAGCCCCATTGGGCGATAATCGGCAGCTTGTGCTTCATGCCCACCTGGGCCGTGGCGTCGGGCAGCACCAGTTCCACGTCGCCGCCCTCCGGGTGCCGCTCGCTGATCAGCTTCTTCAGGCCGGTGCCTTCGCTGTTCATCACGGCCTCGAAGACATCCTGGTACCGACGCAGCATCTGCACCAGCAGCGGGTCGCCGGTCCGTTGCACGCCGACGACGAGCCAGTCCATGTGCGTCCGCGTGTAACCGCCATCGTAGTGAATACCCTTGCCCTTGTAGCGGTCGCCCTCGCCCAGCAGTGGGAAACCGCCGCTGAACTTACCCTGGGCGTCGGCGATCTCCCCCATGATCGGACGGTAGCCGGCCAGCACCTTCTCCTTCTGCGCCTTGTCCGGCAGCGCCTCGGCTATCATCCGCATGGCGATGGCGTAGCCGAGCACGCGATTGGCCCCGGTGATCAGGGTGTTGCCGCCAATGATGTCGTCGCGATAGTCGGCGATGTTCCCGGCCGCCGTGCGGGCCATGGCCCCGCGGTAGAACATCCGCTGGCAGAACTCGCGACGCGTCATCGTCTCGGGACCGATGGTAATCTTCTCGTCCAGTGCAGCCGCACCCTGCTTGTCCAGCGCCATGTAGCCGCACAGCAAGCCGTAGAGGGTGAAGCCGAAGGTGTACTCGCCGCTGGCGACCGTGTTGGCGCCGCGGCGGCCGTCCAGGAACGAACCGTCCCAGCACTGCGTCCGCACGGCAAAGTCCAGGGAATCCACAGCCGACCGCGCTCCTGCCGCGCCGCCGAAGCTCGCCACGAGGCCCGTCACCTCCTGGCAGCGATGCTGCAGGGTGAGGTCTTTCTCGCCGCCAGGTTCCCAGCGGCCGGCTTCGTCGTTGAACTTCAACCACCGGCGGCTCGGATCGTAGGAACCTTTCAGGTAGTCCACGAGCCGCAGGTTCGACATCGTGAACCGGGCCGGCTGAGCCTCCGCGCTACTGCCGCGTTGCGGGGCCCGCTGCGCTGAGGCCAGTGTGATCTCGATGGTGTCAACCTGCTTGAGGACGGCCACGGCCTGCTCGACGTCGTCGTAGTTCAGGAAGGCCCAGTCGAGATAGATCTCGTGCCGCGCGTCGCCCCACGGGCTGAGTATGGGCACGATCGGCAGAATCGTCGCCGCTTCGCCCGAGGCCGTGAGCAGACGGCAGCCGACGCGCACCTCGGGCGAGGTGCCCGCGGCCGTCTCGACCGTGAAGGCCAGACCGCTGTGGTTGCTGACCATGTCCATGCGCTTGGCCACCCTGATGCGGATGAACTCGGTCGCCTCCGTACGGTAGGCCTTCGGTGCCGCCGTGGCCTCGATCGTCAAGGATGCCGGCGACCGTTCGACAACATCGAGCTTGCCGTGAGCCGTCAGACCTGACGGGAAGGCGATCGGCACCGACCGGGCCTCGTCGGTCTTCTGCTGCTGGATGGCGTGCTCGGCGGCCATGCGGACGTACTTGAGTTTGAGTTGCTGGACATCGTCCCAGTCCGCCCCACGGACCGGGGCCGCGCAGCAACCCGCCAGCACCGCGCCCACCGCCAAGGCCACGCAAACCACCTGTGCCGTCGTCATAGCAGGTCTCCCAAACTACAGTCGGATGTGATTGCTTTCAGCGCGACCTCCTGCCGTTGAACCCCGCCCGGCCCGCCACGGTTCGGCCGTTCGGTGAAGGGATGCGTCGCCGGGATGCTCTTGAAGGGCTGGCGTCCTCCGTGATTTCACGGTACACTCTTGCGACCGTGCTGGAACGGCGGCCAACGCAGGAGATGATGCCATGACGAAAACGACAATCGGTATCTGGTTGGCTCTGTTGGGATGCCTGACGGTGGCAGCAGGGTGCGCCAAGCCGCCGCTTCACCCGATGGGCGATGGGAGCTTCGTCACCGAGAGCCGCGCGACCGACATTGCCGGGGCCGTCGAAGAGGTGTTCCGCCGCCGCGGGTGGCAACTTGCCGATAGCGACGAGGCCGAACGGACGCTGGCCGACGGCACGGTCGTCGTCGTAGCCACCTACCGCGGACGAACGATCCTCGGCAAACGCACTACCGTCGACGTGCAATACGAGACCGGCCAGCCGAGCCAGGTGCTTGTGCTCGTCGACGGCCGCCACGACCACGAGGCCTCCATGGCCGCTTCGGAACTGGAAAACCTTCTCGACCGCGGCCTTCCCACGCGCAGCCCCGGCGAGTCCCGCACGCCCCAGGTGCCGTACTAGCGGAACCGGTCAACACACAGATCAGGCCAAGGGACCCACGACAGGATTGAGGCGGCCGTTCGCAGTCGCCGGTTCACTTGCCACGCGGCTCAGCACTTCTTCGCCAGGAACGGAAACAGACGGCGGACGGTCTTGGCGTCCAGCGGCGCGCCGAAGGGCGAGGCTTGAACGCCTTCGGCGTACTGGATCTCCTTGCCGCGCTCGGGGCCGTACTGATCGATCGCCCTGTCGCGCCACTGGTTGGCGAAGCCCTTGAGCCGCTCGCGGAATCGCTTCTCGTTCCAGCGACGGCGAGCGGCGGCGCCCTTGGGCACCTTGTCCAGGTAGCCCTGGTTGTACGGAATCCACTCATACCACTGCGACTCGTGACAATTGATCATGGCCAGTTTCTTGCCGATCACCTTGTCCAGGTCGACGATCACGTCGGGCCGGAACGAGCCGCTCGTCGTGACCGTGCCGCAGCAGTAGGCATAGACCGGGTTGCGCATCAGGTGCGGCGTCAGCGGGCACTGGCCCGGCACGGTGACCGAGTAGGCCGAGTCCTGCACGAGGATCGACGTGTAACGGTGGTCGGGATGGTAGTCGTCGGGCGTGTGGGTCAGCACGATGTCCGGTTTGAACTCACGGATGATGCGGATGACGTCCTTGCGGGCCTCGAGCGTGGGCATCAGCTCGCCGCAATGCTGGTCGCGGACCAGGTACTTGATGCCCAGCACCTTGGCCGAGCGTTGCGTCTCGGCGTAGCGCCGCCGGGCCAGCTCGCCGCCGGCCATCTGGTAGTGGCCCGTGTCGCCGTTGGTCATCGAGACGAACTGCACGACATGACCATGCTTGACATACAGGGCGGCAAGCCCCCCTGCAGCAATGTCGCAATCGTCCGGATGGGCACCGATGACAAGCACCCTGATCTTCCTGGGCATGAACGTCCTCCCTGCATGTCTTGAATGGCTACGTTCGCATGGCGGCGCACAACGGCCGCCACGTCGCCCGTAGCGAGACAGTCTCCAGGGAGCAACTGTATCGGCGTTCGTGCCGTCGTGTCAACGTCAAAGGGGGAACCTTACGGCGCCGGCTCGGTGCGTTTCATGTCCAGACCCATGGCGGTCTTCTGGCCCATGAGCTTATAGATATGGCTGCGGCCGCCGGGCTCGTAGAGCAGATCGTGGGCCGCATCGAACGTCACCTTGCCCGCCCCGGCGCCGGCCAGCTTGAGCCGCGCCAGGTAATCGTGCACGCGGCAGATGCGCTTGACCTCCTCGATCGCGTTCCAGAGCTTCTTGACCTGCTCGTTCCAGCGGGGAATCTGGCTCGGCTTCAGCGGTATGTGCTGCCAATTGACGACGTTCTGGTGCTGCTTACGGGCCGTGTCCAGCAGGTCCGACGCCGTGTCGATCATCAGGCTGTCGGCTGCCGCCTTGAACTCGACCAGCAATTCCTGTCCCGTCTTCGGATCGCCCGCGTAGACGTACCGCAGGTTGGCCCATGTCACCTTGATGCTGTTGACGCGAGCTTCGGCCGTCCGAGCACTCTTCATCTGCTCGATGCCGCGCTTGGCATTGCGAAGCTCAGTCGCCAGTTGATCGAGTATCAGTTGCCGCCAGGCTTCAGCATTGGTCAGCTTGGCGGCCATCTCCTTCGCCGCAGTGTCCGAGTCGTCCTTGGGCTGGCCGCGGCCCATCAGTACGGCGGCCTTTTCGTGGTAGTTCTGCACGGCGGTATCGCGCACGCGCTTCTGCGCGGCACGGTGAGCATCGGCCGCAGCGGCAAAGTCTCCCACCCGGGCACAGGCCATCGCCGTGGCCTCAGCCACGTAGTCCCAGACGAAGTCGTTGAAAACACCTTCCTCCAGGTCCATGATCTTCTTGCCGAGCGTTGCCGCTTCGGCATGCTGCCCCTTGTTGACCATCTCCACGACCTTCCGCGGCGAGCCGGACATCTCCTCCAGGGTCGAGGCATTCACGTTGCCCAGGTCCCCCACGCCTCCGCCGCTTGAGGTGCTCACGCCCCCGCCGCCCTCAAGCAGGCTCAGGGCATCGTCCTTGACCGCCGGAGCGTCGGCCGTCCCCGCGCCGGATGAGCTCCCCGTGCCGCGAGGCCGGTCCTCGGCCAGCAGGGGCACCGACAATTCGGTCGAGTTATACTTCGGCATCTCCGTGGCGGCCGGCGGCAGGATGGTCGTCGGCAACTCGTCGGGCAGCACGTGCGATCGGACCTGGGCCTGGACATCCGCCGTGCCCAAGACCATGGCAACGGTCAACGTCAGGCAAACAACCAGCCGTTTCATGGGTCTTCCTCCCTGGCTTCTTTGACAGTGGATTATGCCGAACACAGTGCACTATACATGGAAATGGTCGCTATGGCAACCCCTCAACTCCTCTGGAGTTTCCCCTGTCTTGGCGTGTGCGCAGAGGGTGGTTGTATCGGCGTAGGGCCGTTAGGTGAGACGAGCATGAGCGGTGCGGC
>JAFGPY010000356.1 GCA_016935955.1 Planctomycetota bacterium
CCAGCACCCGTTGCCGCAAATCCATAGAGTAGGTCTTCATGCCTACTCTATCGGCCATGACCACAAGCAAACGTGAACTGCTCTAAAAAGTCACTTACAAAACGAGTCCGTTTTTTATTACGAAGCACCCTTGACAAGCCGAAGAAAATCAGTAAATTCTTATCGAGATGAACTTCTCGATAGTAATTTCTCGACTTGCTTGGCCGCATGGAAACCTCGTATTGGAGGATTGACCATGGATGACAACGTGAGAGCCTTTCCGGAGCCCACCTTGCGGCGGTTGCCGGCGTATCACCGGTTCCTGAAAACCCTGGCCGCACGCGGCAGGCCGGTCGTCTCCTGCACGCACATTGCCAGGGAACTCAGTCTCGACCCCACCCAGGTACGCAAGGACATCCAGATCACCGGCATCGTCGGCAAGCCGAAGGTCGGCTATTTCGTGAACGAACTGATCGACGCTATCGAGACCTTCCTGGGCTGGAAGAACTCCAGTGACGCGTTTCTGGTCGGCGTCGGCCACCTGGGCACCGCCCTGCTGGGATACAACGGCTTCAAGGAATACGGCCTGAACATCGTCGCGGCGTTCGACAATTCGCCGGCCAAGGTCGGCACGGAAGTCCACGGCCGCCAGGTGCTGCCGGTGGAAGACCTGACCGAGTTGTCGCAACGGATGCACGTCCTGATCGGCATCCTCACGGTTCCCGCCGACTCGGCCCAGAGCCTGGCCGACCTGATGGTCTTCGGCGGCGTTCGCGCCATCTGGAACTTCACGCCGGTCAAGCTGCACCTGCCGCCGTCGATCATCGTGGAGAACGTACAACTGTCGGCCAGCCTGGCTGTGCTCTCGAACAAACTGGCCGAGTCTCTCAAGGCAGACGTACCGCAGGAAGGATGAGCGAGATGACCCCTGTCACCGAGGCACCGGGCTCCGCCCGGAAGTTTCACCGCGTGTGCGAGATTCTGGACCGTCACCAGCGGCAGGCCGCGCGGCTGATACCGATTCTCCAAGCCGTGCAGGAGGAGTACCGCTACCTGCCGGAGGAAGTGTTGACGTTCGTGGCCACAGCCCTGGGCCTTCCCCCCGCCCGTGTGTTCGGCGTGGCCACGTTCTATGCCCATTTCGCCCTGACGCCCAAGGGCAAGCACATTGTGCGGCTGTGCGACGGCACGGCCTGTCACGTGAAGCATTCGATTCCGATCCTGGAGGCCCTGCGACAGCGGCTCGGCCTGCAGGGCGAGACCACAACCACGGCCGACATGCTCTTCACGGTCGAGACGGTATCATGCCTGGGCGCGTGCGGCCTGGCGCCGGTCGTGGTCATTGACGATCAGGTGCACGGCCAGATGACGCCCGAGGCGGCGGTGGCCCTGGTGGAGAAGATCATCGCGGACGAGGAAGGACGGCAGGCATGACACGCGTGGCGTTGAACCTGGAAGAGATTGCGGCGGAATACGAACAAGCGGCGAAACTGACCGCACGTCGGGTCGTGGTGTGCGCCGGCACCGGCTGCGTGGCCAACGGGGCGCTCGACGTGCACGCGGCGTTCGTCCGCGAGCTGCAGGCGGCGGGACTCAAGGTGACGGTCGAGCTTCGCCGCGAGGACGAGGCCGACGGCAGCGTCCACGTCAGCAAGAGCGGGTGCCAGGGCTTCTGCCAGATGGGGCCGCTGGTGACGGTGCTGCCGGAGAATATTCTTTACGTGCGCACGCGGCCCGAGGACGTGGCCGAGATCGTTGAGCGGACGCTCGGCCGCGGCGAGACGGTGGATCGGCTGCTCTATCACGATCCGGTGGGCGGCCGGCTCTGCCGCGGAGCCGGCGAAATTCCGTTCTACACGCGACAGTCGCGGACGGTGCTCAAGCAGTGTGGGCTGATCAACCCGGAGGACGTCGGGGAATACATCAGCCAGGGCGGCTACCGGGCCGCACGCGAGGCGTGGCTGCACATGACGCCGCAGGCGGTGTGCGAGGGGATCACGTTCAGCGGCCTTCGCGGCCGCGGCGGCGGCGGATTCCCCACGGGCAGGAAGTGGGAACTGACGCGCGTCCAGGACAGCACGAAGAAGTACGTCATCTGTAACGGCGACGAGGGCGATCCCGGCGCGTTCATGGACCGCAGCGTGATGGAAGGCAATCCGCACAGCGTACTCGAAGGAATGATGATCGCCGCTCGGGCCATTGGAGCCGACGAGGGGTACCTGTACGTTCGTGCCGAATACCCGCTGGCCGTGCGTCGTGTGCGCGCCGCCGTGGCGGCCGCCGAGGAGATCGGCCTGCTGGGCGACGACGTGTTTGGTTCCGGGCGGTCGCTCAAGCTCCACGTGATGGAAGGAGCCGGAGCGTTCGTGTGCGGCGAAGAGACGGCGCTGATGGCTTCGATCGAGGGGCAGCGCGGCATGCCGCGCCCCAAGCCCCCCTTCCCCGCCCAGAGCGGCCTATGGGGCAAGCCCACCGTGATCAACAACGTCGAGACCCTGGCGACGGTGCCGCTCGTTCTCCGGATGGGCACAGCCGAGTTCCGCCGCCTGGGCACCGAAGGGTCCCCCGGCACCAAGACGTTCGCCCTGACCGGCCACGTAGCCAACACGGGGCTCATCGAGGTGCCGTTCGGGACGACGCTCCGCGAGGTCGTGCTGGGCATCGGCGGCGGCGTGACCGACGATGCGGGCCGTGTCACCGGCGAGTGCTTCAAGGCCGTGCAGATCGGCGGTCCCTCGGGCGGCTGTCTGACCGAGGAGCACCTGGACCTGCCGCTGGACTTCGATTCTCTCAAGGGCGTCGGGGCCATGGTCGGCTCGGGCGGCCTCGTGGTGATGAACAAGCAGACGTGCATGGTCAGCGTGGCCCGCTTCTTCATGCAGTTCACACAGAACGAGTCGTGCGGCAAGTGCGTCCTCTGCCGCGAAGGCACCAAGCAGATGCTGGCCCTGCTGGACGACATCATCGAGGGCCGCGCCGACGCGGGGACGCTGGAACTTCTGGAGAAGCTGGCTGCGGCCGTGCAAAAGGGGTCGCTCTGCGGGCTGGGCAAGACGGCGCCGAGCCCGGTCCTGTCGACGCTGCGGCACTTCCGGGCGGAGTATGAGGCCCACGTGTTCCAGAAGCGTTGCCCGACAGGCCGCTGCAAGGCCCTGGCCCGCCCGGAGATCGTTGCGGCCAAGTGCAAGGGCTGCACCGCTTGTGCCCGCAAGTGCCCCGTGGGTGCTATTGAGGGCGAGTTGAAGAAGCCGCACCGCATCGACCCGGACAAGTGCATCAAGTGCGGCGCGTGCGTGAAGGCGTGCAAGTTCGACGCAATCGTAGGAGTGTGCTGAGATGACGACGAAGACCCTGACCGTCGACGGGCGCGTGGTGCCGATCAACGGCGAGCGGAACCTGCTGGAGGTGATCCGCAAGGCGAACATCGACCTGCCGACGTTCTGCTATCACAGCGAGTTGAGCGTCTACGGCGCGTGCCGGCTGTGCCTGGTGCAGGTGGAAGGCCGGGGCATCGTGGCATCGTGCTCGACGCCACCTGAGCCGGGCCTGGTGGTACACACGCAGACGGAGGAAGTGCGCGAGATTCGCCGCATCGCCGTGGAACTGCTGCTGGCGAACCACGAGTCAAGCTGCCCGACCTGCAGCAAGAGCGCCAACTGCCAGCTCCAGAATCTGGCTCGGCGGCTGGGCGTGGAGAAGGTGCGGTTCAAGCCGACGCACCGTCCTCAGCCGCTGGATCGCACGACGCCGTCGCTGGTGCGCGATCCGAACAAGTGCATCCTTTGCGGCGACTGCGTCCGCATGTGCCACGAGGTGCAGGGCATCGGCGCGATTGACTTCGCCCACCGCGGCGCGGCGGTCAGCGTGCAGCCGGCCTTCGGCAAGGACCTGGACAAGGTCGAGTGCGTCTACTGCGGCCAGTGCGCCGCCGTGTGTCCAACCGGCGCGCTCACACCGCGCAGCGACATCGCCGGTGTGTGGCAGGCGCTCGACGACAAGAACAAGGTCGTCGTGGCCCAGATCGCTCCGGCCGTACGTGTGGCCCTCGGCGAGATGTTCGGCCTGGAGCCCGGCGAGGTAACCACGGGGCAGATGGTTGCGGCCATGAAAGCCATGGGCTTCGACCAGGTCTACGACACCAGCTTTGCCGCCGACATGACCGTGGTTGAAGAAGCCACCGAGTTTCTGCGCCGCACGGAGAGCGGCGGCAAGATGCCGCAATTCACCAGTTGCTGCCCGGCCTGGGTGAAGTTCGCCGAACAGTACTTCCCCGACCTGCTGGGTCACCTGTCCAGTTGCCGCTCGCCGCAGCAGATGCTCGGCTCCGTGGCCAAGGAGACGTTGCCGCTGCGGCTCAACGTGGACCGCAAGGACCTCTGCGTCGTGAGCATCATGCCGTGCACGGCCAAGAAGTTCGAGGCCTCGCGGCCCGAGTTCACTCATGACGGCATCCGCGACGTGGACTTCGTGCTCACGACACAGGAACTGGGCCGCATGATCGAGGAGTCGGGCCTTCGGTTCCGGCAGCTTCCGCCGGAGAGTCTGGACCTGCCGATGGGTTTCAAGAGCGGCGCGGGTGTCATCTTCGGCAATTCCGGCGGCGTGACCGAGGCAGTGTTGCGTTACGCCTACGAGAAGGTCTCCGGAACGAAGTTGGCCGCACCGGACTTCCATGCCGTGCGCGGACACAAGGGGCTGCGCGAGGCTACCGTGACCCTTGGCGACCGCACGTTGCGGCTGGCCATCGTGCATGGGCTGAAGAACGCGCGGCTGGTAGCCGAACAGGCCCGCGCCGGCCGGTGCAAGTACGACCTTGTCGAGGTGATGGCCTGCCCCGGCGGGTGCATTGGCGGCGCGGGGCAGCCCGTGGGCGGCAACGCCGAGACGCGACGGCTGCGCACGCAGGGCCTGTATGAGGCCGACAAGGCGCTCCAACTCCATACGTCGCAGGACAATCACCTGCTGGCCGAGTGCTATGCGGCCCACTTGGGCGAAGTCGGCGGCGAGAAGGCCCACCGCCTGCTGCACACGCACTACCACGGCCGCCGCCGCATCGACGGCGATGCGCTGCGGGTCGCGGGCAACGCGGCCGCAGCGAAGCTCACGGTCAACGTGTGCGTGGGCACGAGTTGCTACGTTCGCGGATCGCAGACTCTGTTGCACCGCATGGTGCGTGAGATCGAGCAGCGAGGTCTGCGCGAGCAGGTGGACGTGCGGGCGACGTTCTGCTTCGAGAGGTGCGATCGCGGACCGACCGTGACCGTGGGCAATACGATCATCGAGCGGTGCACCGTGGAGGCGGCCATCGAGGCGATGGAACGCGAGTTGGCCCAGGCCACAGTCTGAGGTGTCCCATGGATGCGACCGCGAAGCGCGGACAAGTGGTGTTCACGAACAAGGCCCGGTGCCGCGACTGCTACCGGTGCCTGCGCGTGTGCCCCGTGAAGGCCATCCGCATGCATGACGGCCAGGCCTTCGTGGTGGAGGAGCGCTGCATCTCGTGCGGCACGTGCATCCGCGAATGCCCGCAGGGAGCCAAGACGTTTCGCAACGACGTCTCGGTGGCCGCACGACTCGTCGGCGACGATGCCGGCCCCGTGGCGGCCAGCGTGGCGCCAAGCTTCGCCGCGTATTTCAACCAGTGGCAGCGTCGCCGCCTGCCGTCGGCCCTGCGCAAGCTGGGATTCACTTACGTCGCCGAGACCGCCGTCGGCGCCTACCCGGTCGCCCGGCGAACCGAGGAGATCGTGGCGGCTGCGCCGGACCGCTCGCATATCTGCACGGCGTGCCCGGCGGCGGTGCGGTACGTGGAGCGCTATCGCCCCGACCTGGTTCCGGCCCTGACTCCGGCGCCGAGTCCGATGGTGGCTCACGCATCGATCATCAAGCGCCGCCTCGGCCGCGAGGCTCGCGTGGTCTTCATCGGTCCGTGCGTGGCCAAGAAGGCCGAGGCCGAGCGCGACCAGTTCGCCGGCCTGGTCGATTGCGTGCTTACGTTCGCCGAACTGACGGAGTGGCTGGAGTCGCGCGGCATTGCCCTGAGCGGTTGCGAGGAAAGCGACTTCGACGATCGTCCGTGCGGTGATGCGCGGTACTTCCCGCTCGTGGGAGGCGAGGCCCGCACCGGCACAAGCCGGTCCGACCTGCTCGACCGGACGCGCATCGCCACGAGCGGCTTCGAGGAGTTCCGCGAAGCGCTCGACGGGTTGACCGAAGACGCGACGCCCGTGGTCATCGAGCCGCTCTTCTGCCCCGTGGGTTGCGTGAACGGTCCGGCCATGGCTGGCGAGGTCGGCCTTTACGAGCGCCGCGACCGCGTGCTGGCCTATGCGTCCGAGACTCCGGGCGCGACGGGCGAGACCGCCGATGCTTCCCTGGCCCAGGTCCGCCAGATGAAGCCGACGTTCGAGGCCGGGCCGCCGAGCGACGAGACGATCGTGAGTGAGGACGACATTCGCCGCGCGCTGGAGATGACCGGCAAGGGCCGCCCCGAGGACCAGCTCAACTGCGGTGCGTGCGGCTACGCGACATGCCGAGCCAAAGCCGTAGCCGTGGTCCGCGGTATGGCCGAGCCGGAAATGTGCCTGCCCTACATGAAGCGGCAGGCCGAACGCCGCACGGATCGGATCATCGAGACCAGCCCCAATGGCATCGTCATCCTCGACGAGCAACTGAACATCCTGAGCATGAACCCGGCCTTCCGACGGTTCTTCATGAGCAGCGAAGCCGTGTGCGGCAAGCGCATCTCGTACCTGATGGATCCGGAGCCGTTCGAGCGTCTGGCGGCCGGCACCGAGCGGATGATCGAAGTGACCGTGCGGCACGACCGGTACCACATGGTGTGCCACCAGATCCTCTACGCCCTGCCCGAGGATCGGCAGTACGTCGGCATCTTCGTCAACATCACGCGCAGTCTCGATAACCAGCGGAAGCTGGACAACCTGCGGGCTACGACGGCCATGCAGGCGCAGGAGTTGTTGGAGCACCAGATCGCCATGGCTCAGAAGATCGCCCAGTTTCTCGGCGAGAGCACGGCCCAGGGTCAACAACTGGTGGAGAACCTATTGCGCCTGACGGAGAATGACGCGAGGAAGCCCGCGGAGAAGGGCGCGGCCTGGATATGGCGTACAAGCACTTCGACATAATCACGGCACAGAGCGCCAAGCGACCGGGGGACGTGTGCGGCGACGTGCTCTCGTGGCGACGCGACGCGACCGCTACGACCGCCGTACTCGCCGACGGCATCGGGTCGGGCATACGGGCCAACGTCGCGGCCACGCTGTGTGTCAGCCGACTGATGGCCTTGATCAAGGGAGGTACGTCGCTGCGCCACGCGTTCGGCGAACTGGTGCGCACGATGGAAGGCAACCGCGACCCGGCACTGCCCTTTGCCGCCTTCACGGCGGCGCGGGTGCTCAACGACGGGCAAGCCACCGTCCTGAGCTACGAGACGCCCGGCACGATGCTGATCAACGGTCGCCATGCGACGGCTCTGACACAGCGGACCCTGACCATGGGCGCCGCCCTGGTGGGCGAAGCGTCGTGCTACCTCGAACCGGGCGAGGGATTGCTGCTGGTGAGCGACGGCATTACGCAGTCCGGCCTGGGCCGCGGGCTGGCCAACGGCTGGGGCCTGGAGGCTGCGGCCCAGTTCACCAGCGACCGCCTGCTCGAAGGGCGACAGTTGGCCGAAGTGCCCCAGACGGTGCACGAGCAGGCGCGGCGGCACTGGGGACCGGATCGCGGCGACGACTGCACGGCGGCCCTGCTGGCGTGCCGTTTGGGCAACACAATCAACATCCTGACCGGACCGCCAAGCAGCCGCGAGCACGACGCCGAGGTCGTGTCGGCGTTTCTTGCCGCCGAGGGTTTGAAGGTCGTCTGTGGCGCGACGACGGCCAACATCGTGGCACGCTGTCTGGGTCGCAAGGTCGACATCGAACAGGATCCTCGCAGCCTGGTCGCCCCGCCCCGCTATTCCATCCCGGGCATCGACCTGGTGACCGAAGGAGCCGTCACGCTCACCCAGGTCTACAACGTGATCGACGAAAGCCCTGACCACCACGAGGAAGACAGCGGCGTGGCCGATCTGTGCGGACTGCTCTGGACGGCCGACCGCGTGAACATCACTGTCGGCGTTGCGGCCAACCCCGCCAACGGAGCTATGAGCTTTCGCCAGCAAGGCATCCTGCCGCGCGCCACAATCATACCCCTGCTGTGCCAGAAGCTGGAGACGGCCGGCAAGTTGGTCCTGGTCCACCACGTCTGATGTTGTTCGGCAGCACGCGTCAGACGGATCCCGATGCAGGTCCTCCCCAACGCCGAGGGCAGGAACCCGGTGCGGCGACCTCCTGGCATCGTGGGTCAGGATAATGTATACTTCGTCAAGCGACGGAGCGGCAACCGAACATCTGCTGCCTTCGGGATGTCACCACGGCCCCCCTACCATGAATGCCTGGCGACACCGCAGGAGCAGACAACATCGCCGCCTGCCCGGCGGAGGTACACGATGCGCAAACCCGTTGTCAAAGACAGGGTCCAACGATACCTGCTCCAGAAGCTGGCCATCGGCGAATGGACGCCCGGACACGTGATCCCTTCGCTGCGCAAGGCAAGTTACGAGTTGCGGATCTCTCACCGGCCGGTGAACCTGGTCTGGCGGGAGGCAATTGAACAGGGCCTCCTCGCCAGGAACGAACGCGGCGAGGCGGCCGTCACCGAGCGAGGTCCCGAACTGGCCCGGGCGATCCTCGCCGAGCTGGCCCGCAGGAACGACCTGAAACGCCTGGCGATCCTTCTGCCTCAACTCTTCAGCGTGCCGCTCAATCCCACGGTCGCGCCGCTGCAATCCCAACTGGTCCAGGCCGTCACCACTGCGGCGACGGCCCGCAGTTACGACTGCCGGGTCATCAGCCTGCAGGCGGCCGACCAACTCCACCAGGCCGCCGACCTGGTGCGCAGCTACGATGCGGCCTTCATCGTGGGACTGTCGCCCCAGTATCTGCCCGCTCTCACCCACCTGGCCGAGAGCGGCCTGCCCACGCTCATGTACCAGCGGAAGATCCCCGGCGTCAGCATCCCTTCGCTCACCACGGACTACAGTGGCGCCGCCCGACGCCTTGCGGAGCTGCTGGTCAGCAACGGTCACAGAAACATCACGCTCATTACGTCGCTTCACTCCGAAATGATCACAGACGAGCGCGTCCTATCGCAACGTGGATGGTTCGAGGCACTGGAATCCACCGGCATTCTGCACGGCTGTGCAATGCCGGTGCTGTTCGACCTGGGCCCGCACAATGTCATGCTGGAGAAGCTCCTGGCCCTGCGGCCGCGCGTCACGGGGCTTGTCGTCGGCACGCCCAGCACCCTCGTATCTCTGACCACCGTGCCGCAGTTCTCCGGCCTCAGGGTGCCCGAGGATCTTAGCGTCGCCGCCATCAGTTCGGTCGGCCACTTCGTCTTTCCGCCGGTCTTTCCGCCCATCACCTGCTTCGACGTGGACTGGCCTCGTGCCGGACAGTGCGCCGTCGAGATTATCGATCAGATGATTGGCGGCAATAGCAGCCCGAAGAGCATCCGCGTGCCGCTGCACCTTCGACTGACCGACAGCATCGGACAAGCACCGGTCGCCGCTCAGGTCTGAATCGTCCGGAAGCTTCAAGAGACGTCGCTCCCCGCGAATTCCAGACCTTTCAGCCTGAGGGCCGTCACTCGACCGTCCCCCCTGCCCTCGCCTCCACTGCCGTCCCACTGGCCACGGAAAGGCGTGGCCGCATAAGCTATTTGCCGCCAACCCCTTATGGATGCCGCCTCCGGTCGCAGGCGCAACAATGAGGCGCAATTCCAGAAATCGCTAACCGCGCAGCCGCACCGCAGGTCCCGACCGCAGGCGATCGCAGTCGCCGTGAGCCCGCGTGTCACGGCCACAACAAGCAACGCAACATCTTGCCTGCCAATGCCATACGACCGAACAGGCCAACTCGATGGAATACGCAGAGACATCGTCCTCCACGGTCTTGCCTCTTGATCATGCCGCGGGAACCAGGCATAGTGGCGCGTTCCAAGACGATCGGGCGGGTGTAGGCATGTTCGTGATGCAAAGGAGATCGCACTGTGAGAGCAACACGCGTGTTGTCCTGGTTTCTGACGCTTGTCGTATCCGCGTCCACTGCGGGGGCGGCGGACTATTTCGTTTCCCCCGGCGGCAATGACAACAATGCCGGCACCGCGGTGGACAAGCCGTTGAAGACCATCGCCCGGGCGGCCGGCCTGGCGCGGGCCGGGGATACCGTCCGCGTCGCTCCGGGCACGTACGATGGACGAACAGTGCTCGGTAACTCCGGCAAGGAGAACTCGCCCATCACGATCCGCGGGGACGGCAAGGGCGAGGTCGTCTGGACCACCTCCGCGCCCGACCCGGAAGGCTGGGCCGAGAAGTACGCCCTGAACCTCTCGGACAGAAGCCATGTCGTTGTCGAAGGCATCACCTTCCGGAACTGTGCCGCCTGGATCCTGATGTCGAACAGCCACCATGTCACCCTTCGCAACTGTGTCTTCGACGGCGGACGCATGTACAACCTGCTGCGTATCAATAACGGATCATACAACCGCATCCTCAACTGCCGCTTCCCGTCTGCTCTCAAACAGACCGGCGTGCGCAAGGAAGCGGGCTGGATTCCCACGCCCGGGGCCGACTACATCGAGATCTTCCGCAACAGCCACCACAACCTGGTCGACGGCTGCGAGTTCGGCGCGATTACGCACGTGGCCGTGGACATCGAGCCCCACGAGAAGAGCACGTCGCCGACGTTCAACATTGTCCGCAACTGCGTGTTCCGCAACCCCGAGTGGAAGGCCGTCAGCGTCCTTCGCGGCTCCAGGCACACCCTCGTGGAGAACAATCTCTGCGAAGGCAGCGCCGCCCTGTTCGTTCACGTCGAGAGCGAGCGGATGATTCTGCGGCGGAACTTCTTCCTGGGCTACCGCGACACGACCGGCGGCAAGCCCGACATCACCCAGCGAGGGACGATTCGTATCGGGGGCGGCACGATGGACTGCCGTTTCTATCACAACCTCTTCTACGACAACGAGCGTACGATCACCAGCTTCAACATGGGCCAGCCCGTACCCGGGAACCTCTGGAAGAACAACATCTTCTTCGACAACGCGCAGACCGTCTTTCTGGGCTTCAAGGAGTATCAGGCCGGGAACCGGACCCCCTTCCTGCACAACGTGCTGCGGGGCAAGGCCGCAGGAGAGAAGCTGATCCAGCTCGACAAGGATTTGTTCACTCTGACTGCGGCTGCGGAAAAGTTTCCCGAACTCTATCGGGGCAATCTCGATGCGGACCCGCAGTTCCTCGATGCGGCTAAACAGGGGTTCCGCCTGAAGGATACGTCGCCCTGCATCGACGCCGGCGCGAGCCTGACCGTGGCCACGAAAGACGGGCGCGGCCGGGTGGTGCCCGTGGATGATCCATTATACTTCTGCGACGGATGGGAACTCATCGACGGCGACTCGGTGGTCGTCGGCGACAACCCGCCCGCCAGGATCGTCAAGGTCGATTACGAGAACAAGACACTCAAGCTCGACCGCGACATTACATGGAAAAAGGACGATGCCGTGAGCCACCCCTTCTCGGGCAAGGCTCCCGACATCGGTCCATACGAATCAGCGGGCGCCGGGGCGGGCCAGACCCCGGTGAATCCGCCGTCAGGTAAAACCCTGACGGCCCTGAAGCCGGGCGACATGGTAAAACTGGCTGGCGGAGAAGTGGTGGTCCGGGCATTCGATGTTCTGCCGGTAATCAGAGACCAGTTCAGCGAGCGTTTCACGTTCGACTGCTTCGGCGAGAAGAGCTTCGAGCAACTTCGCAAACAGGAGAAACTGGACGACGTGGTGGCGCCCGGACAGACGGAGTTCGCCAGACAGGTGCTGCTCCTGGACTGGGCATACAGACGGATCAAGCACTTCGGACCGCCGCCGAAGGGTGTTTCACGTGACGGCCTGAGCATCCTCAAGGGAGTGGATGCGGGCCAGGCATTCAATTGCGGCTACTATGCCGAACTGCTACGTGAGGCCCTGTTGAGCATGGGGTATGTCTCCCGCATGATAGCCCTCAAGGGCGCCAAGAGCGACGGAAACGGCTCCGAACACGACATCGTGGAGGTCTGGAGCAACCAGTACCGTAAGTGGGTCGTCATGGACCCGACGGTGAACGTGTGTTTCCTCAAGGGCGAGATGCCGCTGAACGCTTTCGAGGTCCGTCGGGAGTGGTTCTATGGAGACAAGGGCAAGAGCCTGATCATTGTCGTCGGGAAGGAAGCCGAAAAACACACGACGCCCGACATGCCAATCAATCGTGGAACACATGCCGGCTTCGGCACTCTTACGCTGAACGATCGTTCCCTCGGCAAGTTCCTCTATGTGGCCTACATCCCCGCATCGAACGACGGCAAACGAAACTACGGAACGATGTTCATCACCAAGGACGGACTCTGCGAGGGAGTGACGTACCACGAACGGATATGCCCCCAGGACCCGTCCGCCGAGCCCTATTGGCCGATGCAGCAGGCAGCACTGACGCTTACGCCTAGCGCCGGCACGACAATCCTCGTGAAGGCCGATACCATGACGCCCGATTTCGCGATGTTCCGCCACCGCATTGACGGAGGCGTGTGGGTGGACGGTCCGCCCCCTGCCGAGTGGAACCTCCACAAGGGCGGGAACACCCTGGAAGTGCGGGCTGTCAACAGGTTCGGTGTCGAGGGCGCCGTCAGCACTGTGGCCCTGCAGATGAAATAGGGCAAGATAGTGTTTCGCGAACTTCGCATTCGGGATACACTGTCGGCCGGCACATGAAGGAATGGGCAACGGCAGCCGCCATGGCAGACAAGACGCCGTTTATCGACATCCACGCGCACTATCCGTTCGGGAAAGCGCCGCCCGACACGGAGTTGCTTGCGCGGATCATCGCCCGCGCCCGGCGGTTCGGAATCGGGCGACTGTGCCTGCTCGGGGACGTCATCCGCTTCGGATACTATCCGAAGGCGGCACAGGTTCGCCAGATCAACGATCTCACGCACGCGATGGTCGAGCGGCACCCGGACGCGCTGATCGGCTTCTGCTTCCTGAACCCTCGGCTGGACGAGAGCGCGTGTCTGCGCGAGTTCGACCGCTGTGTCACGAAGCTCGGTTTCCGCGGGATCAAGCTCTGGGTTTCACTCAACTGCCGCAGCCGCAAACTGGACCCGATCATGGCACGGGCCGCGGAGTTGGATGTGCCGGTTCTCCAGCACGCATGGTACAACGTGCTGGGCCGAGAGGCTGACGAGTCCTCCCCCGGCGACGTGGCGAACCTGGCTGCCCGTTTCCCGCAGACACAGATCATCATGGCCCATCTGGCGGGGGTTGGCGTGCGGGGCCTCTGTGACATCGCCCCCTTCCCCAATGTGTCCGTGGACACGGCAGGCGCGCAGCCCATCGCCGGATTGGTCGAGGAGGCCGTGGCACGCCTCGGCGCCCGGCGCGTCGTCTATGGGTCCGACATACCAATGCGGGGCTTTTGTTCGCAACTGGGACGTATTCAAGGCGCCAGGATCGCCGCGAAGGATCGCCGCCTGATTCTGGGTCTGAATGCCAGGCGGCTGCTGAGGATCAACTGACATGATCTTCGACGTTAACCTGTCGGTCGGACACTGGCCATTCCAGGCACTCCACGCGGAGACTCCGTCCCGCTTGGCGACGATCATGGCGCGTGCCGGCATCGCGGCGGGCCTGGTCTCGTCGATTGATGCCGTCCTGCTGCCGGCGCCGGACGACGAGAACGAGCAACTGTTCTCGCGTCTCGGCAAACACGAACAACTCATCCCGGTACCCGTGGTCAATCCCCTGCTGCCGCAGTGGCCGGGCGCGGTGCGGCAGTATGCCGCGAGGACGCCTGCCGTCAAGATCTACCCGAACTACCACGGCTACGCGCTATCCGACGAGTGCGTCGCGGAACTGCTGCGCGAGCTTGGCCGGAGGCGTCTGGCGCTGCTCCTGCCGCTGAGGATTGAGGACGAGCGATCGCACCATCCGTTGATGAAGGTTCCCGTCGTGCCGACGGACGACATCCTCCGGCTGGCGGGGGCGTTTCCGGATGTGGCGATCGTCTGCTGCTGCCCTTATTCGCGGGAAGCGGCTGCGCTGCTCAAGGGCCCGCCGAACGTCTACGTGGACATTTCCATGATCGACGGTCTGGATCCCGTTCGGTCCCTTGTGGAAGCGGCATCGTCGCGGCGAGTTCTCTTCGGCTCGCACGCACCGTTTCTCTACGCACTCCCGGCCACGTTGAAGGTCGAGGAATCGGACATCGCTGTGGCGGACCGACAGCGGATTCAATGGAAGAACGCGCGGCAGATACTCCGACTGCGTCGCCTGATGAAACCGTGATGATATGGCGGCGGGGCCATGGCGACCCCACGCGAGTTGCGTCTACCTCGTGCGGGCTTGAGTATTCAGTACAAACTCAGAGGGTCAGGACATGAGCGCAGCGAAGAACGAGTTGGCGATCTTCGGCGGTACGGCCGCCAAGACGGCTGCTTACACCAAAGGCCCGCGCTTCGGCAAGGCAGAGGAAGATGCGGCCGTGGCGGCCATCCGCTCGCAGAAACTGTGGATGAAGCAGGGAGGCACGCGCGTCCTGGCCGTCGAGAAAACCATCTGTGAACTCTGGGGCGTGCCGCACGCCATCGCCTGCTCCAGCGGCACTGCGGCCCTGCACCTGGCCGCCGTCGTGTGCGGAGTCGAGCCGGGCGACGAGGTCATTCTCAATCCCACCACGGATTGGGGCACCATCTGCGGCCTGCTCGCGATGGGGGCCGTGCCGGTGTTCGCCGACGTCCATCCGGACACGCTCAGCCTGGACCCCGCCCGTGTCGCCGAGGCCATCACCTCGCGCACCCGGGCCATCATCCTGGTGCATCTCGCGGGCTACCCCGCCCACGTCAAAGAGATCGTCGCCCTGGCCAAGGAGCGCGGCGTGAAGGTGATCGAGGACTGCGCCCAGTCGCCGCTGGCGAGAGTGGATGGGCAGCCGCTTGGAACCTTCGGCGACGTGGGGACGTTTTCGGCCAACGACTCCAAGCACGTCTCCTGCGGCGAGGGCGGTTTCGTGACCCTGCAGGACGAAGAGATGGCCCGCGTGGGCAGGCTGTTCATCGACAAGGCCTACGAGCGCAACAAGGTCCGCGGCCAGACCGACGTGACATTCCTGGGATTCAACTACCGCCTCTCCGAATTGTCGGCAGCGGTCCTGGACGTGCAGCTTCGCGGCCTGGAGGAGCAGATTCGCGGACGGACGGCATATGCCGAACGTCTTATGGCCGGGCTCGACGGCCTGAAGGGTCTCCGCGTCCTGAGCCCCCTGCCCGGCGCCCGCGGCGCGTACTGGTTCGTGTTGTCCTGCCTGGAGCCGCAATGCCTGTCGGCCGATCGCGCAACAGTCGCGAAGGCCTTGGCGGCCGAGGGGGTCGCGGTGTGGGCGGCCCTGTCGCCGGCCAATACGCTCTATGGCACGACGGCCTTGCGCGAGAAGCGGTTGTATCCATGGGGACGCACCGCGCCGGCGTCCTTCCTTGGCGACCGGCAGTACGCCCCGGGCCTCTGCCCGGTGGCCGAGCACGTGGCAGCCAACGTCCTGTCGTTCCTGGTGAACCCCTTCTACACCGAACAGGACGCCGACGAGACGGCGGCCGGGGTGCGCAAGGTGTTGGAATACTATCGCACCGAGTGACGGCTTTTCCAATCTATCGAGCCGGAGCGTCTGAAGAGACACGTCCTCCCCCTGTTGCCCCATCCCGCCATGAGTGGCGCAAGACAGTAGATCGCACAACATTTTCTCGACGGATTCCCAGCTCCCGCGCGTCTATAGTAGTGACTCCGTACGGAACGATGTGTGCCGAGTGCACCGAGGTAGAGGACGCGAGCGCATGGGCAGCCCCCTCAGTCGGGAAGAGGTCTTCGACCGTCATTTTGACGACGTCTACGTCTACGTGGCCTACCTCGTGGCTCCGGACCGCGAGGCGGCGCGCGACATCACGCAAGACGTGTTTCTGGCGGCCATGGCGGCGCTGGAGACGTTCCGCGGCGACAGTTCCGTGCTGTCGTGGCTGCGCAGCATCGCCCGCAACCGGGTGGCCAGCCACTTCAGAAGCGCCGCGACGCAACGCAGGGAATCGACTCTGTCGACGGAAGCACTTGCAGAAATCGCGACCGCAGAGCCCGACGTCGCCGCGAGTGAAAAAGAGGAACGGGTGGTGCGGATTTCGCAGGTGATACGTTCCCTGCCGCAGACGTACTGCGAACTGCTGGAGCAGAAGTATCTGGATGGCGCTACCGTCCGGACGATGGCCAAACAGCGCAAGCAGAGCGAAGAGGCGATCGAGTCGGCTTTGGCTCGTGCCCGCGGCGCGTTCCGGACGGTGTGGCGACAGAAGTACGGCCAGGATCTGCAGGGCCGTCCTGACACCGAGAGGAGTTCACTCCATGAAGGCCCCTAACCGTGAGGATCAACTGTTTACAACCATGTTCGCCGACGCGAGACAGACGCTGACACCGCCCGCCGGCCTCAAAGAGACGATCAGGGCGAAGGTAATGCCCGAGACGCAGCAGGACCAGGTACAGCCGGTGACACCGGCACAAACGAGCCCGAAGCGACGGGCCGCGCGACTGCGGTGGCTCAGTGCAGCGGCCGCAATGGTGCTGGTTGGTGCGGGCGTTGCACTGTACTTCGCCTACATCGCCCAACACGGCGTGCCGGCCGAGCAGGACGGCGGAAACGATGGGGATACGGCCCAGGCAGTTACGAAGTCGCCAAAGAGCACTGCCGTTGTTCATGGTGGCACGGTCGAGTCGTTCGGCTTCCCGCGAACGTTAAGCCTCGGAGAACTGATGACCGCGGAGGCAACCAGAGTCGGGGCCATGGCGCCATTCATCTATAAGCTGCGCATCGTCGGCACCATCGAAGACGACGCTCCCCGCCACCGCGTCTCGGGCTACGAAGCGGAAGTGCTCCGCGTCTTCAAGGGCGACATTGCGACCGAAGGACAGCAGGTTGTCCTCACCTATCCACCGCCCAGGCGGGATGCTCAGGGCTTCAGTTCCTGGCGTTCGTTTCTCGACACCACGTTCTTGAAGCTCGACGATCTGAAGACGGGCGAGGTCGCGATGATTATCGCACTGACGCCGTCCGACCCACCGGTGGACGACATCGGTCGTCCTGTCCTGATGCACGCCTTCCGAAATGGGATTCAGGGCACGCGCGTCGGGCTCAGGAACGTCTACGCCGCTTCGGCGAGTGCCGCTGCAGATCCGTTGTACGGTCTGCGTCTGGAGCTTCTGGCCGCACTCGAAGATCGCTCCGCCGTGGTCCGCCGCAGCGCGATTGGTGCGCTCAGGTTGTGGTGCGGCGACCTCCTAAGGGATGCGGGCCATGAGCCGCCCACCGAACTTTGGACCGATCCGGTCACGCGCGAGGCCTTGCTGCGTGCGGCCGCGGACGCCGACTGGCGGGTTCGCTGGTCGGCCGTATGGGCCATTGCCGAACACGGCGGCCAGGACGAGGCCGTCATCGACGTGTTGAGGCACGCGCTCTTCGACAGCAACTGGATGGTGCGACAGCCGGCCCGCTTCTGGTTGGGCAAGTTCGGCATGCAGGATTTGGCGGGGCCGGCCGGAGAGGCGCAGGACTGCCCGCTGGACGAATGGCTCAGCGGCCTGCATACGGAGGTGTTCATGGACAAATGCGACGTGCTTCTCCGCCGGCTCACCGGTCACCCGCAGGGAGAGATTCGCCTCCAGGCCGCATGGCTGCTGGGTGAAGGAGGCTATGTCGAAGCTGTGCCGTCCCTGATGACTGCGTTGCAGGATGAGCACGTCGAGGTTCGCCGCGGTGCGGCCCATTCCCTCGGCGTGCTGGGCAAATCGGAAGCGGCGGACGCCCTGGCGGCAAGCATGGACGACCAGGACGGTCGCGTGCGGGTCATGGCCGCATGGGCACTGGCCAAACTCGGCGACGCGCGCGGCGTTGAGCGGCTGACCTTGCTGCTCAAGGATTCGGAGGTGCGATCGGCCGTGCAGGCCGCCGAGATGCTGGGCGTTCTGGGCGACGAAGATTCGGCGGGAGCATTGCTGGAGGCGCTGGGTGACGACCGCGCTGCGGTCAGCGGCGCGGCCGTGATGGCCCTGCGACCCTTTCTGAAAGGACCGCAGGGTGACGTGATTCGGGGTGCCATGAGGCAACTCGAAGGCAGCAGCAAGTCGCCGTACGTGCGTGAGGCGGTCGCCGCGGTGCTGGAGCAAGACGAATAGCACAGCGACACGGTGCCGGGGGCGGGCCTTGCAGTACGTGCGAGATCCGCTCCCGGTGTCACAACTGGCGCAGGGCGAGTCAGACGAGCGTCCGCAGCGCCTTGCGGTAGGTGCTTTCAAGGGCGCGGGCCTGATCGTCCGGCAGGTGGAAGTCACAGGCGGCGATCAACCCTTTGCAGCGATCCCAGGCCTCGGCCAGAATCGTCGGGCTGCCGAGTTGTCGCCAGTGGCCGACATTGTAGTGGTGGAACAAGTCGGGCATCAGGCAGTTCTGGCGATAGCCCCGCACAGTGGACTCTTCGCCGACATAGTTGCCTTCCGCGATTCCGGCCTGCACCTCGGCCATCAGATCGTCGGTCTGGGCCAGCGGGTCGAATCCGTGAACGATGCGCTCGACGTGCTGGAGAATGGCCTGGTCGATAATCAGTTGCTGCGGGCTGAAGACCTCGTCGACCGCCAGTTGCCCCCCGCCGCGAAATCGCCGCCGGCCAATCAGGGCCTGGAACAAGGCGTTGGCCGTCTTCTCGGCGGCCGCCTGGGCGTCGGGCATGCGAGCGATCGAATGCATGGCGCCGAAGTAGTTCGGCACGCCGTTGATGTATTCGCCCAACTGCCGGTCCATGGCCGCAAAGAGACCCTCCTCGGCCGATCCGAAGCCGATCGTCAGGTACTGGAAATCGAACGGCAGGAACCCGCCGCCGTACCCCCCACCGCTGGTGCCCAGGCGTTCGCACGTCATGCTGAGGGACAGCCGTTCGGCCACGACCGTCGCAACGGCTGCACGCAGGTTGAATGGCACCGTCGAGCCCACCGCGGGAATCGAACCGACCAGGATCACCCGGACGTCGTCGCGGCCCATGAATTTCAGGGCTGAGGCCAGACCGTGATCGTTGAATCGCAGCGGGCTGATGCCGATCTGCTCGTCGAGCAGGTAGGTGCGGCCGACGGCCTGGTGCATCTCGATCAGGAACTCGATCTCGGTGGGGTCCATGACGCTCATGAAGCCGCCGAGGGCCCGCGAGTTGCTCAGGGCGATGTACTCGCTGGTCAGCGTCGCGTACCGCGGATTGACGTCCGACGGGACCAGCGGAATCGACCAGTCGTGGCCGCCGAAGGCGTCCATCAGTCGCGTCATCAACACGGCGTCCTCGGTCGTCGGTGGACGGACTTCGCCCGTCTCGGGATCGGCGTAGTTCAGCCCGCTCCAGGCCGCCAGCAGTTCAAACGGCGGCGGAGGAGCGGACGCCTTCGGCGCCAGGCGTCGGCGGATCGCGGCCACGTGCTCGCGCATCGCATCCGGCTCGAACTTCAGGCGACCGCCTTCCCACGTCACGCCGGGCTCGGCCGTGACCCGCTCCACGGTCTGGGGTTCGCTGCAGGCCACGCCGATCTGCTTTAGAATCCGCAGGCCGTCGGTCAGAATAGACTCCATGTCCGCGTCGCTGTACGGACGGCTCAACTGGGGACGGTACTCCATGACGGTCTCCTTCTCATCAAGCGAAAGGCCGGCCCGCGTTCGTCTCCGGCGCGACATGACATGCGCCCGCGTCGCGACGCCGATCCTATGAGGAGGAAGTATACTGCCTCTTGCACCGGCCGTCATTTTGTGTAACGTGTGTCTTATTATGGGAAAGAAATGGCAACTTCCCCCTGCCCGCGGCGGGCTTCTCGCCGATTCGGTGCGCCTGTTGCGGCACAAGGGCTACCGTCCGCGTTACCGGTACCGCGACGAGGGGCACCGCGGCCACGAGTTGTTCTACGTGGACTTCGGCAGCATGTCGCTGACCAACGACAAGCGAACGTTCGTGCTGGAGACGGGCGACTGCATCATCATTCCGGCCCGCATGTTCCACAGCATCGGCAGCCGCGGGGACCGGCCGTTCGACTCGCTGCACCTGGTCTACACGGGGTCGGCGCCGCGGAAGCTCACGGCCCGGGTGCTGCACCTGTTGCCGGAAGAGCGGCGTATCATGGCGGCCATCAAGCGCGAAGAGGATTTCCGCCTGCCCGAGGGCCACGCCATGGCCGTGGCCAAGCTGAACGAGTTGCTCATTCTGCTTCAGCGGCGTACCCATCCCGGCAGCGCGCCGGGCACGTTGCTCGGAGAGAACCGTCTGCGGTATCGCGACCTAGTGGTGCAGAAGGCCCTGGGCTACCTGGAAAGCAACGTCTCGAAGCTGCTGGACAGCGCCGCCGTGGCCCGCTACTGCGGCGTCAGCCCGTCGCGGCTGCGTGTCGTCCTGAAGAACGTGACCGGTCGGAGCCTGCGGCAACATCTGCGGGCCATGAGGGTCGAGCTGGCCCGACACCTGCTCCACGGATCCTACACGAACATCGACGCCATCTGCTACCAGGTCGGCTACCAGTCCGTGCCGCACTTCTGCACGGTGTTCAAGAGCCTGACGGGCATGACGCCCACGGACTTCGCTCGCTCGTTGGGCAGCCCGACGACGAACAGTTGACGGCCGTCGTCCCCTCTCCACCGAACTCTGCGGGTGAAAAGAAAACGCGGTGGGCTCCGAAGAACCCACCGCGCGGCAATCGTTCTTCTCTGAGTCGGCTCACGATATCGGAAGAGCGTTCAGGATGTTGATCAGCAGCGACAGGTCGCCCGGCTCAGCGCCGCCGTTGGCGTCCAGGTCGAAGGCCCTGCCGAGGAAGCCCGAGGTATCAAGGCCGTTCAGCTTGTTGATCAAGGCGCTCATGTCTCCAGGCTCCGCGCCGCCGTTACCGTCGATGTCGCCGAGTCGGCGAACGGTCATGGGGACATCGAACGTATCCTCGCCCGCCACGTCTCCGGTCGCCGTCACGCGCAACGTCAGGACGCCCGTGCCTGCAACGCCGTCGCTGCGCAGACCGCCGTAGACATACCTGACCAGGGGGTTGCCCTCCGGATCATTCTCGATGGTCACTTCGCCGGAGCCGCTGCCAGCAACCTTCTCGACGGTCACCGTCACGCTTTCATTGCTGCCCCACTGCTCCACGGCGACCTCCAGCTTCACCGAGTGCCCGCCGTTGGTGAGGATGTGCGGCGTATTCTGGTAGACCCAGTCGACGTCCAGGGCGGCTGATATCACGGGGGGCTCGCTCGGCGCGTTCACGGTGATAACCACCGTGTCCTGGCCCGTGGCGCTGTCCTCATCGGCCACGGTCAGAGTGACGGTGTGGACGCCGACGCCCAGACTGAACTGGCGAACGGCCACGCCGCTGTCGCCGAGGAAGACCGGACCGTCGTCCCAACGCCAGTCGACCAGGTTACCGTCGGAATCGAACGACGCGCTGCCGTCAAAGGTCACCAGGGCGAATCCTGTGCCGTCGGCCTGGACCGTCTGGTCGGGCCCCGCGTCGGCCGTCGGCGGCGCGTTGAGGTGCAGGACGACGGCGTCGCTCCCCGTCGCGCCCTCGTTGTCCGTAACAACCAGGGTGATGCTGTGAACGCCCGTGGGCAGAACGACCAGAGTCATCTCGCCGGTGGCGATCGGGGTGGCCCCCTCCTTCCAGATGTAACTTGTGATCGTACCGTCGCTGTCGCTGGAACCCCTGCCGTCGAGCAGCGCTACAACCCAGCCGGTGCGGTCGGTGTCATGAAGCAACTGGTTCGGTCCGGCCTCGGCCACGGGAGCGTGGTTCGGCTCGGGCTCGGCATAGAGAATGTCCAGCTTGGCTCCGCGATCGTGGTCACCGTAATCCCACTGGTAGACGTAGTGCCAGCCGATAGTGCCGGAGGGTCGGGCTCCCATGCCGCGCAGACCCAGGTGCCTGCCGGGAGCGTACCCCGAACGATCGATAAACTCCTGGACGATCGACGCGATGTTCGGACTCTCGTACCACTGGCCTTCCAGCCAAGGGCTTTCCTCCATGATCCATGTAACGGAATTCGCCGTAACCGGCCAGGTCCACGGCGTGGCCGTGAAGGCCGGACAGTCGTCGTAATCGAAGAGGTTCATCTGAAGGATCGGGCTGTTCTGAACGTCGTTGCGGCCGTCGGAACAGGCCGTGACCTTGGCCTCCAGGATGGTGCTGCCCGCGGGGATGTTAACGGCCCAGCGCATCCCCGAGCGGCGAAGGCCGTAGTTGTAGGGCCACATGAGAACCGAACTGGTCACCGAGTTGCTGGTCTCCGTGAACTGGGTGTCGTCGGTGCTGGCGGCCACCTGGTAGACGACGTGAATGCTGCTGGCCTTGGCGATGATCTGGACGTCGTCGCGATCGGTGTTGCCTTCGTCGTCGGTGACGAAGAGGTTGACGGTGTGGGTGCCGTAGGCGAGCGACACTTCCGCCGTCTCGCCGGTGGCGATGACCGTGGAGCCTTCCTTCCAGACATAGCTGACGAGTTCGCCGTCCTGGCAGAAGCTCCCGGAGCCGTCCAGGGTGACGGTGCAGCTTCCGTCGGAGTCGTCATCGACGACGAATTGGTCGTCGCCGGCGTCGGCCCTGAGCGGCAGTTCACAGAACATCTTGTAGAGCACCAGCAGCATGGCCTTGCCGAGACGTTCGGTGGCGAACGGCGTGTTGGGATGCATGTTGTCGCCGTTTGGATAGTTGAGGTTGAACTCGGGACAGAGGAAGTCGCCCTGCCAGACGCCTGAGGAGTCCGTACCGAGCATGTTGCCCATGTCGTAGAACGGCTGCGTCCCCACGTAAGCGGCCCGGGTGAGCGCGCCGAACTGGGCGGAGTCCTGGTTGCTGGCGTGATAGACCGAGTCGATCATGTAACCGGACGTGACATAGATGATCTTCATGTTCGGGAAGTCCTGCCGCCAGCCGTCGAGCATCGCCTGGTACGTGGGGAAGGTCGCCGCGTCGCAGAAATGGTACTCGACCATCACGGCGTCGAGTTGTTCGTGATAGCGGTTGCGGATGAAGTTGTCCATCTCCGCCAGTCGCGTGCTATAGGTCGGATTCAGTGTGCACAGATAGTGAACGAAGTCGAAGTTGTCATAGACGTCCGTCGGGATGTCGCCCCCATTGTTGACGTCGTAGGTCGGGCTGCGGTTGAGCTGGTAAATGGGGTTCGTCGAAGCCAGAGACGAGATGCCGCTCATGATGCACAGACCGAACGAGCGGCTGCCCAACAGAACGTGCTTGGTGCGGATGATCTCCATGTCGGCCGCCGTGATGCGTTCGAATTCGTGGTCGGCCTCGTAGGCCCCGACGTAGAACGGCGGTCCGGCCTGAGCCGATCCGGCCGCCGCCAGAACAAGCACCGCCAGGCCCGCAAGGTGAATCCAATGCGTCTTCATCGTCGCCTCCTCCATGATGCATGCGGGGGAGCGCAGAGCCACGCCCCCTGGGAACCTCTCCTGGCCATGTGTGTTGTGAGTAGAATGCGATGCACAATCCCGGTGGCGCCCCACCGTTTCGCGTGATTCTCTCGCGAAGCCAGCCCCGCCCAAAGAGTACAGGACACGCGTTAAGTATACATCACATCACCCGAAAAGGCAAGGACTTAGGTGACCACCCCGCCCCCTCCCCCGGCCGGCCGACGACGCGGACTATGCCATGAAAAACCCTGATTTCACGCGAGTTCGTCGCCCCCTGGGGGACTGCTGGGTCGGGCAGAGAGCGGGCCTCGGTCGGCCACACATGACGGCAGGCATGCAGCCCCCTCAGCCAGTATCAGGCGTCGGATTCAGGGCTATCCGGATTTGCCGGTAGGCCGTTCGCAGGCTCATCCGGTATACTGCCCCAACCGTTGGACACTGTCACAGATGGCCATTCCGGCGGCACATGCGGAACGCGAGGAGACAACATGGCAACCACCGGGCATCCCGACAACAGCGGACCTGCGACGGACCCGTTGCGCACGCTGAGCACGGTCTTCGGGTATAGTGCGTTCCGGCCCAACCAGCGGGAGATCATCGATCACATCCTCTCCGGGCGCGACGTGTTCGCCGTGATGGCCACGGGCGGCGGCAAATCGCTTTGCTACCAACTGCCTGCCGTGCTTCGGGAAGGCACTGCCGTGGTGGTCAGTCCGCTCATCTCGCTGATGAAGGACCAAGTGGATGCCGCCCGGGCCAACGGAATCGCCGCAGCGGTGCTCAACAGTTCCCAGACCTCGGCCGAGCGCAAAGACGTGCTGACGGACCTGCGGGCCGGCAGGCTCACACTGCTGTACCTGGCCCCCGAGCGATTGGCCATGGACGGCTTTCTTGATCGGCTTGCGACGGTGAGGCTTTCGCTGCTTTGCATTGACGAGGCTCATTGCATCAGTGAATGGGGGCACGATTTCCGTCCCGACTATCTGAAACTCTCGGGCATCGCCGAGCGGCTGGCAGGCGTACCTGTCGTGGCCTTCACGGCTACGGCCACGCAGCAGGTGCAGGACGACATCGTCGCCCGGCTCGCACTGCGGTCGCCTTTTGTGCTGCGGGCGTCGTTCAATCGCCCCAACCTCTATCTCGACGTGCAGAGGAAGAACCGCGGCGAACAGCAGGTGCTGAAGTTCATCGAGGACCGTCCCGGACAGTCGGGCATCGTCTACTGCCGCACTCGCAAACGGGTCGAAAGCATCGCCCGTTTCCTGCAGGAGCACGGTCTCCAGGCATCGGCCTATCACGCCGGATTCGACGATGCGGCGCGAACCGCGGTGCAGGACGATTTCAAGCACGACCGCGTCCGCGTGATCGTGGCGACCGTGGCGTTCGGCATGGGCATCGACAAACCCGACATCCGGTTCGTGGTGCACGCGGACCTTCCGCAGAACATCGAGAGCTACTACCAGGAGATTGGCCGCGCGGGCCGCGACGGCGACGATGCCTATTGCCTGCTGCTGTTCAGCCCAGGCGACATCGCCAAGGCGCGTTTTTTCGTCGATCGGACGGAAGACGCCTCTCAACGACAGACCGCTCTGGACAAACTGAACCAGATGGCAGGTTTCGCGTCGCACAACGTCTGCCGGCGTCGGCAGTTGCTGGCCTATTTTGGCGAACGTCTCGACGCGGACAATTGCGGCCGGTGCGACATCTGCCGCGGCACGGCCGAGCAAGTGGACGCCACGGTCGATGCCCAAAAGCTGCTCTCAGCCGTCGCCCGGACGCAGGAGCGGTTCGGCACGACGCACGTTGTGGACATTGTCGTGGGCGCCAAGACCGATCGCATTCGGCAGCGCGGCCACGATCGGCTGAAGACCTACGGCGCGGGCCGGGACAAGGACCGCAAGTACTGGCTCAATCTGGCGCACGATCTGATCGCCCAGGAACTGCTTGCCCAGGACGGTGATCGCTATCCGGTGCTCAAGCTGACCGCGGCCGCGAAGGAAGTCCTGGGCGGCAACCGTACCGTGACGATCCTGAAGCGTCACGTCCCGAAGGCCGCCGGGCGAAGCAGGACCGCGGACGAAGGGGCGCCCTACGACGCCGGACTGTTCGAACGGCTGCGCGACCTTCGGACGCGATTCGCCCAGTCCAAGGGCGTCCCCGCGTACGTCATTTTCGGCGACCGTACGCTGCGCGACATGTGCCGCCGACTGCCCGCCACCCTGAGCGAGATGATGCACGTCCACGGAGTCGGCCAAGCCAAGCTGCAACAATACGGTGACGATTTCCTGCGAGAGATCGCCGCGTACTTCGCGCATCGCAAGCCAACGGCACCAGCGGAGACAACATCGCGGCGGAATTCCGCCGGCGCATCACGGAAGCGAAGACGATCCTGAGCACAGTGCGACGCGCGGGGCCAGGCCACTCCCAATGCAATGTTGCAGATTCACGGCTGGTGCCGCGGGGGTTTCGGAAGACGGGGAAGCTGACGCCAGTGGCTGTCGGCCTGATCCGATGCCTTTGCCGCCAAGTCGGCCTGGCCATTGCCGCGGTGAGCGGCGGCGAGAATCCTGTAACCGTCGGCAAGCACAGCGTGGATGTAGGTCATGTCCTCGTGTGCGGCCAGGAGTTTCTCGGCCGCATCGATTGATTGACTGACGAGAGAGAGAGAGGCGTCGAATTGGCCGCGCAGCACCAGGAGGTCGGCCAGCAGGTTGCGGAAGGCCGCCAGCCAGACCTGGTGCGAAGCCACGTCGGGCACGTGGCTGACCACCCGCTCCAGCGTGGCGATCGCTTTTCTGGCATACTGTTCGGCCTCCTCCAGACGGTCCGTCTTGGCCAGCACGGCGGCAAGCCTCAGTTGAACGTTGGCCAGCGAGACGAGGTACTCGGCGATATCCGGCCGCCCGGCAACGAGTTCCTCGGCGATGGCTTCGGCCTTTCGCAAACGCGACTCGGCGATGCGAAGCTTCTCGTCGTCGACGAAGGGGCCGTCCACGTCAGCGGCCGCATAGGTCATGCAGAGATCGATCCGAAAGTCGGGGTCGCCTGGATAGTCGCGAACCAGAGCTTCAAGAATCTCGACGGCTTGTTCCGTGTAAGTCTCGCCGGTGGTCCGATCACCCCTTGAGAATGCCCGGGCACCGTCGCGGTAACACAGGGCCAACAACCGGCGATACTCCGGATTGTCGGGGTACGTGGCTTCGAGTTGGCGAAGCAGGCCGATGGACTTCTCGATGTAGGTCCGCCGCTCGTCGGCGTCCGGGGGTTGGGGCAACTTCGGTATGGCGCCTTCGTCTCGCGGCCGATGCGGCTTGCGTGCAACACTGTCGTCGGGCGGCAGCATGTCCCGGCCGCGCGGAGGCGGCATCGGAAAGTCGTCGCCGAATTCCCAATCCGACAACGGCGGCAAGGCCGGCGGCGCGTCCATCGAGAGAGGCTTGATCATGAAACGGTCGGGTATCTTGGTGGCCAGGAAGTACCACGTGCGGGCCAGTTCGTAGGTGGCGTCGGGGTCGCTTGCAGCCGTCGGCGATTCAGCCGACTCCAGCAAGGCCAGGGCTCGCTGATGGAATTGCTGGGCGTCCTCGAACTGCCCGGTGGACCGGTAGAGACGCCCGAGGGCATTCTGAATGTGGGCGATCCTGAGATTGCACAACGCCTGCTGCCCCGGTTGCCAACCAAGGGCAACGTACAGGGCGATGGCCCGACGATAGGCGGCCAAGGCCTGCTCGTACTGTCCCAGCCGTTCGCGGATGTCGCCCACGCGGCGTGTGGCCTCGGCCGCGCGAAGATGGAGCGACGTCTCGCCGCCGGACTGTTCGGCCAGGCGGTCGTAGTAGGGAAGCATCTCTTCGAGCAGGGCCGCAGACTCCTTGGAGAGGATGGGATAGCTGGGCCCCTCGATGGTCGTCTGGGTGTCGCCCTCGACGGTCAGCCCCGGCACGTCCAGGGCCCGCGCGGGGCCAAGGCGGTCGAAGATGCGGTCGAGCGCCTCCTGGGCGACCGACGACACGGATTCGGCCTTCTGCCGCTGCAGGGCTTCGCCCTCCAGCGCGCTGCGAGTGTTCAGATAACCGATCGTGGCCGTCACGGCCGTCGTGACCAGCAACAGCGCCGCCAGTGCGGCCAGAGCTGCCGTGGTGCGGTTGCGGCGGCTCCACCGCCACAGACGTTCGATCGGCCCTGTCCTGCGGGCCTCGATCGGACGATCCTCCAGGAACCGTCGCAGGTCGGCCGCCAGGGATGCCGCGGAAGCGTAGCGGCGTTGCGGCTCGTGGGCCATGGCCTTCAGGACGATCGTCTCGAGGTCGCGCGGAATGCGCGGGTTGAATCGTCGCGGCGGCGGCGGGGTGTCGTGGATCAGACGATGAATCAGCTTCTGGCGGTCCGTGTCCTCGAAGGCCGCACGCAAGGTCAGCAACTCGTAGAGCGTCAGTCCCAGGGCATAGATGTCGCCCTGAGCATCGACGCGGCCGCTGAACCGCTCGGGCGGCACGTAGCGCAGCGTGCCACTCACGTCGCCCGGCTGCGTCACGTTCTCGGAGTCCAGGGCCCGCGCCAGACCGAAGTCGGTGATCCAGACACGACCGGTCTCGTCGATCAGCAGGTTGGCCGGCTTGATGTCGCGGTGCAGCGTGCCCTGGCCGTGTGCGTAATCCAGGGCGTCGGCCGCCTGCATGCCGATCTCCGCCACAACGCGGAAATACGATGCCGCGAGACACATTGGCTCGGCGCTTGAATCGATTGTTGCAGCCACCCGCTCAGCGGTCTTGCCCTCGGACGGATGCCGAGTCAGATGGCGGCAAACCTCCTCGACCAGACGCGTGTGGTCCGCGTCGGCACTGGCGACCGACCACGAATCGGCCGTGTGAGCGGTCACGTCGTCGGTGGCGGCAAGACGTCGGATGACCTGGTCCAGACCCACGCCGCGGACGAACTGCATGGCGTAATAGTGGAACCCGTCCTGCTGGCCGACGCCGTAGACCTGGACGATGTTGGTGTGGTGCAGGGCGGCGGCGACGCGGGCCTCGCGTTTGAAGCGGGTCAAGTGGCGGCCGTCGAGCAGGGCTTGTCGCGGCATGACCTTGAGGGCCACGCGGCGTCCCAGCGACTCCTGTTCGGCCTCGTAGACGATGCCCATGCCGCCGCGACCGATCTCGCGGACGATGCGGAAGTCGCCGAGCCGTTCGAGCGTGACCGGTCCAAGGGAAGCCAGCCCGTCGCTGGACCGTTCGCCGCGAGCCTTCAGCCGCTCCATGGCCAGGATGGTCGGGAAGAGGTCGCGGATGTCGTCGGCCAGGTCGGGATGCTGCAGGGCGTACTCGGTGACGGACGGCAGTTCGCCGTTGCGCAGTCGCTCGGCGAACTCGGCAGCCAGGGCCTCCAGTGGATCGCGGTCGGTATCAGGACTGGACATGGCCTTGCTCGTCAAAAAGCCCCGGGACATCGGCCAGAATGGCCTTCAACCGTCGGATGGCCCGCACGTAACGAATGCTTGCGGCCTTGGGTTGAATGCCCAGCACCTCGGCCGCCTCACCGTTGCTCAGTTCCTCGAAGTGCCGCAAGGCCAGAATCTCCTGGTCGATCGGGTCCATGGCCTCGATGGACTGCTGAACGGTCTCAAGCATTTCGCCTCGCGCCGCCGCCTGGCTGGGCGAGGTCCAGTCGCCCACCAGATGAATCGCCAGGGACGCCGACGTGGCCTGCGGATAGACCCGACCGGTGATCTGGACTTCGCGGCCGATGTCGCGCATGCGGGCCCCCAGGTGCCGACGGTGAACGTCAATCAGAGTCTGCTGCACGATGATCCGCAGCCAGACGAACGGCGAAGAGAACCCGTCGCCGCTGTAACGGTCAATTCGTTGCCGCGCGGCAAGCCAGGCCTCCTGAAGCACGTCGTCGGGGTCCACGCGGCCCGAGAGCCGTGGATCGAGCCGGAACTGCACCATGCGCCACAGGCGCGGGCGATGCAGAGAAAAGAGGTCGGCCAAGGCCCGTTCGTCGCCGGAGCGAAGACGGCCTTCGAGGTCCTGATGCTGCAGGCTTTGCTTGTCCATAGGCGCCATGCTCAGACTAACGCTGAATGACGCCGACATTCTAGTTGTTTTTCTCCGGTGTCGTCATTTTCTCGTTGCTCGTCCGGGCCCGCTCCGGACCGTCCTAACCCGTCCGCAGCAGCGTCGTGGTCGGCGCAAGGACGAGCCCGCATGGGGACCGCCGGGCTCGACCTTGCTGTAACGTTGATGGGCTGCAACAGAACCTGCGGCAGCCGTTCACCGCGAAGTCGCCGCACGGCGACCGCGAGGTGATGCGACCGCACCTAGGCTTCCTTGTTGACCAGCGATCCGTCCGGCAGGTTGCCGAGCATCTGCAGAATGCTGATCAGGGACGCCTGCGAATCGCTGTCGTCGCTGCTCTGTGCAGCAAGCTGAGCCAGAAGCTCCTCGATAGCCTCAAGAGCGGCGTCGGACGATTCGGACGACGAGTCCGTCTCGTCGCTGACCATCTGTCCCTGGGGACCATACATAGGTGGAGGCGGCGGGCCCATCTCACGGGCCGCAGATTGCATCACCGACTTGAACTCTTCGACGTCGATCCCGTTGTCTTCCAGGACGCCGTTGACGGCTTCCTCGATCGCAGCCCTGGGATCGCTGCCGTCGTCGAGGTTCTCCGTGGCCGCCTGCACGGCGGCATCGATCTGCGACTTCAGGTCACTGACTTCAGACACGCTGAGGCCCAGTTGCTCGCCAACGGCCTCAAGCTGGGCGGTGAATTCACCGGGCGGGGGCCCCTGGCCCGGAGCGGGCGGCATGCCCATCTGCCCGGCCATGGACTCCATGATGGCGTCGAACTCCTCGACATCGATGCCGTTGTCCTCGAGCACGCCGGCAATGGCCTCGTCGGTAATCGTCTTGAGGTCGCCGCCATTGGAACTCTCCATGGCGGTCTGGATGGCCGAGCCGATCTGCTCCTGCAGATCGCTGATTTCCTCGGCACTGAGCCCCATTTGCCCCAGGGCGGCGCCGATCTGGGCCTTCAGCGGGTTGCCTCCCTGCGAGCCGCCCGCCTGGCCCGAGGCGAGCTGCTGCTGAAGCATTTGCAGCAAGGACCATTGGCTTCCACTACTGCTGACACTGTCGATCATGACATGCCTCCGAACTGGAGAAGGTTGTGGGTCGACCGGGTGGCGTTCGGCGCGCCAGAGTCCCGGCCCAGTCGCTACACCTTATCGGCGTCCGGAATCAGGGGAAGCCATGCGATGATGTCCGAAACCTATTCGCAGACGACCGGATCTGGCGACCACCGGTCAGCGACGGCGGTCGGCCCCGGGAGCCACTCCGGCCCAGCGACGGTAGGCGCAACTGAAGGCCGCCTCAGAGCCGTAGCCGACCTGCTCGGCGATCCAGCGCAGCCCGTGATCGGTGCTCTGGAGCATCTCGCGGGCACGCTCCATGCGGATGGCGAACAGGTGGGCCATGGGCGACACGCCGACCAGTTGGTTGAAGCGGGCCGAGAACGCCGAGCGCGACATGTTCGCCTCTTTGGCCAGGCTTTCGACGGACCACGGGTGGTCCAGCCGCACCTGCATGAGGTGAAGGACCCGGGTCAGACGCGGATCGCGAAGAACGGCGACCGACGTGCTCTTCTCGGACAGGGACCCGGCCACGTGATGGCGGATCACCTGGATCAGCATCGTGCCGGCCAGACGGCTGCGGACGACGGCCGACCCTGCGGTCGGGTCGGCCAGTTCGTCGGCCAGCAGTTGCAGAATGGGCTCGATCCATTTGGGCGGGCGGCCCGACTCGTTGGCCACGTGAATGACGTCGGGCAGCGACTCGAAGAAGGCCGGCGGGCCGCCGACCGGAAACAGGAACATGCCGTTCATGAGCACCGTGCTTGGCCCTGAGCCCTGGCCCCAGCCTTCGGCCTCGGCGGGTCCGGTCCCCTGGACCAACAGGTCTTCGACCGCAACGGCAGGCGTGCCGGCGTCGTCCCGAATGGTGCAACTGTCGCCGCGCAGGACTACGGCCGTGTCACCGGCTGCAAGGTTCAGCGAAATCTCGTGTCGGCCGTGGACGGTCAGCACACACGTACCCTCCTCGACGGCCAGGAACCCGCCGTGCCCGCACGGCACGCGGACTCCCCAGGGAGCCTTGAGCACCGGCCGCGCCGGAACCACCACGAAGGGACGCAGGGCGTCGAGGACCTGGCTGACCGAGTCGAGTGAGAGGTCCGACAGCAACTCGGACGCGTCGCCGCCCTGCACACCCGACACCAGGTCCAGCCACGAAAGGTCGGTCGCCGGGATCGGGAATGTTTTGTCTGCCGATGCTCTTGGGACAGCACTCATTGCATGGTTCCTTTCAGCACGGGGGGAGAGCGGCCGTTGCCGACCGCTCTCCGGTGCCTCACTTGGGTGGTCCTGGGACGGCTGCTGATATGGCGGCTTGCAGGACCACCGCGCATCACTCTCTCGGCCCCGCCCTCGGTTGCGAGACTTCATTCCTGGCTGCCGGCCTCAGTGTCACTGCCGGTGTCCGTTTCGCCCTGATCCTCAGCGGGGGGTGGAGGCGGGGGCGGAAGAATCTCGTCCATCGTGACCTTGCCGTCGCCGTTGGCGTCAAGGGCCTTGAGCGACTCGCTCGCGCCAGCAATCTCCGCAGCCGACAGTTCACCGTTGGCATCCAGGTCCAGGGCCTTCATCAGCGGACCGGGGCCGGGGCGGTGGTGCCCGCCGGGACCGCGTCCCTCACCGCAAGGCGGCGGACCGTCCGGCCGCACATGGTCGGACTGCGCCGACTGTTTGGCGTCCTGGGCCACCAGGTACTGCGCACTGCAGACAAGCAGTATCGCGCATCCCACAACAAGCATCCATCGGATCATGATCGTTCTCCTTTCTCCGTGGCAGGTCGCCTCGGGACTGTTGACGAGGCCAATCCTCACAAGCATCCGTGGCGTGTTGCCTGTTACCTGGAACGGGAAGCGGGGTCCGTCGTCTACAGGCCGGTCCTGATTTTCGGGACTTGCGGTTCGTCGCGAGCGGGATGCCCGGCTGCCTTTTGTGCGCATCGGTACGGCCCCATCGGGACGCAACCCGGTCGAGGGGTTATGGCAGGCCCTGGATAAGGACGGCAAGAAGCTACCCGGCTACTGGACGGCAAGGCCCGCAAGACGTAACCGTTCACGGCCCGGTGGGCAGTAGGGAGGGGGTGGGGTGGCTGGCGAAGTGAGCACCGAGGGTTTGATGGAG
>JAFGPY010000357.1 GCA_016935955.1 Planctomycetota bacterium
CCCCTCTCCCTTGACGGGAGAGGGTGGCCCGCCGAGCGGCAGCGAGGCGCGGCCGGGTGAGGGTGACGCCGCGTCGGCAACGGCCCACCTGCTCGTCCCCCTCACCCCATCCCCTCTCCCTCCAGGGGAGAGGGGTTCCGCCGCCGAACGTGCGCGAACGAGTACCACTTTCTTGAGGCGCACCCGGAGCCGGCCGGAGCCGGAACCGAGGCGAATTGCCTTGACAGTCGCCCCCTCCAGCGACTACAAATCCGGCACTTATCTGTCGCGAGACGGCGAGCCGGGACGGGAGTCCTGCCTGCACACCACGACGTTCACTTCCTTCCTTTCCTATCGCATGGCTTGGCAGGACGTGTACGTCGGCCAGGAAGGCGGCCGTCGGGTCCCGGGAACGTGTACCTTGTGAGGTGAATTTGCCATGTCGTACGTGGACTACAGCGTACTGGTCGGCTACTTCTTGATGATGATCGTCGTCGGCCTCGTCTGCCGCAACATCAGCAAGAACAACAGCGACTACATCCGCCTGGGCGGCAAGGGCACCTGGTGGCTGACGGGCCTGAGCGTGTTCATGCAGACCTTCTCGGCGGCGACGTTCACGGGCAACGCCGCGCAGGCCTACCTCGGCGGCTGGAGCGTCATGACGATGTCGTGGTTCGGTGCCGCCGGGCTGATCCTCCAGGGCTTCCTGTTCGCCCCGTGGATGCGGCAGACGCGGGCCATCACGCCCGGAGACGCCATCTACCTGCGGTTCGGCCGCGCCGTCGAGCAGATCTACATGTACGTCGGCGTCAGCACCAGCATGTTCTGGGGCGGGTTCATGCTCCTGGGCCTGGCCACGTTCATCTACGTCCTTCTCGGTCTTCCCGAGTACTACTTCTACTACTTCCTGATCGCCATCGGTTTCGTCATCATCTTCTATTCGGTCAGCGGCGGCTCCTGGAGCGTCCAGGTCACCGACAGCCTGCAGTCGTTCATCCTGCTGCCGGTCACGCTGGCCGTGGCCGCCCTGTGCCTGTACAAGGTCGGCGGCCTCTCGGGCCTGTTCGAGAAGATCGACGCCATGGGGCTGACCAAGGATTTCGCCCTCATCAAGTCGATGGGGCACCAGTACACGGGCAGCAAAGGCAAGATCGGGGCCGAACTGTTCACCCTGCCGTGGGTCGCCGCCATGGCCCTGAACACCATCCTCGGGGCGGCGAACATGGGGAGCTGCTACCGTTACCTGGCCACCAAGGACGGCCGCGAATCGAGCAAGGCCGCCTTCCTGGCCGGCGGCCTGATGATCCTCGGCTCGTTCATCTTCTACATTCCGGCCATTGTCAGTCGCGTCCTCTACTCGACCGACGTCGAGGCTTTGGGGGGCATCGGCAACGTGGCGGACGGGGCATACGCCATCGCCTCGATGAAGGTTCTGCCGCGAGGCCTGGTGGGGCTGGTGCTGATCGCCATGTTCTCGGCCTCGATGAGTTCGATGGACAGCTTCTTGACCGGCACCGCCGGGCTGATCACCAACAACATCTATCCGCCGCTGGCCCGGCTCTTCCGCTGGAAAGAACTGACCGGCCGCCCCTTGATGACGATGACCAAGGTCTTCAACCTCCTGCTGGGCATCTGGTGCATCGGCCTGGCCGTGGCCATGAAACTCCTCGGCGGCAATGAGGGCATCTTCAAGGTCGGCCTGACGATCGCCGTCCTGATCGGCGGTCCCGTCAGCGGCCCGTTCGTTGTCTCGTTCTTCGTCAAGCGACTGCCGAGCTGGGGCCCGATCGTCGGCATGGCCGTCGGCTTCACGGCCTCACTGATCATCTGGATTCTCGAAACCTTCTTCAAAATCCCGACGCCGTGGTACATGCAGGCCTTCATCATGGCCGCTGCGACGATCATTCCCACCGTGCTGACCCGGTTCTTCTGGGGCACCACCACGGCCGAGTACCGTCAGCACGTCGACCGCTTCTTCACGATGATCAAGACGCCCATCGACTTCGCCCGCGAGGTCGGCAAGGAAGAAGACGTCGGCCAGCTCAAGCTCGTCGGCGGACTGGGCCTGATTATGGGCGCGGCCATGACGCCGCTGATCATCGTTGCCAGATTCACCGAAGGGAAGATTGCCGCCGCGTTCGTGTCGCTCTTCGTGATCGGCGTCTCGGGATTCCTGTACCTGTGGGGCCGCAGCAAGCACGCCCACGGCCAGCGGTCGCACCTGGACGTGATCTCCGGCGACCTGGTGGCCGACGATGCCGATTCGGCGGCCGCCCAGCAGCAGGACGAGACGCAGGGCCGGTAGAAACCGCTACGGCACGCACGGGGGGCGAAAGGGGACGGACTGGGTGCCATGCCTGCCCCTGCAGGCATGCCGAACGTCACTCGACGCAGATGAAGATGGTTGCATTGCCACAACACAACGGCACGGCAAGGAATTTCCTCGCCGTGCCGTTTCGTCGCTGTCGTGAGGCGATCGCTACTGCATCTTGTTGTGCACGCGACGCCAGTACTTCAGCGTGGCGCTCTTGCGGTCGCCGGTCGGGCCGCCGTTGTGCCGGCGGGCCAGCACCTGGCAATCGTCCATCGACTGCGGCGGGCAGACCTCGGAGGCATGGCGACGGAAATACGCCTCGACGATGCGGCGGCTTTCAGCTTCGCTCTGCACCCAGCGGTCGTAATCCCACGGCACCCACTGGGCGCCCTCGGACTTCAGTTGCGTGCAACCGTCGCGCCAGTAAGCCCGGCTGATGTGGTACGGGCCCAGCGAGCGGCCGCCGTCGCCGTGGGTCTTCTTGCCGCCGTAGGACTCCACCTCGCGAATGGCGCTGAGCAGCCGCACCAGCAACGACAACTCGTTGCTCGCGCGCGCCGCGCCGCCCTGAACGCCCGAATACACCATGACCGTCGCCAGTGCGACGGCCGCCCACTTCCAACGTTTCATGATCTTGCCTCTGCGATCGCCTGGTCATCCCCCCTGCAAAAGTCGGCGACGTTGTGAGCCCTGCGGCCCACGTGAAGCCCAACAGTATCCTGTGGCCGGCGTTGGAATTCAAGAGTGTTCATGGCTAGCTGCACCCGAGGCGACCCGCCCGGCGACCGCCCTGCGGTGGCAAGGTCCTCTCAATGAATGACTTACAGTGGCCCCGCCGAGCCGCTGACATAGCGCAATAATTTCCGATTCGCCTATCCCGGTCGTGGCCGGGAGAAATCCGTGCAGCGACTCTGGCCGGTCGGAGAGGCTCGATACGTCCCTGGTCTGTCGCTGCGCCGGAAGACCGGCACGCGCTCCGATTGGCTCTCACTTTTTCATCGGATTGCCAAGGGGCAAAGGCCGCTCCTAGCCCCTTGCTCTGAGTTGGCGGCCGCACTATGATGCGGCTTCACGGTTGCGATGCGGCTGCAGAGGGGCACGCAGCGGTCCTTCAGCAGGCACAGAGCCTGGTGGCAAGCGGGAGACATGCCGGTGAAGATTGAGCGGGCGTTGATCAGTGTGTCGGACAAGACGGGAGTGGTGAAGTTTGCCCAGGCCCTTGCGGCCCGGGGTGTGGAGATTCTGTCGACCGGCGGCACGGCGCGGCTGCTGAGCCAGAACGGCGTGCCCGTAGTCGAAGTCGGCAGCTACACGGGTGTTCCCGAGATCATGGACGGTCGCGTCAAGACGCTGCACCCGAAGGTTCACGGCGGCCTGCTGGCCGTCCGCGACAACGACGCGCACCAGCGGGCCATGGACGAACTGGGCATCCAGCGGATCGACCTGGTCTGCGCGAACCTCTACCCGTTCGAGGCCCCCGTCCGGCGGCTCGATTGCACGCTCGAGGAAGCCGTCGAGCACATCGACATCGGCGGGCCGACCATGCTCCGCAGCGCCGCCAAGAACCACCGCTACGTGACCGTGGTCTGCGACCCGTCGCGCTACGACGAGGTCATCGCCAGCATGGACGCCAACGACGGCCAGACGGCCGAGCGGCTGCGGGCCGAACTGGCCCTGGAGGCGTTCAAGCGCACGGCCGCCTACGATGCCGCCATCGCCAAGTACCTGGCCGCCCACCATCCGGCCCTTCGCGGCGACGGCGACCGGTAGGGGCACGGCGGGCAAGGCCCGCCGTGGCAAATTATGGGGGCGGCTTGTCGGCCGCCCTCGTCAACGGCGGAGATTCATCCGCTTCTCATTCGGCAACAACGAGGAAACCATGGAATTCTGGGACTGTAACAGTTGTTTCGGCCTGCCGTCGAAGGCGTCGCAGAGTCCGGCCGTGTGCGAGACGGTCGGCGACCTGACGGCGCAGCTCGACCGGGCGGGCATCTCGATGGCCGTCGCCTGGCACATCGCCCAACACGACGTCTCGCCCCAGGGCGGCAACCGCATGCTCGCCGAGGCCATTCGCGGCAACGACAAGCTGCTGGGCTGCTGGACGGTCCTGCCGCCGCAGACCGGCGAGATGCC
>JAFGPY010000358.1 GCA_016935955.1 Planctomycetota bacterium
CTGACGACCGAGATGGTCCTGGAAGAGGCCGGCGTGACGTGGGCCGGCATCAACCGCGTCGTGCCGACCGGCGGCTCGACCCGCATGCCCGCCGTGCTGTCGATGCTCGAACGCATGAGTGGCAAGCCGATCGAGATTCCCGTGCCGGTCGACGATGCCGTGGCCATGGGCGCGTCGATCCATGCCGCCATCATGGAGTTCCACAGCCAGGACCGCATGGTGGAGTTCACGGCCGAGACGGCCGAGAAGCTCGGACGCATCCACACCACCGACGTGGCCGCGCACGCCATGGGCCTGGTCATCAAGGACCACCAGACGCTGGAGTACCGCAACGACGTGCTGATCAAGAAGAACTCGCGGCTGCCGGCCAGCGTCACCAAGACCTACCAGACGGCCCACGACGGCCAGACGTCCATCGTCGTGCGCGTCGTGCAGGGCGACGCCCCGGACCCCGAGGCCTGCATCACGCTCGACGCTTTCAGCATTACCGGCCTGCCCGAGGGCCGGCCGGCCGGAGCCCCGGTCAAGGTCACCTTCAGCTACGACACCAAGGGCCGCGTGCACGTCACGGCCGAGGACGTCGACGCCGGCAAGACCATGACCACCGAGATCAACCGCACCAAGGGCATGGACTCCTCGCGCATCACCGCCGAAATGACCCGCCTGTCCCTCAAGAGCGTGGAGTAGCGCGCGACTGCAGCTATCACGTAGGGGCAAGGCCTGCCGTGCCCGCGGCCTGACAGGAATGTGCATTGGGTGCCATGCCTGCCCCTGCAGGCATGCGACGTTGGTCAAAGCGTCGGCAGCGAATCTCTGTCGACGGGCAGCGGCTCGTCAGTCCCCTCTATCCAGGCCCGCCAACTCGACCAGGGCCACTGGCTCGGATGCTCGACGAGCCCACGGCGAACCGGGTTGGCATGAATGTACCCCATCTTCTCTTTGGCTTCGGTGACCGTCCAGATGTTCCGGTCATACCCTCCGCCTCGTTGCCAGAATCGCCGCGTGATCTTGCCGCTCGCTCCGTGCTCAGTCATCTTCTCAGCAATGAACTTCGGGCTCTTCTGGGTCAGATGTGATAGTGCCTCAAACGTGACACGCCGCTTGATCCGCCACAAGATATCGCTGATGCCGGCGCCCGGCGCGGGTTGAATCAACAGGTGAACGTGGTCGGGCATGACGACGTACGCCCAGAGGTTGAAGCGGCACTCCTGCCTGGCCTGCGACAAAGACTCCAGGAACCACCGAGGGCTGCGACGGCCTCGGAAGAAGGGCTGACGTTGATAGCACGAAAACGTTAGGTAGTGGGCGTGCCCGTCGATGTCGTAACGGCGGCATCGTTTGCGATGTGCGCCGCGTGCATCCATAGACTGATTCTCGCATGGTGTACCGTGCATGTCAACCGGCATGGCTGCGGGGCAGCCATGGCACCCTCCACTGGTGGTGTCCTCCGTCTGGAGCCACGCTGGCCCTGCGGGGGGAACGGTGATCCCTGGACCCCAAGATGTGGGGCAGGGGGGAGATGGGACAACAAAATCGTTGTCGTTGGCTTGGCAAATAGCTAGAATTAACGGTAGGCGTCGGTGCGCGCTGCCGGCGGACACAATGGCTGTGCAGCCGCGGTGCGGCGACGGGACGAAATCTTGGTTTTTGACGTAATAGTTGCAGTTGACCGGCGTTTAACCGTATGCAAAGTGAGGGACTTATGGTCGAAAACGCCAAGCCGGCGGCCGCGGAACTGATCGATCCGTCGACGATCTTCGCCAAGACGCTGCGCTCGTTCTTCGCCCCGGTCCAGCAGTATATGGACGATCCGAGCGTCGTCGAAGTGATGATCAACGGTCCCGACGAGGTCTACATCGAGCAGCGGGGCCAGTTGATCCGCACCGACGCCAAGTTCGTCAGCGAAGAGGCCCTCGTGGCCGGCATCCGCAACCTGTTGCAGTACGTCGGCAAGCGGCTGACCGAGGACCACCCGATGATCGACGCGCGGCTGCCCGACGGGTCACGCGTCCACGTGGCCATGCCGCCGTGCAGCCGCAAGGGCGCGTGCATCACGATCCGCAAGTTCAAGAAGGAAGGGTTCGATTTCGCCCACATGGTCCAGTGCGGCACCCTCAGCCAGATGGCCATGGACTACTTGCGGATCAGCATCCAGTGCGAGAAGAACCTGGTCTTCGCCGGCGGCACCTCAAGCGGCAAGACCACGCTGCTGAATACGCTGGGCAACTTCGTCCCGGAGCACGAGCGGATCGTGGTGATCGAAGAGTCCAGCGAGCTGCAACTGAGATTGCCGCACGTGCTGCAACTGGAGACACGCGGGCCCGACCGTTACGGTCGCGGCGAGGTGACCATCCGCGAGTTGTTCCGCAACAGCCTGCGTATGCGTCCGGACCGCATCATCGTCGGCGAGGTTCGCGGCGGCGAGGCCCTGGACCTGATCCAGGCCCTGACGAGCGGTCACGGCGGCTCGATGTCGACGATGCACGCCGACACGCCAATCGACGCCCTGAACCGCATCGAGACGATGGCCCTGATGAGCGACGTGGCCATTCCGCTGAATGCCCTGCGGACGCAGATCGCCTCGTCGATCGACGTCGTGGTGCAGATGTCGCGTTTCCGCGACGCCTCGCGCCGCGTGGTCCAGATCAGCGAGGTGCTGCCGGTGGACGAGAACTACCAGTATCGCCTCAACGACGTGTTCATGTTGACGTTGCCCGAGGGCAGCCGCAAACTGGAGGAAGGGACGCTCGAGTGGACGGGCTGCCGGCCGGCGATGATGGACGAGGTCCAGGGCCGCGTGATGGCCCAGGAAACCGAGAGCCTGGCCCCGTTTTTTGCCGATAAGGGCAGTTAGTAGCTCGTGTTGAGTGTGTAGCCCGGCCGCCTCGGCCGGGAGAGGTTGACGGGAACAGTTGAATTGGGTATGTAGCCCGGCCGCCCTCGGCCGGGAAACACGGGCCTTAATGACCGTCTGCGGTTTGGTCTCACGCCCGAGGGCGGGCGTGCTACCGATAAGGGCAGTTAGTACCCGGGGAGAGCCTGACGCCATGGACATTCGCAGGGCAGGGCAGATTGCCGGTGGGGCGGTTCGTTGCGTGCGGCGGTTGCATCGCGACCAGCGCGGCGACGTGTTGGAGTACTTGTTGATCATGGCCGCCTTCGCCATCCCGCTGTTTGCCCTGGCGCAGGTGCTGCTGAATATCATGAAAGACCAGTATGGCCTGATTGCGTTTCAGGTGGGCTGGCCGTTCCTGTAAGGAACTCTTCCGCAAAGGAGTGAACGATGAGACACTTGCTGGCCGGTAAATTCAAGGGACAGAGCCTGAAATCGCTGCTGCTGCGACTGCACCGCGACGAACAGGGCGCCGAGGGACTGGAGAAGTTGCTGATCATCGCCGCCTTCATCCTGCCGCTGCTCGGCCTGCTGATGATCTACAAGGAGAAGATCTCCGTCTGGGTGAACGACTTCTGGGAGAGACGCGTTCAGGAATCGGAAGAGACCGACTTCCCCGTTGACGGCGACGCGGTGCACTAAGGCACGATGCAGCTACTGGCTGACGCCATCCTTGCGACGGTCGTGGTGATTGCCGCCGTGACCGACGTACGCAGTGGGCGGGTCTACAACTGGCTGGTCTACCCGGCCGTTGTGCTGGGCCTGCTCGTCGCGCTAGTGACCGGCGGCCTGCCGGGGCTGAAGGATCACGCCTTGGCCGCCGCCATCGGTTTCGGCGTGATGTTTCTCTGCTATGCCATTGGCGGCATGGGCGGAGGGGACGTGAAGCTGATGGCCGCCATCGGCGCCTTGGGCGGCCTGACGCGAAGCTCGGGAGCGCTCGGCTCCTGGCACTGGCCCGAGCAGACGTGGTTCGTGGCCTACGTGATGTTCTACGCGTTCGCCATTGGGGCGGCCATGGGCATCACGGCAGCTATCCAGCGGAGGATCATCGGTCGGACGGTTGCGGCCACGTGGTGGGGCATCAAGGTCCTGACCTTGCCCGGCACCAACGTGGCGGATGCGGCCCCGGCCAAACCCAGCATTCGCGTGCCCTTTGGCCTGGCCACCTGCCTGGGCACGTTCTGGGCACTCGCGGAAGGTTACGCCGGCGGCACGGCGGGGTCGCTGGTGTCGCGGTTGATCGGACTGTAGACGGCGGTTGCACCACGGGCCTGCGGCTCACGGGGAGGCCGACCATGACAAAACGAAAACCCTGGGGGCTGTTCCTGGCGATCATGGCCGCCGTTATGCTGCTCATGGTCATCATGTACGTGCCCTTGCTCGGCGGCGCCGGCACCGCCCATGCCGCTACCTCGCCCCTGGCGCGCCTGGCCATTCTGACCATCGTCATCGGCTGCGCCATTCTGGGCCTGATCGCCCTGTGGCTGAAGCGACTCACCGAACGCCCGCACCCGCCGCTGCACAAGGTCTGGACCGACGAGGGGGGCACGGCCGCCGTCGAACTGCTCCTGGCCCTGCCGTTCATCCTGATGATCATGCTGCTGCTCGTCCAGGCCACGCTGATGTGGAACGACAACATGCTCATGCACCACGCCGGCTTTGCCGCCGCAAGGGCTGCACTGACCATCGTCCGCAGCGAGGTCCAGGAGTCGGGAGAAATTGAACGCGTGGTCTTCAACAACGGGGCGGACTACAACGGCTACCCCTATGCCTACGGCCCTCCGCCGCCGTCGCTCAAGATGCCGCGCATCAAGCGAGCCGCCGTGATGGCCCTGCTGCCCGTCAGCGGCGAATTGTCGACCAGCGTCGTAGAAGATCCCGAGATGACCGGCGATGAGATCGCCGACGCCGTCCGCCAGGCCATGGTCCAAGCCGAACAGGATCCGGCCCAGCCGTGGATCAATCACCTGGCCCGCAAGTTCGCCTACGGCGACTACTACACGACGGTGGACATTCGTCGCCCGTGGCACTGGCGGTACGACGAGCCCGATCGCGGCGAGCATTGCCCCAGGGCGTCCTCGATCCGCGGCGACTGGAACCCGACGCTCCCGGGCCAGTACGAGCGCATCAGCGTCTGCCGCTGGATTCCGGGCCACATGGATTTCGCCCGCTGGGAAGAGATCCAGGTGAAGCTGAACTACAGCTACGAACTCAAGATTCCCTACGCCAACCGCGTCTTCGACAAGCTGAGCAATGACGTCTACGAGGACACCACGCCGGACTCCGGACGCAGAATCATCCTGACCGACGTGGAGATTTTCATGCCGTACCGAGCCGACCAGATCGAGAACGACAGGGCCAGGTACACGCCATAAACGAGTGCCGTATGCCGCGACAGTAAGGACCCGCAGTCCAACCACAGGAGAAGGAATGCCAGGAGAGTTCGTCAACCAATTGCAGCCGGGCATGAAGGTCGGCAAGTACCAGATCGTGTCGCTCGTGGCGACCGGTGGGATGGCCATGGTCTACAAGGCCTACGACAAATCGTTGGACCGCTACGTGGCCATCAAGCAGATCGCCCCGAACCTGGCCGCCGACAAGAAGTTCCTGGAGCGGTTCCGCCGCGAGGCCCAGGTGCTGGCCCGGTTGAGCCAGGGACAGCAGAACGTCGTCGCCGTCTACGAACTGATCGAAGAGGGCGGCGGCCTGTTCATGGTCATGGAGTTCGTCGAGGGCACGTCGCTGCAGACCCTCATGGACCGCGGTCCGGCCAGCCTCAACACGGGCCTGGGTATCCTGCTGAAGATCACCCTCGGTCTGAAGGCCATTCACGCCCAGGGCATCGTGCACCGCGACCTGAAGCCCGACAACATCATGGTCCAGGCGTCCGGCGGCGTGAAGATCGCCGACTTCGGCCTCATCGGCCGCACCGGCGGACGGACCAGCCTGCCCATGGGTACGACGCAGTACATGGCCCCCGAGATGTTCGCCGGCGGGCCGGTCGATTCGCGGGCCGACGTCTACAGCCTGGGTTTCATGGCCTACCAGATGTTCGTCGGCCCCGAGAAATTCCGGGAGATCTTCCGCGACATCTTCGCCGACGAGCAGAGCGCCAGCATCCGCTGGATGCACTGGCACAGCAACCCGCAACTGAAGGCTCCGAGCCTCCGCGAAGCCCAGCCGGGCGTGCCGCCGCTGGTGGCCCGCATTGTCGAACGCATGATGGAGAAGGACGTCGGTCGCCGCTTTGCCTCGGCCGACCAGATCATCAAGTGGCTGCGGCAGATTTTCGTCATGTACGTCCAGGGCAAGAGCGTCAGCGAGGACGAGTCGGCCCGCATGGAGAAGCAGGTCGACGAGGAAATCGACGGCCAGACGCCGGCCGCCGACGGCTCGATTCCGCAGCGTCGCCCGTCGGGGGCTGCCGCGGCGTCCAGCGAAGCGCCCAAGACCGCCCCGCTGCCCAAGCGGCGCTGGGGCACCTACGAGTACGCCAAGTACGGCGGCATTGCGGCCGCGGCCATCGTGGTCATTCTCGTTATCCTTTCCTTCGTCAACCGCGCCCAGCAGGAGAAGCTCGGCCACCGCGCCGACGACCTCCTGGAAGAGGCCCGGGGCAAATACGAGTTGAAGGAGTTCGGCGAGGCGGCAAGCATCTACGCCAAGGTGATCGACAATCCCGAGTTCCGCGGCCTGGCGGCCGTACGCAAGGCCAAGTTCCTCCAGATGGCGGCCAGGGCCGAAGAGGCTCGCGAGAAGAAGGACTACAAGCAGGCCGAGGAGTACTGCAAGCTGGCCCGCGGCCTGATCGGAGAGAGCGACGAGTTCCACGGCAAGCATCGCGGACTGGCCGACAGAATCCGCAATGAAGGACGCTATGACCAGTTGCAGAAGCAGTACTTCGGCGCCATGGAACGGGGCGATCTCCGTGCGGCCGAGGAAGCCGTGAAGACCATTATCGCCGAGGCCGTGGCCCCCGACAGCAGCCTGACCGAGTCGTGGCTGGCGGCCATCGAGACGCGTCGCGTGCAGGCGGCGTTCCGCGACGCCATTACCGCCGGCGACAAGGCCCGTGATCGAGACCAGTTGGTCGAGGCCAAGGCCCTCTATACCAAGGCCGAGGAAACGCTTCGCGATCACGAGGAACTCGTGGAAGAGCGACAGGTCGTCCGCGGCAAGATGGAATCGCTGGAACGCTACGGGCAGATCAAGGCCCTGACGGTCGAGGCGAACAAGGCCTTCGAGGAGAAGAAGTGGGCCCGTGCGGCCGATCTCTACGACCAGGTGATCGGCCTCCTGGACGAGGACTCGCGCAAGAACCGGACCGACCTGCCGCGACAGCGCGACGAGGCCCGCAGCAATGCCATGACCGAGCATGCCGAAGGGTTGCTGGCCCAGGGCACCGACGACAGCACGCAGGAAGCCATCAAGATGCTCGACGAGGCCCTGACCCTGTGGCCCGCCAATAAGGAGGCGGCCAGGCTCAAGGGCGGAGCCATCAACAAAGACAGGTACCAGCGACTGCTGCGCGAGGCCGGCGAGGCCGAGCGAAAGCGCGACTACTCGACGGCGATCAGGCTGCTTGAGGAAGCCAAGCAACTCGAAGTCGATCCCGAGCGACAGAAGGACATCGAAGCCCGCGTCACCCGCAACAGGGTCAACGACCTGATGGACAGGGCCTCCGCGGCCGAGAAGGAAGACCGCCTCGACGAGGCCCTGGACCTGGCCCGGCAGGCCCAGAAGATCGCCCCGACCGACCGCAACACCCTGGCCTATGTCCGGAAGCTGGAGCAATTGGGGCCCTATCGCCAGGCCGTCAAGAGGACCCACGAAGCCATCGAGAAAGAGGACTTCGTCACGGCGCGCAAGGAGGCCAAGGACGCGCAGAACATGATGAACACTCAGGAGGCGCGCGAACTTGTCAAGGAGGTCGAGTACCGCGACTACTTCTCGCGCGGCAAGAAGGCTTCCGACGCCGGACGCTACCCTGAGGCCCTCGGATACTTCAGGATCGCACAGAGCTACAGGCCGACCGACGAGATCAAGAACATGATCGAGGAGTGCGAGAAACGACTCCCGTGACGATGTTGCCTTCTATGGGGCTGCAGCCCTAAGGGCAGGTGAACCATGCACGCGATTCTCAGAGCGGTTCGACACGAGGCCGTCTCGCTGCACCGCAACCAGGACGGGCAGGCCATCTTCATCGGCGTGTTCTACTTCCTGTTGCTGGCGGCCCTGGTCTTCATGGTCATCAACAGCGGCGACAAGGCCGCAAGCAAGACCGAGATGCAGAATGCCGCCGATGCGGCCGCCTACACCGGGTCGAGCTGGTATTGCCGCAGCATGAACACCATCAGCATGTGCAACGTGACGCAGACGCAGTTGATGTCGGTCATCGTGCTGCTGGATTCGCTGGAGACGACGGTGCCGGTGGCCACGCAGATCATCGACGACCTGATCCAGAACCTCAACTCGACGCCCCACGGCAGCAACGTGCCGAACGACGAGCGACTCAAGGACTGGCTGATCGTCACCGACGCCCTCAAGGAGCAGCAGGTTCTCCAGAAGCTCCAGAGGATGATCGACCGCGTGCCCATGGACCACTACTGTGCATACGACGACGGCGTCCTGTGGCAGTGCTGCTTCGTCCTCAACGAGCTGGCCACGCAGATGGCCGAGATCGCGCCCGAGATGGCCCAGCGCGAAGCCATCAAGGTCGGCAAGGAGAATGCGGCCACGGTGGCGTTCGTCCTGCCGTTCTATCCCGAGCTGCCGATCGTGGACATCGACAACTCCGGCGCCAGTTTCGTCAACTTCAAGCGGCCGATGCGCGACGCGCGGCACCCGACGCGCCGCGACCGCCGCAACAGGCCCATCAGGCTCTACGGCTACCAGAGGATCCAGCACTACATCAGCCAGCGCGGCAACGGCGGCGGCCTGGTCGGGCCGTTCCTGTACATGCGCGAGCCGTTCACCGACCCGGTGCCGATGGGCCTGTTCGAACTCAGCCGCCTGTCCACGCTGATGCGGACCGTGAGCGACAAGAAGTTCGAAATGCTCTTCGGCGACCCCGATCCGATGGTCGCCCTGTACGAAGGGCGCATGGAGGATTACGACGAGGTGGTCAACTTCGTCCGCGGCGGGGGACGCGTGCTGCGGACCCACTATTCGACGATGCGTTTCGACAGCCGCTACGAATACGGATCGAGCGAGTTCCTGAGCAACACCGGCTTGCGGCACAGCCAGTACCCGCGTGAGCGGCAGTATACGGCCACGGGATTCCGCCAGCCGCCGAGCGGCTACACGCGAGCCACGGAGCAGGAGCAGGGAGCCGACGCGCGGCACGACCTGTGGTACAGGAGCACCGAGCAGAAGACGTACCACTACCCGCAACTGGGCATCTACGCGCCTCATCCGCCGTACGACGCGGACGGCAACTCGTGGTCGTACGACGCGAGCGACTATCAGACGTACTATCGCAACGACCTGTGGCGGTTTGACGGCGCCGAGGTGGCCCTCGATACGGAACTGCATCGGCGGTATCTGCCGCCGGTCGGTCAACCGCCCCGCACGGCGCCGATCATACTGGCCAAGGAGGGTTGCCCGTCGAACGAGACCCGCACAACCGACTCCGGGGCGATCACCGACGAGAGCGGACAGGAGAGCACCGAGGAGCACATCTTCGACTACTTCAGCTTCATGGGGTTCGCCTACCGCACGGGGCGCAGCCCGTTCTGGCCGGGCATCTTCCGCAATCCGCTAACGGCCGACGGACAGATGGTCTGCTACGGGCAGACGCAGGCCTTCAACCTGACCAGCTGGGACCTGTTCGCCCAGAACTGGCGGACGCACCTGGTGAAGATGAACCATTGGAATGAATCGCTCGACATGATCGAGGCCGGGTTCCCCGGCGAGGCGACGCTGGCCCGCGACGCGTTGGACAGCGAGATGCTGGAGCCGGTACGATTGATGCTTGAGCAATACGACGCTGACTTCGTCGATCTGATCAGTCACTAGGCGAGGACGCGGACCATGAACCATGCGACACACAAGCGACCGCACCACCGCCGCCCGTATCGGCGCGGCGCGGCCATGGTCGAGTTCCTGCTGATGATCCCTATCATCGTCTTCGTCATTTCGATCGGCTGCTACATGGCCATCGGCATGCGCTGTAAGCAGGACACGCTGGTCCGCTCGCGGTACGACCTGTGGCTGAACATCAACCAGTGGTGGCACGATTGGGATGAAGAGGTCACGCACTGGTCGGCGTGGGACACGGGCGCCAACGGGTCCATTCCCTCGCCGGTCAACGAGGGCAACCGGCCGCGCGGCACGGGCGAGGCCCTGGAGCACCTGTACGACGAGGCCGGCCGCGAGGCCTACGAAACCAGCAGCAACATGGAGACCCAGGACTACTTCCGCCGCATCTGGAACAATCTGCCCGGACGGCACGTGGTTCGCCGCACGCGGACGCTCGAGACGTCCGAGGCCGTCAGTTTTCTGGAGTCGGACGTGCACGGCCGGCACATCATGGACAGTTCGACGTGGCCGGTGGCTCACCTTCGTCTGTGGTACTTCGCGCAGTACGGGCCCATGAAGGAAATCAACGACATCTTCCACGACGAACTCGATGACATGCCCGACGAGTACAAGCGAGTTCGCGAGGAGATTCTGCACAACTGGTTCTCCGAGGCCTGGATGCCCAACTGGAACAGCGAGTACGCCGTATTTCCGGATTAAGTACCCTCGGCGGCACAAAGGACGTTGACGTGGGCGATGAGTTGTCCAATAATCCGGTCTCTCCGCCGCAGGGCGGGTCAGGGCAGGGGCCCCTTGCGGGCAAGCCGCGGCCCATGGCTGTCGCTCTAGCCTGGCTGGTTACGCTCGCGGTGGCCGTTGTTCTAGTGGGCGTTGCAGCCCTGCTGACGGCCGATCGCCTGACGACGAAACCGGATCCCGGCAGTGCGGCGGCCGCGTCCGACGGCGCGTCGCCGAAGGGCCGCCCGGGTTCCAGGTCGCAGTCCCCGGCTCCTCCGACCCGCCGCAACGGGCCGGTCGAGGACGATCGATTCGTCAAGGAGATGGGCAACCTCCTGGGCTACCTGTCGCAGGCCAGGGTCACAGGCGGCGGCGACGGCGAGCCGTCGGCCGACATCGAGCAGCGTCTGCGAATGGCCCAGCAGTTGGCGCCGGTCTTCGCCGACCGCGGCCAGGTGGACGTGCCCGACGACTTGCCGCTGGGCGAGGGATGGAAGGTGCTCTTTGCGGTCCCCGCGGAAGCCAGCGGTCCGAACGACACATTGTTGCTGGTCCGGGCCGCGGGCACGAAGGAATCAGTGGTCGACTTCTTCCGCAAGGCCTGCACCGGCTGGACGGCCGAATTGCGTCCGCCGCGGACCGACGACGGGAGCCTGACGCTGGTGCTGCGTCGCGGACCGCGGATGAGGATGATCACGGTTCGCCAGAGGGCGTCGGGCGACGAATGCGTGGTTGCGGTTTTCGACGCTCCGGGCTGACCGTGCGTTGCGGAGTTGCGGCCCAGCCGCCGTCGGCTGGGAAAAAGAGGGTGCCATGGCTGCCCTGCAGCCATGCATGTGGGATGCAACGTTCGGCATGCCTGCCCCGCGACGTTGCTCGGGATCTGCGACGGGAGCAGGCATGGCACCCGCCGGCGAGGTGTTTTACGGACAGGCATCCGAATCGTTAGAGGAGAATTCATGGCAGCGCAGTCACCGAGTCCGTTCACCAACACGCGGCTGATGCTTGCGGGCGTGATCTGCGGGGCCGTTGCGGCCCTGATGGGGTACCTGCACATCCGCGAGATCGAGAAGAGCAAGGTCGGCGAGAAGGTCACCGTCTACTACGTCCGCAAGGAGCGCGTCAACACCAATGAGCCGCTCGAGGCGACGCACCTGGGCAAGGGCGAGGTCTCGAAAGAGTTCTTCGAGAACGCCCCCAAGCTCGTCCGCTCCGAGAAGCTCAACATCTTCCTCGGCCGGGCGCCGGTGCGGACCCTGTACCAGGGCGAGCCGCTGCTGGCCACGGCCTTCGAGGCCGGCACCAGCGCCGTCAACCTGCCGGACGTGCCGCTGGGCTGCAAGCAGCGGACCGTCGCCGTCAATTCCCGCCGCACGCCGGGACAGGGCCTCAACGTCGGGGACATCGTCTCGCTGACGGCCAACTTCCGCCTCGGCGAGAAGTCGACCGACAAGGCGGAGGTCCGCCCGCTGCGGCTGCTGGAGCGCGTGCAGGTGCGGCTGATTGACGGCCGGGCGAATCCGAACGCCCAGGACAAGAAGACCATCCACTCCATCACCATCTTCGTCGGCGACGAGACGGCCGAATGGCTGACGTTCCTGGAAAGCACGCGCATGGAGAACGAGTTCACCATCGAGGGCGAGCCGCCGGGCGCCCGGGTCAGCGAACCGAACAAGGAGATTCCGAACGACGTGAAGGAGTTGCTCCAGACCAGGTTCCCGGGAGTGGTGACGACGTCGTCCCGTTGAAAGCGAACGCATGCAACTGATTGCCTACAGCCAGTTCACCGACGCGCGGCAGATCGTTTCGATCGACGGCCTGACCGAGGCCCTGATCGGTCGCGACGACGACAACACCCTGGCCCTGCCCAGCCCGTTCGTCTCGCGGCACCATGCCAAGGTGATCGTCGACAACGGCGGGTACTTTGTTGAGAACCTGGGTCTCAACGGCACGATCGTTCGCGGCGAGAACGTGCCGGTGGGTCAGCGCGTGCCGCTGAATCCCGGCGAGGAGTTCAAGGTCGGCGAGTTCTCGGTCTACTTGCTGGAGCAGGGCGAGCAGAAGACGGCGCCGAAGGTGACGCGGCGGCGCGATCCACTGGCCCAGGTGCTGGAACTGGAGTGCCGCATCCACCAGGAACTGCTGCACCGTCTGAACCTGCGGACGATCGAGGCGTCGGCCAAGGACGATCCTCGGTACGTGGCCCACATCCGCGACCACCTGCGCAGCATTCTCGACGACGAGATCGACGGCATCGAGGACGCCACGGGCTGGGCCATCGTCGAGGACTACATCAAGCTGCTGATCACCGACGAGATCAGTTTCGCCCACAGCGCCAAGCCGCGGCAGACGAGCGTCTTCTCCGACGCCACGGAGATCGCCGACCATCGCAGCGCGGAGTCCGTCGGCCGCATCGTCCGCATCCTGAAGAACGCCATCGGCATCAGCGGCGACCGCTCGCGGATCAAGCAGGACCTGCAACTGGTGGAAGACAAGTTCCTCGACCAGTTCGACCGCGTGGCCGACCAGATCACGGCCGGCCTGTGGGAGCACATCGTGCGGTCCTACATCACCAAGGAAATTCTCGACACGGTGCTGGGCCTGGGGCCGTTGCAGGACCTGCTGGCCATGCCGGATCTGACGGAAATCATGGTTGTCGGCCGCGACCGCATCTACGTGGACGAGGCGGGCATCATCCGCAACACCGGCCGCAAGTTCCTCAGCGACGAGGTCGTCATGACGGTGATCGAACGGATCGTGACGCCGATCGGCCGCCGCATCGACCAGTCGACGCCGATCGTCGACGCCCGGTTGCCCGACGGCTCGCGCGTCAACGCGACGATCCCGCCGCTGAGCCTGAGCGGCCCGTTGCTGACGATCCGCCGTTTCGCCGAGACGCCGTACACGATCGACGACCTGATCGAGTTCGGCAGCCTGACGCCGTGGACGGCCCGCTTCCTTCAGGCCTGCGTCTCGGGCCGCAAGAACATCCTCGTCTCCGGCGGCACGGCCTCGGGCAAAACCACGTTGCTGAACGTGCTCTCGAACTTCATCAGTCCCGAGGAGCGCATCATCACGATCGAGGACTCGGCCGAGTTGCAGTTGTCGCAGGAGCACGTGGTGCGGATGGAGACGCGGCCGGCCAACGTCGAGGGCAAGGGAGCTTACACGATCCGGCACCTGGTGCAGAACTCGCTCCGCATGCGTCCGGATCGCGTGGTGGTCGGCGAGTGCCGCGGCCCCGAGGCCCTGGACATGCTCCAGGCCATGAACACCGGCCACGACGGCTCGCTGACGACCATCCACGCCAACGGGCCGGAAGACGCCATGAAACGCCTTGAGACGCTCGTGCTGGAGGCCGTCGAGATGCCCGTGCGGGCCATTCGCGACCAGATCGTCACGGCCCTGGACATGGTCGTCCACCTGTCGCGGTTCGCCGACGGGACGCGAAAGGTCACGCACATCAGCGAGGTGGTGGCCATCGACCGCGAGGTCGGCAACATCATCATCGAGGACATTTTTACGTTGAACAAGTCCGGACGCGAAAGTCGCCACGGGTTGCTGGTCCACACCGGCTACATCCCCACTTTCGCCCGAGACCTGATCGCCAAGGGATTACTGACGGCCGACAGCTTCGCCTGATGCGGCCCATTGCGGGAACGCCGATATGCTTTTATTGCTTAGTGCGCTGATGCTCGGTTGCGCCGTTTTCCTCGTGCTGCCGCCGATTCACGCCTTTGTCTCCAGGAAGGTCGCCCGGCTCGAAGACGAAATGTCCGTCTTCCTGTCCGAGCTGTTCATCTTCCACACCACGCCACGGTCGATCACCATCGCCATGGCCGTGTTGACCGTGTTCCTGATCCTCTTCCTCGGCATAGTGCTCAATCCGTTGTTCAGCGTCCCGATCGGCATCGTCGCCGGGATCGGCGTGCCGATGATCGTGCTGCACTTCATGGTCGTCCGCCGCCGCGCCGCCCTCGAGAAGCAGTTGATGGACGGCCTGATCACGGTGGCCAACGGCGTGCGTGCGGGCCTGAACCTGCCGCAGGCCATGCGCCTCATCGAGGAGCACGGCAAACCGCCCCTGTCTCAAGAATTCGGCCTGGTGCTGCGGGAGGTCGAGCACGGCACCAGCCTGGACGTGGCCCTGGAGAACGCCGGCCGGCGGATCAAGAGCCACAACTTTCGGTTGCTCTTTGCGGCCCTGAAGACCACGCGAATGCGCGGCGGCAACATCCCCGAGACCCTCGACCGGCTCAGCGAGTCGCTCCGCGAGATCACGCGACTGGAGGAGAAGATCAAGGCCCAGACCGCCCAGGGCAAGACCAGCGCCATCTTCATGGCCGTCATGCCTCTGGTCGTGCTGCTGATCTACGGCCTCATCGATCCCGACGGCGTGGGCCTGTTGTTTCGAACCATCTATGGCCAGGCGGTGCTGGCCGTGGTGCTGATCCTCGACCTGACGGGCTTTTTCTGGATCCGGTCGATCATCAACTTCGAGTACTAGGATAGGGCGAACGTGACGATCTACCTGTTACTGATGATCCTCTCGGCGTTTCTCGGCGGCGCGCTGGTCATTATCGGCTTCTTCAAGCCGGTGGACGAAGCCGAGTACGAGGCCGCCTTCCGCGTCAACGTCGACAACCTGAACCGCAACACGATCTTCGACGTGCCGGAGATGCAGTTCGTGCTCTGGCCGTTCCTGCAACTGGCCAAGCGGCTGGTGCCGCCGGGGGAACGGCGAAGCATCCTCCGCCACCTGCTGGCCGCCGGCAATCCCAAGGCCTACTCGCCCGACGAGTACCTGACGCTCTGCTTCCTGTGGGGCATCGTCACGGCCGTCATCCTGGTGGCCATCCAGTCCGGGCTCATGAACATTCCGCTCATCTCCGTGGGCTCGGCCGTGTTCGCGGTCATCGGGTTCGTCGCCGGGTACCTGCTTTGCCGCCAGGGGTTGGCCGGTCGGGCCACGCGGCGGCTGCGCGAGATCAGCATTCAGCTTCCGTACGCCCTCGACCTGCTGTCGATGACGATGCAGGCCGGCGCCACGTTCTACGAGGCCTCGAAGACGGTCGTGAGCGAGAATCCCGAGGAGCCGCTCAACCAGGAACTGGCCATCGTCGTTCGCGAGATCGAGTTTGGCCGCAGCCGCCAGGAAGCCCTCGAACATTTCGGCGAGCGGATCCCCGTCGAGACGCTCAACAGCATCATTGCCGCCGTGCTGCAGGCCGAGCAACTCGGCACGCCACTGGCCCAGGTCTTGCTGCTGCAGGCCAACCTGCTTAGAATGTACCGGTC
>JAFGPY010000048.1 GCA_016935955.1 Planctomycetota bacterium
ACGTGGAGGCTCAAGACTTACGAAGGGGCGGCCATTGTCACCGTGGCGATCCTGTCCTACGAGAGCGATAAGGGCGAGTATCCGGCCTGCCTTGACGACCTGGTCGCGACGGCGTACCTGTCGAGACTGCCTCCGGACCCCTACGCGAACGGTCCGCTGTCCTACCGCAAGACGAACGACGGCTTCCTCCTCTACAGTTGGGGCGAGAACCTGACCGATGACGGCGGCGTGCAGGGCCTTGGCCAGGACGGCCAGCCGCGCATGTGGGCCGACACCGGCGACTGGGTCTTCTGGCCCGTCGCAGGGCCGGCGGGACGCCAGTGACCTCCCCCGAGAGCGGCCGGAGTGTGTCTGTGAAGATCTCCTGGCATGGGGATGGTCGTTTGTGGTGGCGTCGCCTGAGGCCATCCTCGTGTGTCTGTAGCGATCTGCCTGCGCCGGGGCATCCCCATTCCGTGGGAGGTATGCCCTGACGGGCACACTACGAACGGCCAAGCCCTACGGGCCCATGGCACGTCGCACCGCAGAAGTGGGGGGCGGCCACCGGCAGCTCTCTGTGCCCGAAGGGGCCTCGCCCGAAAACCTGCACCGACACGCCGGGAGCGGGACCGGGCGAATAGACTTGACGCCGGCCGGGTCCGGTCATAGGATCGCACACGGTGTAACTTGCGCGGACTTCGCATCTTAGCAATAGGATACGCAACGGATATGAGAACGTCTCTACGATACATCGCGTCCCGGGTGGGGTTTCTGCTTGTGCCGGTGCTGTTGCTCGGCTGCGGCGCGAAGGACAAATCGGTGGCCACGGTCGATCCGTCGCTGGGCAGGGAGCTGGGTTCGACGGTCGGCTCGGTGGCGGACGTGACCCAGCCGGAGCCGGTGGCGGTCGAGGGGTACGGCCTGGTCGCCGGGCTCGCGGGCACGGGATCGGGGGCCTGCCCGCCGGATGTGCGAGCCTATCTGAAGCAATATATCCTGTCGCAGGTGCCGGGCAGTTCGGTGGCCCCGGACGAGTTGATCAACAGCAAGACCACGGCGGTGGTCCGGCTGGAAGGGTTGGTTCCGGCCACGTGTGTCAGGGGCGACCGCTTCGACGTGAAGGTCACGCCCATCGCCGGCGCCGACACCACCTCGCTTCACGGAGGCTGGCTATACCGGGCCGACCTCAAGCTGGCCGGAACCTTCGGGCCGTCGACCCGCACGCTGGCGTCGGTCGAGGGGCCGGTGTTCATCAACACGATTGGCGTGGCCCAACCCGATCCGCTGACCGGTTACGTCCTCGGCGGCGGGGTCGCCCAGTACGACTACGTGGGGGCGGTCCAGTTGCGTCGAGCCGATTTTGCGATGGCCAGTGCTATTCGCAATCGGCTCAACGAGCGGTATGGCGCCGACACGGCGCGCGCCGTCTCGCCTCGCTTCGTGGAGTTCACGATCCCGGCCGACTTCCGGGGACGCCGGTCCCGTTTCGTCTCGATGGTGGCGGCGACCTTTCTCGCCGATTCGCCGCAAGAGACGCCGACCCGAATCGAGCTCCTGGCCGAACAGCTTATGACGTCCAAAGACAAAGAGCCCGCCGAGCTCGCGCTGGAGGCCGTCGGACGCGAGAGTCTGCCGAAGCTGCGTTCTCTGCGGAACGCGCCCGACGAAGAGGTCCGGCTGCGGGCGGCGCGGTGCGTTCTGGCCCTGCGAGACGATGCCACGCTGGAGACGTTGCGGACGATCGCTCTCGACGAGGCGTCGCCGTATCGGCGGGAGGCGCTGGATGCCGTGCTGATTTCGGCGCGGCGCAACGACGCCATCTCGCTGGGCCGACGGATGCTGCGTGACACGGACCCGCAGATGGTCCTGGCGGCGTACGAGGCATTGCGGCGCATGGAGGACGTGGCGGTGCGTCGGGAGCCCATCGGCCGCGGGTTCCATCTCGAACAGGTGGTGCAGACCGACCGACGGGCCATTTACGTCTCGCGCAGCGGTGCGCCGCGCGTCGTGCTCTTCGGATCGCCGCTGGACTGTCACGACGACACCTTCGTCGAGGCGGCCAACGAGACGATCATCGTCAATTCCCGGCCCGGCCAGGACCACGTGTCCCTGACGCGGAAAGCCATCTCGCGTCCGGGCGTGATCGGGCCGGTGCGCAGCGGTTTTGCGATCAGTCAGATCGTTCGGGTGCTGGGGTCCGAGCGGCAGCGAGCGGAGGCGGAGAGCGTCTCCGGCCTGGGTGTCCCGTACAACGACGTGATCGCCGTCCTGGAGCAGTTGTGCGCCAAGGACGCTGTCACCGCCGAGTTCTGGGCCGGTCCCCCTCCAAAAATCGGCCGAATAGTCAAGGAATAGTCCGCGTCAGGCCGATAACATGACAGTGTGTTGTCCGATAAATCCCCCGGACTCGGGATGGGTGTCTTTGCACGAAAACAGTCGGAACCGGAAGAACTATGCGACTTGAGAAGATCATACTGGACGGGTTCAAGAGCTTTGCCGACCGGACGGAGTTCCATTTTGACGCTTCGATCACAGGGATTGTCGGACCCAACGGGTGCGGCAAGAGCAACGTGGTCGACGCGGTCAAATGGGTGCTGGGCGAGCAGAAGCTCAAGAGCCTTCGAAGCGACCAGATGGCGGATGTGATCTTCGGCGGCAGCGGCAGCCGGAAGGCGGCCGGCTCGGCCGAGGTGACGCTGGTCATCTCCAATCCGGGCGGCACCAGCGGGAGGCTGCCCATCGATACCGAGCAGGTCCAGGTCTCCCGGCGAATCTACCGCAGCGGCGAAAGCGAGTACCGCATCAACACCAAGGTCTGTCGGCTCAAAGACGTCCGCGAGCTGTTCATGGACACCGGCGTCGGCAACCGCGGCTACTCGATCATCGAGCAGGGGCAGATCGAGCAACTGGTGGGGGCCTCGAAGTCCGATCGGCGCATCATCTTCGAGGAGGCCGCCGGCATCAGCAAGTACAAGGCGCACAAGAAAGAGGCCCTTCGCAAACTCGAGCGAACCGAGCAGAACCTTCTGCGTCTGGCCGACATCCTCGAGGAGGTGGCCAAGCGGCTTCGCAGCGTCAAGCTCCAGGCGGGCAAGGCGAGGAACTACCTGGAGTACACCTCACGGCTCAAGGAGCTGCAGGTGAACTACTCGCTCGTCGAGTACGGCCGCAACAAGGAGCAGCTTGACGACAAGCAGCGGGCCCTGCACGGGGCGAACGAACGGTTCTCGGCGGTGGCCGCCGAGGAGGTCGGCGCCGAGGCCGAGATGAGCCGGCTGGGCAACGCCGTCATCGAGACGGAGCATCGCCTCAGCGAAACGGGCAACAGCCTGGTCGCGATCCAGAGCCAGATCGACCAGAAGCTTCAGCGGATCGACTTCCTGCGTTCGCGCATCGAGGAGTTGGGCAAGCGCAAGGCCACGGCCGCCGGCGAGATCGAGCGGTTGACCGGCCAGGCCGAAGCCGTCAATCGCGACCTGGCCCGCCACCGGCAGGAATCGACGGCCTGCGAGGAGGCCGTGCACAAACGCACCGAGGCGATTCGCGAGAACCAGGCAATTGTCGAGGAAGGCGATGCCCAACTGGCGTCGCTCGAAGCGGAGCTGGACGACGAGAAATCGGGGATCATCGACATCGTGCGTCGCACCGCCCAGCTTCACAACGAGATCCAGAGTCTCTCCAGCTACCGGGACAGCCTGTCGAACCAGCGGAACCGCCTGGCGGGGCGGGCCCAGATCGCCAAGGCCGAACTCGAACGGCTGCTGACCGACCGGGCCCAGCACAACGCCCGCCTGGCCGACATCACACGCGTCCTGATCGACCTGGAAGAGAACCTCGAATCGAAGCGTCAGAAGATCGACGAGGCCCAGGAGCAGATGGTCGAGAAGGGCCGACAACTGGCGAGCAACAAGGAAGCCCGCAGCGCGCTGAGCAGCGAGCTGGCGGTGCTGACCGACATGGAGAGGCGTCACGAGGGGTTGGGCCAGGCCGTCCGGAGCATTCTCCAGGCCCAGGCCGACGAACATCGCAAGATCGACTACATCGACGGGATTCTCGCCGACCGGATCAAGACGGACGTTGAGCACGCGGTGGCGGTGGAGGCGGCCCTGGAGGGGATGACCGACGTCCTGCTGATCAAGAGCGCCGCCCGGCTGCTGGCCGACGGCGAGGCGGTCTCGGCGCTGGCGGGGCGCGTGCATTTCGTCTGCCTCGATCGTCTGGCGCCGTTCGTCGACGACGTGGATCTCTCGGGGCATCCCGGCGTGCGGGGGCGGCTCGTCGAGTTCGTTTCACACGAAAGCCGCTACGCGCCGTTGGCCTGGCAGTTGCTGGGCAAGACGATCCTGGTCGAATCGCTGGCGGTGGCGACGGAACTGTCGGACAGACTGCCGGCCGGCTATTCCTTCGTGACGCTGGCCGGCGAGTGCATCGGTGCCGACGGCCTGCTCCGGCTCGGTCCGCTGGGCAAGGCGTCCGGGTTGATCTCCCGACGCAGCCGGATCGATCAACTCGAAGAGACCATCGATCACATCAATGCCGAGATCGCCCAGTTGGAGTCCGAGATCCAGAGGAACACCCAGACCAAGGTCCACCTGGAGAAACTGTGCAAGGACCTGCGCACCGCCATCTACGAGGCCAACACCGAGAAGACCCAGGTCAACTCCAAGCTCTCCCACTTCGAGCAGGACATCAAGCGTCTCAAGGAGGAAGAGCCGCTGATCGCCGGCGAGCTGGGGGCGCTCGAAGAGCAGATCGCCCAGTCGGTGCAGCGCGAGTACGATTCGAAGCAGCGGCTCACCGAACTGGAGGCGGTCAACAACCAGCGGGCCGCCCACATCCACGAGCTCGAAACGATGTACGACGAGCTGCGCGAACAGCAGCAAAGCCGGGTCGGCGAACTGACGGAATTGAAGGTCCGTCTGGGCCAGGCCGTCGAACAGCAGAAGGGGCTCAAGCAGATCATCGAGAGTCTCGATAATCAGATCGAGACGAACCGGCGCACCGTGGCGGCCGCCGAGCGGGACGTTCAGGTCTGCGACGAGCAGACGGCCGAGGCCCAGCGTGACATTCTCGAATGCGAGTCGTGCGTCTCGGAGTTCTTCGTACAGAAAGAGACGCAGCAGCGGGACAACCGGCAGTTGCAGGAGGCGCTGGAGGGACTGGCCGCCGAACAGAAGCGCAAGGAAGAACTTGTCCGCGCCGCGCGAACGCAGAAGGAAGAGGTCGAACACGTGATCGGCGAGCTGCGCATCCAGCTCGGGCAGTTGGAGGTCCGCCAGCAGGACCTGGTCGAGCGCGTCCGCGAGGAATTGCAGATCGAGTTGGCCGAGGCCTACGCCGAGCGGACGACGGACGATGTGAACTGGGAGCAGGTCAAGGGCGAGATCAACGAGTTGCGCGGCAAGATCGAGCGGCTGGGCAACGTGAACCTCGATGCCATCGACGAGCAGGCCGGCCTCGAAGAGCGTCACACGTTCCTGGCCAACCAGGTGCAGGACCTCAACGAGAGCAAGACGCAGTTGCAGCAGCTCATCCAGCGGCTCAACAAGCAGAGCCGGGAGAAGTTCGTCGAGACCTTCGAGCAGATCCGCATCAACTTCCAGCAGATCTTCCGCAAGCTCTTCGGTGGCGGCAAGGCCGACATCGTGCTCGAAGACGCCGACGACGTGCTCGAAGCGGGCATCGAAGTGATCGCCAAGCCGCCGGGCAAGGAGACCCGCAGCATCTCGCTGCTCAGCGGCGGGGAGAAATCCATGACCGCGCTGGCGCTGCTGTTCTCGGTGTTCCGCAGCAAGCCGTCCCCGTTCTGCTTCCTGGACGAGGTGGATGCGGCGCTCGACGAGGCCAATACCGAGCGCTTCACGATGCTGCTGCGCGAGTTCCAGAAGGAAAGCCAGTTCATCGTCATCACGCACACCAAGCGGACGATGAGCATCGCCGACGTGCTGTTCGGCGTCACGATGCAGATGCAGGGCGTCAGCAAGAAGATCAGCGTGCGCTTCGACGACTACGCCGAGGAGCCGGCCGCCGCATAGCGGCCGGGGGCAGGGCGGTTGCGCCCCCCCGACGGCTACAGGTACTTCGGGTGGATGCCGTACTTCTTGATCTTGTAGCCCAGGATCCGCTCGGTGACACCCAACTCTTTGGCGGCGTCGCGCTGGCGGCCGCCGGTCTTCTTCAGCGCATCGACGATCAGTTCCCGTTCCTTGTTGGCGATGATCTCCGACAGGGAGGGATTGTCGCTGGCATGGCTCCGGTCCACCATCTGGAGCGAGGGAGGCAGATGCTCGCTGCGGATCACGTCGTCGCCGCACAGCAGGACGGCTCGCTCGACGCAATTCTCCAGTTCGCGGATGTTGCCGGGCCAGTGGTAGTGCGTCAGCATGTCGATCGCGGGCGTCGAGATCCGTGTGATGTGCTTGCCGTTCTCGGCGGCGAACCGCTCGAGGAAGTGGTCCGCCAGTTGCATGATGTCGTCCTTGCGCTCCCGCAGCGGCGGCAGATAGATCGGAAAGACGTTGATCCGGTAATACAGGTCCTCGCGAAAGAGGTCTTCGGTGATCAGCGTCTCGAGGTCCTTGTGCGTGGCGACGATGATGCGGACGTTCGCCCGAATCGTTTCGGTGCCGCCGACGCGCTCGAACTCGCGGAACTGGATGACGCGGAGCAGCTTGACCTGAAGAGTGGTCGGGAAATCGCCGATCTCGTCGAGGAAGATCGTGCCGCCGTTGGCCCGCTCGAATCGGCCCAGCTTGCGTTCGACAGCGCCGGTGAAGGCGCCCTTCTCGTGCCCGAACAACTCGCTCTCCAGCAGGGTCTCCGGCATGGCGGTGCAGTTGACCTTGATGAAGGGCTTGTCGGCGCGGAGGCTGTTGTAGTGCACGGCGTGGGCGACGAGGTCCTTGCCGGTGCCGCT
>JAFGPY010000359.1 GCA_016935955.1 Planctomycetota bacterium
AGAGTCAATGCTGGGGATTGGTGTAATGGTAGCACGGCTGACTCTGGATCAGCTAGTCGGGGTTCGAGTCCCTGATCCCCAGCCAGTATTGCGGTTTGCGCCCCTGTCGCTGCATGGCGGCAGGGGCTCTTTTTGTGCCCATGGCGACCGGCAGTTCCCTCCGGGCAACCCTTGTGACGTGGGGCATTCCGCGGTATAAGCGACCTATGGCGTTGACCGTCGCCGTCCGGCGGCGGCTCTCCGAGCAGGGGCATCGTGTCTCCGGCTGGAGGAAAATCGCCGGCATCCGGTCGCAGGAGCCCTCCAGGCATGTACGACCTGAAGCCTCCCTATGTCTTCGTGCACAAGCGCGTCTACCGCAACGAGCGGGCCGTGCGGCGGTTGGAGCGGATGCTACGGGCCCTCGGCGATCCGCCGATCCAGGAGGTCGACGTCGAGGACACGGCGCGGGTCCTGGAGTTGGCCGGTCCGCCACCGTCGATCGAGCCCCTGGGCTTCGCCGTGCGAATGGGCGTCGAGCGGCGGGCCGAGGATCCGGCACTGCTGTTCAACACATTCGTCTGGAGCGAGTCCGAACGCGCCGAGGTAGATCGCGGCAAGTACCGCGAAACCTGCTCGTACCGCATCGCCCGGGCCATGGCGGGTGTGGGCGAGGACTTCGCCTTCAGCCGCCGCGACGCGCTGGTCTCCGGCGGCGTCCAGTACGTCTGCCAGGGCGGCTGGGGGCTGCACAGCCTCAAGGGCTGCGTCCACAAGTGCGACTACTGTCACGAGGGCTACATCGTCAACCTGATGCTCGACCTCGAAGACTTCGCCGATCACGTCTACCGCATGACGCTCGATCGCCCTGAGCAGAAGCTCTACCGCTACGACATGTACAGCGACGCCATCTGCTTCGAGCCGGAGTACGGTTCGTCGGCCGTGCTCTCGGAGATGTTCGCCCGCACCGGCGACAAGTACCTGCTCTACTACACCAAGAGCGACAACGTCGAGCATCTGCTCGACCTGCCGCACAAGAGCAACGCCATCTTCTACTGCACGCTGGCCACCGAGTCGGTCTGCCGCGACATCGAGCGCGACACGCCGTCGATGGAGCGGCGCATCGAGGGCTTGCGGCGGTGCCAGGAGGCCGGCTACCGCGTGCGGGTCGGATTCTCGCCGATCATTCCCACCGTCAACTGGCGACAGGAAGCCACCGAGTGCCTGGAGAAACTCTTCGCGGCCGTGCAACCTGAGACCGTGCGGCTATGGGTGCTCTCGATGATGAGCCCGGCCGAGGCCTCGCAGGCGATTGGCGACGAGCGGCTTGATCCGCAGTTCCTCGAAGTCATGCGGACCAACACGGATTTCCAGGGCGAAGAGATTTTCGATCAGCCTTTTCCCCGGCGCGCCCGGGCCGAGACCTACGCCTACTACCTTGACGAGATCCGGCGAATCAGTCCCGACACGCCCGTGACCCTGTGCAGCGAGCGTCGAGAGCTCTGGGACATGCTGGCCGACCGTCTGACCGTCTCGCCCGAGAGCCTCTACTGCTGTTGCGGCGGATTCAGCGGCCGTCGTTTCTCCCCGTGATCTTGGGGGCTATCGGTGACTTTGCCGGGCCTCGGCGGTACCTGGGCAGCCGCTCCCGGCCCCGGAAGCGGCATTGCGCACAGGCCCCAAGCCTCGCATATTGCCCCCCAATTCGCCGGTAATGGTCATTTCCTCCCGAAATCAGGACGTTCGTTGCGAATCCGGTCATAAGGAGGCTGCGGATGCTTAGAAACCGCTTGTTGCATATCGGCCCGTCTCGGACAAATGACTAAGGGCAGACAGGTGTCAGAGGCAGCGACAAACATCTTGCACATGGCCGTGCCACAGGGTATTCTCATGGGTCGATAATCTCGCCATGTGGCGGCCGCACGGAGACTGACCGAGCTTCCAAAACCTTTTGTGTCGTGTCGAACCGTGAGGGGCAGTCGATGCTACAACTGTTCAATCGCGTTGGACAACAATTCCGAAGGCAGTCACCCGTTATGTCGAGCAGCGTCCTACGAGCGGTTTTCGCGGCCGTGCTTGCTGCGCTATCGACGTTCTGCGCCCGGGCCGAAGAGGTCGGGCCGACGCCGCACGGCTGGGGCAGGAATGATGTGGGACAGGTAGGCGACGGCACCACGGTGCCGCGCAGCATCCCGGTCACCGTATCGTCCCTCACACGTGTTGCCGCCTTCGCTGCGGGCGAAGCACATTCCCTGGCCGTGGACCGCGACGGCAACGTCTGGGCATGGGGGGAGAATGCGTTCGGCCAACTCGGTGACGGCACGAACGTCCGGCGGTACGTTCCTGTGCAGGTCAGCGACCTGACCGACATCGTGGCCGTGGCCGCTGGGCATTACCACTCGCTGGCCCTTGCCGCCGACGGAACCGTCTGGGTCTGGGGTCGCAACGACAAGGGTCAACTCGGCGATGGCACGACTGCCACGCACCGTACGCCAGTTCAGTTGAGTGCCCCGGTCGACGTGGTTGCCATTGCCGCCGGGTACAAGCACTCGGCGGCAATGTGCGAGAACGGCAGCGTCCGGACCTGGGGACTGAACGCCTCGGGACAGTTGGGTATCGGCACACTCGTCGACAGTCTCACGCCGCGGTCTGTCGTGCTGCCCGGCGCGGTCGCGGCCATCGCCTGCGGGTACGGGCACGTTGTCGTCGCCACGGAATCCGGCGAGGTCTACGCCTGGGGCATGAACCTCAACGGCCAACTCGGTGACGGCACGATCACCAACCGTCCGTCGCCCGTCGCCGTGTCTTCTCTGGCCGGAGCCACGAGCGTCTCTTGTGGGTACTACCACAGCGTTGCCCTGCTCGACGACAACACGCTGTGGGCCTGGGGCTGCAACAGCAACGGCCAACTGGGCAACGGGAGCTGCACGCCGTCCTCGGTGCCGACCCGCGTCCTGCTGGACGCGACCGTGGACCGCGTCGCGTGCGGCGGGTACCACGGTATGGTTCTTGACGCACAGAACCGCCTCTGGACCTGGGGCTACAACGCTCACGGAGAGCTTGGCGACGGGCTGGTCGAGGATCGTTGTCTGCCGGCAACGGTTGATTCGCTGGCCGATGTCGTGGCCGTCGCCGGCGGTGGGTACCACAGTCTGGCGGCGACGGCTGTCCTGCAGGCCGACGTGGTCGTCGAGGACGGGCTCGACTGGGTCTACCAGAACATCTCGGCGACTCTGGCCAGAGGCGGGCACAAACTGAAGCTGCACGTGGTCGTGACCGACGGGGCAGGCAACGACAGTTATCAGGTCGCTGTGGCCAAACTCCCCGGCAGCGGGTCGGGCACGGTGAGCATTGCCGACGATCCGGCCGGCGATTCGCTGGTCAAGTACGTCTACGGCAGCAACCGGACCGACGGCGTCACCGGGTGCGGCAGCCTCGTGCTGGAAGTCACCGTCACGGGAGACGTCGCGGGACAGAACACCTGCCAGGTGCCCCTCACGGTGCGCTCCCTGGGCGACGTCGACGGCAACGGGGGATGCGAGCCTAGCGACATCAGCGCGATGATCGTGAAACTCAACAACTCGTCGCCCCTGAGCTTCCACCCGCGGGCCTTCGATCTCGACCGCAATGGAGGCATCGAACCTGGCGACTTGTCGTTGCTCATCAACATCCTCAACGATCTTCCGATAGACTGATCCCCGACATCACGACGTCCAGCGGCTGCCGCAGTAGGCGTTTTGCCTCAGGCCGCAAACCACTGAATAGGGCTTGCAATCTGCACCGGCTTGACGACAATGGCCGCCGGCTGTCCGAACGAATTCCACGAATGCGGCTGCGGCCGGGACGGAGACGATGCCATGGGCAAGACGATACGCTGGGGTGTTCTCGGGTGCGGCAAGATCGCCCGCAAATTCGCTGAGGCCGTCAACTTCCTTGACGACGCCGAGTTGGCCGCCGTCGCGTCGCGAACGCAGGAAAAGGCCGACGCCTTTGCCGCCGAGTTCTCCGCCTCTCGGGCCCACGGCAGTTACGAGGCCCTGGCGGACGATCCGCAGATCGACGTCATCTACGTGGCCACGCCGCACGCCATGCATGCGGACAACGCGCAACTGTGCCTGGAGGCGGGCAAGGCCGTCCTTTGCGAGAAACCGTTCGCCATCAACGAAACCCAGGCCCGTCGCACGATCGACTTGGCCCGCCGCTGCAAACTCTTCCTCATGGAAGCCATGTGGACGCGGTTCCTGCCCACCCTGGTCCGCGTCCGCGAACTCGTGGCCGACGGCGCGATCGGCGAAGTGCGGATGGTTGCCGCCGATTTTGGATTCCGCAGTGATGTGGACCCCGCAAGCCGCCTGTTCGATCCGGCCCTTGGCGGCGGGGCGCTGCTGGACGTCGGTATCTACCCGGTCTCGCTGGCCTCGATGCTCTTCGGCGACGAGCCGACCGACGTCGTCGCTCTGGCCGACGTGGGCTCGACCGGCGTCGACGAGCAATCGGCCTACGTGTTGAAATACCCCGGCGGGCGGATGGCCAGCCTGTTTGCCGCCGTGCGGACCTTCTCGCCCATGGAAGCCACGATCATGGGCACCGAAGGTCACATCCGTCTGCACACGGCCTGGTGGCGGGGGTCGAAGATGAGCCTCTGCCTTCGCGGCAAAGACGAGCAACTGATACACTTGCCGCACGCCTGTAACGGTTACGAGGGCGAGGCCGCCGAGGTCGGCCGCTGCCTGAGGGCGGGGCGGACCGAGAGCGACGTGATGCCGCTCGACGAGACGTTGGCCGTCATGCGGACCCTCGATCGCATCCGCGCCCAGTGGGGCATGACCTATCCGATGGAGTGAGCCGCATCCCGTGCGGTCGCGAAAGGATTGTGCCGTGACCATGCAGTACGGCCGTGTGCCGGACATCGACAAACCGCTCTCGCGACTCGTCCAAGGCACCGAGGGACACACCCTCGATCGCCAGGACGAACTGCACGATCTGTTCGACGGTGTCTTCGAACTCGGATGTACGACGTTCGACACGGCGTTCGTCTACGGCCGCGGACAGAGCGAAAGCGTCCTGGGCAACTGGATCGACAAGCGCGGCCTTCGCGACCGCGTGGTCATCGTCGACAAGGGGGCCCATCCGCGAAACGGTCTCAATCGCGTCACGCCCGAAGGCATCGCCGAGGACTTGGCGGTGAGCCTCGAGCGGCTGAAGACCGATCATGTGGATCTGTACCTGCTGCACCGCGACGATCCGTCCGTGGAGGTGGGCCCTATCGTCGAGGCCCTGAACGCCCATCGCGAGGCCGGCCGTATGCGGGCCTTCGGCGGATCGAACTGGACGGCCGCCCGCGTTCGCGCCGCCAACGACTATGCAGCCGCGCACGGCCTGGTGGGTTTCGCCGCCAGCAGCCCGCACCTGAGCCTGGCCGTGCCGCGCGAGGTACCGTGGCCCGGTTGCGTCAGCCTCAGCGGCCCGGAGGGTGAGGCCGATCGGCGCTGGTACGGCAGGACCGGCATGCCCCTTTTCATCTGGTCGTCGCTGGCCGGCGGGTTCCTGACCGGCCGTTTTCGTCGCGACAATCTCAACTCATTCCAGGATACCATCGCCAGGCTGGTGGTCGGCAGTTACTGCACCGAGGAGAACTTCCTGCGGCTCGACCGCATCGAGCGGGCGGCCGGCGACTTGGGACTGACCATCTCGCAGGTGGCCTTGGCATGGCTCTTCAAGCAGCCGCTGAACGTCTTCGCCCTGGTCGGTTGCCGCACGGCCGACGAGTGCCGCGAGAACCTTGCCGCCCTCGACGCCGTCGCCCGCCTGCCCGACGATCTGGGCTGATTCCTTCCGCTGCGGGCGAGGTCCTTCCCGAAGAGTTGGACGCCCCTCATAGCATTGGTGCCATGGCCGCTTGCGGCCATGCCCGCGAGTGCTCACCGCGTACGGACGCTGCGAACGGTCTCGAAGATAATGCAGGCGAGGATCAGCATGCCGCCGACCACAGTGCGGGGCGTGACCGTCTCGCCGTGAACGAAGTACCCGGCCACGGCCCCGTAGAACGGCAGCAGCGTTCCCAGGATGCCGACGGTCTTGCCGCTCAGGTGCTTGAAGCTCTCCGAATGAAGCGTGTGGGGCAGAGCGGTGAAGACGGCGCCGAGAAGCACCAGCAGCCCGACGGTCTTTGGCACGAAGACTCCCTCCGGCGAGCGGAGCACCAGCGGCATCAGCAGCACGAACGTCACCAGCACCTGCCAGAACATCAGCGTCGAACTCGAGTACTGCTTGACGTACTTGCGTGTGATGAGGTTGCGGACCATGAAGAACATACCCGAGACGATGCCGAGAAGGATGCCCTGGGTGGTCGTGTTGGTGAGCTTGAACTGCGGCACCATGATCGCCACGCCCGTGAAGACGACGACGGCCACCGCGACGTCGATCTTGTGGAGCCGCTCGCCGAAGACGAACGGCTCCACGAGGGCCGTCGTCACGACGTAAGTCTGCAGCGAAAGTATGGCCACGGCAGCGCTGGAGACCTTCAGGGCGCTGAAGTAGGTGACCCAGTGCAGGCACATCAGCAATCCGATCAGGCCCATGATGCCGTAGTGCTTGAGGTTGTCGGGGCGGAAGCGCGTCCGGGTGGCCCGCAGAAAGGCCAGCAGCGCCACGGCTGCCACCAGGGCGCGCAGGCACGTAATGTGCTCGGGGGGCAGAGCGATGCCCTTGGAGAACATGGCCGTGCCGCCCCACAGCAGGACGGCGATGTTGAGTTGGATGAGGCTGGCGGTTTTGGGCTTCAAGGCTCTGCGACCGTTACTTTCTGAACGCCTCGATGTCGAACTTGTCCGTGAGCGGTCCGCGGCGAACGACCGGAGCGGCCGCCGCGTCGGCCACGATGCGGATTCGCGATACCTTCATGCCGCCGCGAATCTCCAGACTCTTGCCGACCGATTGCGACGGATCCCACGGCAACGTGTTGGCGTAGGCCAGCGGCCATTCGCTGCCGTCGTCCTTGACCAGCAGAATCTCTCGCGTCACGGGCAACCGTCGCCATCGCAGCACCATGTGGTAGTCGCCGGGCCCGGTGATGACCGGCGTACGCTCGATCGTAAGACCCATCCTCGCCCCACCGATGCGGAAACCCGAGTAGTGGTTCAGCAGGTTCGCGCCGCCGGCCATGCGGATCGTCGGCGCCGACTCCTTGGCGCCCTCGACCAGGCTGTAGTACAGGTGAACCTCGCCCCGGTCGTCCAGCTCATTGTTGGGCAGCTCGACGGTCAGCGGCTTGCCGCCGTCCCACGACTCGAACGTCTTGTCGAAAATCACCTTGGTCTCGGCGACGGTCGGCGTCCGCAGGGGCAGGGGCCCGAAGGCCTCCTTGCTCTCGAAACGGTTGCCGTACGGATCGACCAGCGTCACGGTGGCCTCGTACTCGGTCTCCGGCTCCAGTCCGCCGATCCAGGCGTGCGGCTGGGAGTTGAATCGCCAATTGTCGCCGGTGAGCGCCTGCTGCGGCTCGCCCTTCTTCCAGACCGTCAGATGCGTTTCGACCATCTCGGGGTCGGCGTTGCCCAGGTCCACCTCGACCGTGGCGGCGAACTTGCCGTTGCCGCACGGCACGGCCGCCAGACGAATGTCCTCGGCCTTGGCCACCTGCGGCGCGGTCGTGTCGGCGGCCGTCTTCGACAGGTCGGGAGCGTAGAGCGGATCGCCGACCATATCGATCGTCCAGTCCAGGTAGATCATGCTCCGCAGCGTCACTTCGCCGAACTCGTAGCCCGAGAAGAGCAGGTGGTGGAAGACGAAGTTGTCCCACCACGAGAGGTTCGTGTCGTGCGATCCGCCGGCGGTTCCGGCCGTCACGGTGACGCCCGCGCGGACGATCTGCTCGAACAGTTTGTTGACCTCGCCCGGCGGCCGCGTGCGGTCCCAGCCGAGCCAACTGCGAATGGCCGTGCCCGTCGAGCCGGGGAAGAAGCCCTTCCGCCACAGGCACTCGAAGCCCTTCTCGTCCTTCACGTCCTGCTCGTACGGGGCTCCGTTGCCGAAGACGCCGAAGTACAGCAGCGGTCGATCGGCGCGGGCGGGAGCGGGCTGAGCGTCGAAGCCGCGCTCGGCCAGGGCCTTGGCGGCGAAGGGCGCCTCCTGGTAGGTGCCGTAGTAGAGCGGCCCCATCTTCGGCGTCAGGTAGCGCTCGCCGTACAGGGCGCCGTCGATCTGGTTGCAGGCGATCTCCACGCTGGGGCCGTCGATCCGCGTGACGGCGCACATGAAGTTCTCGGCCGGCATCCGCTGCCGCAGTTCGCTGGTCAGGTGCGGGGGATTGAGCTTGGCCATGGCGTCCCAGCCGCCTTCGCTCCAGACCTTCTCGCGTCGGAATCGCGGGTCGACGTTGTGCGTCAGCGGATGCAGGTAAGGGTTGTAGCGCCGCCCGACCATGCAGGTCTTGAGCGAGTTGCCGACGTTCAGCAGCCGCGTGCCGTCGTGCCCGCCATTGGCCATGATGCCGGCGGCCAGGCCGACCTTGGCCACGTCGTAGTACATCAGCCGCAGCCGCTGGGTCAGGGCGCTGCCGGCGCCC
>JAFGPY010000360.1 GCA_016935955.1 Planctomycetota bacterium
CGCCGCCGCCTTGGAAACCGTTACGGCCTCCGATGCGTTGGGCTGGTTTATGTCTTGTGGCTACACTCAATCGTGAAGTGCTCTAAGAAGCTTCTCAACTTCTCGTTTCTCCATGAATGTCATGTCTGACACTTTCTCTGCTCCTTATGAGTGAGGCACAGTCCGTAGGTTGGGCCAACCGACTTGACGTGGTCGTCACTTCGTGCGACCGCGACTGAGGACTTCGGAGAGTTCGCTCATTCGCATCACCTTCGCAGCGAGGGCAAACACGGCGGCGCCGGCGACGACGGCGGCCAGAACCAGGACGATGGCCTGGCGGGTCGAGCCTTCGGCCCATCCGGTCCATGCGGCGGCACGCATGGCGCCCCATGCGGCGGCAGCCATGGCGACTGTGGCCACGCTGGTTCGCGCCATACTCGCCACGAAACGGCGTAATCCCAATCGTCCCACCCGGCGGCGAAGCAACAGCACCAGCACGAGCACCTGTCCCACGGCGGTGATGACGGTCGACAGGGCCAGCCCCTCGACGCCGAACCTCCAGACCAGCACCAGGTTGAGCACGAAGTTGAGTCCTGCAGCCGCAGCCGAGAGCTTCACCGGCAGGCGGGTTTCCTGGAGGGCGAAGAAGGCCCGCGTCACCAGGTGCAGGGCGGCGTAAGCCACCAGTCCCGCGGTGTAGACGCAGGTGAGGGCGGCAACACGCGGCGTGTCGTCGGGAGAGAATCGGCCGCGTTCGAACATGAGCCGCACGAGCGGCTCGGCCACGAGCATCAGTCCGACCGTGCAGGGCAGGGCGATGAACATGGCCATTCGCAGTCCGCGGTTGAGCGTCTCGGCCAGGCCGCGATCGTCGCCGTGATGGGCGTGTCGCGAGAGGGCGGGGAAAATGGCCGTCCCAATGGCCACGACGAACACGCCCATGGGCAACTGATAGAGCCGCTGGGCGTAGTACATCACTGCGGCGGCACCCTCCTTCATCGGATAGGCGATGGTGCGGCCGAGAAGGTGGAACTCGGTGATCGCGCGGCCGTCGTCGGTCGTCGTGCCGCTGAGGCCCAGGGCGATGATGCGGTCCATGAAGACGTTCAACTGCACCACGCCCAGGCCGACTACCATCGGCAGCATCAGCACAGCCACGCGGCGCAGGTGTGGCGAGGCCAGGTCCCACGCCGGACGGAATCGCAGCCCGTGACGCCGGAGCGGCGGCACGTGGGCCGCCACCATGGCCAGACCGGCCACCAGGACGCAGCAGGCGACGCCGTAGACGCGGACGTGCGGCGAGTCACCGAAGACAGGGGCGCTCAGCACGGCCCCGGCGATGATGAAGACGTTTAGGACGATCGGCGCTGCGGCCGGCATGGCGAAATGGCCGCGAACGTTCAAGATCGCCTGCAGCAGGCCGATCAGGCAGATGGCGATGGCGAACGGCAGCATGACGGCCGTCAGTCCCAGGGTCAGTTCCAGCCGCGGCGACGGGCTGCCGAAGGCATACCACGTCAGCACCACTCCTTCGCCTACGAGGACCAGGGCCGCCAGCAGAGCCACCAAGACCGTGATGGCCAGATTGGCCAGCCGCTGCGCGGCCTCGCGGTCGTCCTGTTCGTTCAGGCTGGTGAAGACGGGGATGAATGCGGCCGAGAGGGCCCCTTCGCTGAACAGTCGTCGCAGCAGGTTGGGAATGCTGAAGGCCACGCTGAAGGCTTCCATGGGTGTGGAGGTGCCCAGGGCGAAAGCCAGCGACGCATCGCGCAGCACGCCAAGCACGCGGCTGACCAGGGTCAGCAGCGAGACCGTGCGAGCATGCCTGACGAAGTCGCCTTCCACATTCTTCTCCAAGATCGCAAACAGTCGGCGTCTGGTGCCCCATCTCCCCCAATATTATGGCAAAGGATTTCTTCAATCCGCAAGCAGATAAGGTTGCAGAGACTTCCGGTTGTCACTCGCCTTGCATTAAATGACAACAACTCAAGTCGTGATTACTATTGATGCTTGACACGGCAAAACCAAACAATATATTCGTAGTCAGGGAGCCAACGTGCCGGTTTCGCAGCGGGTGAACCGGCCGGTTGCGGCACCACACACCTTGTCGTTCGATTATGGGAGGACTATCGCATGCGAAGACACCGTACAGTCGGAGAGTCCCTGCAAAAACAGGGAGGAACATGGTTTCGGACCATGGGAACGCTGATCTTAGCGGCCGCAGCCTCGCTCTGCGGTGGTGTTGCTCAAGCTCAGACAGGGGCCGAAGCGGTTTACGCCTGGGGTGACAACAACTTCGGTCAGATCGGCAACGGCGAGAGCGAACTGGGCGGCGGGGAGACTGAAGGGTATGTCCATGTGCCTACCAGGGTATTGGGGCCGGGCGGCGTGGGCTATTTGACCAGTGTCGTTTCGGTGGCTGCCGGCACCACGCACACGATCGCGGCCCTGGCTGACGGGAGCGTCTACACCTGGGGTAGTAACGAGCAGGGGGAACTCGGTGTCGGCACTTGGGGTACGGGTTTGTACAGTGAGACTCCCGTTCAAGTACTGGCACCGGCAGGTGAAGAGGGACATCTTACGGGCATCATCGCTGTTGCCGCAGGCGACGACTACTCAGTCGCACTGAAGGGTGACGGCACGGTCTGGACATGGGGCAACAATTTTCACGGCGCTCTGGGGAACGACGATACGATCGACAGGGTTTGCCGTCCTGTGCAGGTGGTGGCCCCCCTTGACGAGCAGCCGACAGAGGAGTTTCTGGGCGGCATTATCGCGATTAGCGCCGGACCCTCCTTGCTTGGCAATACATCCCTTGCACTGCGGGCTGATGGGACGGTCATCGCCTGGGGCGACAACGGTTTCGGGCAACTCGGCATTGACGAGACGGGCAACTTCAAACGCACGCCCGTCAAGGCGCTCTTGCCGACGCTGGGCGCTGTGGTTACGCAGATTGCTTGCGACGGTTGTGTGTCAACTGCCCTAAGGCAAGACGGCACCGCCCTTGCCTGGGGCTGGGCGGGTTGTCCGGGTTTTTCATCCCAGAATAGCCACCCTCTACCCGTTCCCATCGTGGGGCCAGGCGGCCTGGGAGTCATGGACAATATCACGGCCATCACGCCGTGGGCCGTGGTCCGGAGCGACGGTAGTGCATGGTCTTGGGGTTGGGCGAGCTATTGGGACTATCCGCATCAGATCGAGGGGCCGTGGGGCATTGGTTCTGTGAGTAATGCAGCAAGTATCACAACGCCCGCTGTAACCCCCGGCGATTTCTACCCCGTTTGGCAACATCCCTATGCCTCCATACTGCGGTCGGACGGCAGTGTTTGGCTCTATGACGTTGGGAACTACTGCGGGAATTGCATTGGGCTGTGGCCGGCACTCAGGATGACGGGCATTCAGTCCATTCATTCGTCCGGCATTCATAGTGTCGCCCTGAAGAACGGGCCTGTGCTTACCTTCACGCTGACGGTGCAGAGCAGTCCTTCCGGGGCAGCCACGTTCTCCGTGGAACCGAACCAGGTGCAATACGAGTTCGGCGAACTCGTGACTGTAGAGGTTGCCGACTATGATTTCGGTTGGGCGTGGCAGAACTGGACAGGCGACCTCGTCCCTGAGCCCGAGTACACCGGCAACTACGAGGAGAATCTGGAGCAGGAACTCTTCATGACCTGCAATCGCACGGTGGTGGCCAATTTTGATGAAGCTGTCGATTTGACGATCGAGCATATTCGAGTGCCGACGCCGACCTACTGGGTCTACCAGAACACACCTAACCTCCGGACCAACGGTGGGCATGCGGTTCGCGTGACAGCCACGGTGACCGACCTAGCTGGGAACAACAGCGCCAGCCTGTCGGTTTCCAAGGTGCCGGGCAGCGGCAACGGTGAGGTGACGATTGAGGACGATCCGGAGAGCAATCCATTAGTCAAGTACGTCTACGGCAGTATGAGGACCGACGGTGCGACGGGAACGGGCAATCTCACCTTGCAGATCACGGTTTCGGGAGATGTCGACGGGCAGGTCACCGAGCAGGTGTCGTTCAAATGCCGCCGGCTCGGCGACATCAACGGCAATGGCGGCGTCGAACCGAGCGACATGAGCTTACTGATCAACTGCCTGAACAACATGACGCCTCCGCCGGGCTTCGATGACCGCATGTATGATCTGGACGCCAATGGCGGCGCGGAACCGACGGATCTCTCGTTGCTCATCAACATACTGAACGGGCTTCCGATCCCTTAAGCACAGCATTGTTGTAATGCAGAAGGGGATACTCATTCTCGGTAGAACTCTCGGGGCCGCACCGTTTGAAGTGCGGTCCCGAGCCTTATTGAGGTCTGGTTGTTACGTATGGCTGAGACGCGACTCAAGCGCCCTGATCACCAAGTGTCCTGTGTGTGTGAGGGTGATAGAAAGGCAGATGAAAAACGGACCAACCAAGGTCTGGTGCACTCCGCCAGCACAACAAGAGACGCTTCGGTGGGAAGATAGCGACCGCATGGGAGACGGGCAGTTGACGAAATACCTCTCTTCTCAACCTTCCTAGAGCGGTTTGCACAATCACGTGGCGTATCCACAGTTTTGAAAGAAGCCTCGGCAATCGCTGAGGGTGATCCGGTCGAGGCCGTC
>JAFGPY010000361.1 GCA_016935955.1 Planctomycetota bacterium
AGGCGATGTGCCGGTGCATGGAAGCTATATGATAAAGTCGCAAGAGTGACGGTCGAACCAGTCGCAATGCTCGATCATCTGCAGTGGGTGACGCCGGCGGCGAGGTGGCGTTGATGGTGATGAGTCGGTAGGCTTGCGCCATGAGCATGCACCCACAGACGGAGCTGACACGGCGGCGGTTTCTTGAGTCTGTGACCGGCGGGCTGGTACTGGGCAGAATGGCACTCGCCGCCACCGCTACAAGAAGTGCCGATGAACCCTTCTTTCTCACGCGGGGCGTGGTGATCGCGGAAGAGGACCTGACGCTGGCCGACTGGCCCCAGCGGGCCGCGGCCGCCGGCCTGACCACCATTGGGCTGCACGCACCGAAATCACCACGGCTGCTCGCCAGGTACATTCAATCGGACGCGGGACAGAAGCTTCTCGAAACCTGCCGGCGGCTCGGCCTGGGTGTCGAGTATGAGTTGCACGCCATGCAGGACCTGCTGCCGCGAGAGCTTTTCGACAAGGCCCCCGAGCTTTTCCGGATGGACGACAAGGGGGCGCGGGTTCGCGAATGGAACTTGTGCGTCCACTCGGAGCGGGCGATGCAGACGGTGGCCGAGAACGCCGTCGATCTTGCCAAGACGCTCCGCCCCACCACCGGCCGGTACTTCTACTGGGGCGATGATGGGTGCCCCTGGTGCCGTTGCCGGCAATGTGCCGGGCTGAGCGACAGCGATCAGTCGCTGCTCGTTGCGAACCGGATACTCGACGCCATCCGCAAGGTCGATGCGAAGGCGCAGGTGGCGTACCTGGCCTACGACAACACGCTGCCGCCGCCCAAGCGGATCAAGCCGAACGCCGGTATCTTCGTGGAGTACGCCCCGATCCATCGGCGATATGACGTGCCCTTCGAGCGGGCTGACGACTTGAAGACCCGGCAACAGTTCGAAATGCTCGACGCGAACCTGGACGTCTTCGGGCGGGCAAACGCGCAGGCGCTGGAGTACTGGCTCGACGTCTCGCTGTTCTCAAAGTGGAAGAAGCCGGCCGTGAAGGTCCCGTTCGATCCGAAGGTCCTGGCGGCCGACCTCGATACCTATGGCCGTCGTGGCATCCGGCACGTCACCACCTTCGCCGTGTACATCGACGCGGACTACGTATCGCGTCACGGCGAGCCGCCGTTGAAAGACTACGGCGAGCAGCTCCGACGATGGCGCCGGCAGCCAGGTCGTGGTTAGAACGACGTCGCAAGGTGGCCAATTCGGTGACACGGGCAAGCGTGGATTGGGCTAGTGACGTTTGCCGGTCGGTTTCTCGGGTTCCGACGATTCCTCGACTTGGGGCACGGCAACCATGAACCCGAGTGACTGAGGCGTCGAGCGGATTTCCTCAAATGTGAATGGGCGGCCGCACTCAGGGCAGCGCTGGTCTCGCAGGCCGTAGAGGTTGTACCCGCAGCCCGGACACATCCCGACTGACTCGGGTTCCTCTGCCGGTACCAGCCACCGCCAGAGGTAGTACGCCGGCGCGCCGACGACAAGAATACCGAGCCAGGACAGTGTCTCGACCGGAGAGGCCTTGATGGCCAACACGGTCATGAATGCCGAGGCGACGATGAACAGCACGGGCAGAATCGGATATCCCCAACACCGACAAGGGCGGGACAGCTCCGGACGTTGAATACGCAACAAGATCATGGCCACGGCCGCCCCGGCGTAGAAGATCCACATGGTAAAGACGAAACCGGCCGTCAACCGCTCGAACCGTTGTAGGAAACAGACTGCCACGCAGGCAAGGATAGCCTGGCACCAGAGAGACACATAAGGAGTCTGGTACTTCGGATGAATGCGCCCGAGGACGCGGAACAACAGGCCGTCGCGGGCCTGGGCGAAGGTGACCCGGGCACCAGTGATGATCGAGCCATGCGACGCCCCCAGAGTCGAGATCATCACCAGGACCGTGGCCAGGGTCCCCCCAATGGGCCCGCACAGACGCTCCATGACCAGGGGAACCACCCACGGCACGCCGCGCATCTCCGACAGCGGTATGACATAGATGTAGATCGCATTGACCGCCACGAAGAGAACCGCAGTGATGGCGGTTCCGACGAGGAGAATTCGTGGCAGCAGCCGCCCAGGTTCGCGGACCTCGCCGGCGACGGAGGTCACGTCGGCCCAGCCATCGTAGGTCCAGAGCACCGCGGCAAGCACCGGGGCCAAGGCAATGAGAAACGGTTTGGGCGAGTCGACGGACGCGAGGTTTGCGCTGGAACCCCCGGTCAGAATCAGCCCGAGCACAATGATCGCCGCCAGTGCCAGGGCTTTCAGACTGGTCAGGAGTATGGCCAGGCCGGCACCAAGTTGGACGCGTACCGTGTTGACGGCCGTGAGCACGATCAACACCACGCAGGTCATGGCCGGCACATTCCAGTCCAGCCCGAATAGCTTGTTGAAGTGCTCCGCACAGACCATGGTGATGGCCGAGGCGGCCAGCGGCTTGCCGAGCAGCATGTACGTCCAGCCGAAAACAAAGGCCACCGTCCCACCAAGACCTTCGTAGATGTAAGCATAGATGCCGCCCGATCGCGGGAACATGGTGCCGAGCTCGGCGAAGGTGAGAGCGCCAGCCAGCGAGAGCACGCCGCCGATCAGCCACA
>JAFGPY010000049.1 GCA_016935955.1 Planctomycetota bacterium
CCCTGGGTTTGGACCGCTTGCCACGGGCGAGACGCCCGTGGAACGCATGGGCAAGATGCCCATGCCACGGTTTTCAGACAGAACCTAATGGTAGGGAGCGTGAAAGTCAAGCGTGCCGCCGGCCGGTGAGGCTTGAATTGCGGAGGCTTTGGCGATAGAGTGGTAGCGATACGTCGGCAAGCGGGGCTGAAAGGAGCACGTTATGAGATCGTTCGGGTGGATCGTTGCGATGGTCGGGTTGGCTGCGTTCCTGGCGGGATGCGTCCAGGTGAAAGAGCCGCTGGTGAAGTTCGATGCGGGCGATGCCGGTGGTTCGCGGCCGGACACGCGGGTCAAGTCGACCGACAGCGACGAGGTGCAGGCCTTGAAGCAGCGGGTGGTTGAACTGGAAAAACAACTGGCCGGCGCGAAGCAGTCGGCCGAGGAGGAGAAAGGCCGCCGCAAGGCCGCCGACAAGAAGGTCGATCAGTTGGAGGACCAGGTGGACGAGTTGAAGGACCAGATCAAGGACCTCCGCAAACAGCTTTCGAAGGCCTACGGCGATTAGCTGCCCGTTGAAGAAGGCAGAGCCAATGTGGCACGCCCGCCCTCGGGCGTGACGCGAGGCGGCAAACGGCCGTTCAAGTTCGTGTTCCCCGGCCGAGGGCGGCCGGGCTACATTTCCTTGACGGGCTGCAAGGCCCACTCGACAGATTCCCGGCGGACAACCACTAGGGCGCGACGGGAACTTGACAATCCTCGGCGAATCGGTATAGTGTCGTGCTTCGTGGCTGCGTAGCTCAGTTGGTTAGAGCAGCGGATTCATAAGCCGCGGGTCGGTGGTTCGAATCCACCCGCAGCCACCAGTTTTGCCTGTTCCAACGCGTGATGACGCGTCTCTCGGCCGCTCCGGCGGCCGTTTTGCTGCGCCGCCGCAGCGACTCGCCCACCGACCCCGGCATTGAGCCGTCTCCCCGGATCCCCTGCCCGCCCGGCCGCTGTGCGGCTTTCGACGCCACAAAGGGGGCGTTGCCGGTGTTTTTCAGGTAGAGGGGCCGGCCGGCGCGACACGCCGCGGACGACCAGATCGCATAGCTGCTCCGGCAGTCATGGCGCCCAAAGTCGGAAGACCCGGGCGGACCCGGGGCCGACACCATGGACCTTAAAGGGATGGGGAGACGATCGTGCACGTACGTTATCGGATGATTGCTGGATGGGTGGTTGCCGGTACGATGGGGCTGGCATTTGCGGTCGCCGCAGCGCAGGAGGCCGCAGCGCCGTCACCGGAGCAGGCCGCGGCCGCGCCGCTGCGGGCGTGGAACATCGACCTGGCCGCCGTGGAGCCGGACGCGGTTCCCGAGTCGGCGCCCGAATTGAAGCCGGTGGTCATCGTCGGGGCCCGCAACGGAACGTTCTCGGGCAAGGTGATGGTCAGCGGCCCGCTGAAGGACCTCAAGGCGTCGGCGAGCGAGCTGCGAGGCGAGGCCGGATCGATTGGCGCCGATCGCGTCACCGTCCGCTACGGCGCGATGTGGGAAGGCATGGACGGCTGGTATCGTCCGCACGGCCTGGACATGCTGCTGCCGTCGCCGCGCGAGGGTGCCGCCGTGACCTCGGCGTGGTTCACGGTGACCGTGCCGCAGGACGCGAAGGCGGGAACGTACACGGGCACGGTGACCCTGAAGGCCGCCACGGGCGAGACCACCAAGGTCCAGGTCGAGCTGAAGGTCGCGGATTGGACCGTGCCCCCGGCGGCCGACTTCCGGACGTTCATCGAGATGATCCAGTCTCCGGACACACTCGCGGTGGAGTACGGCGTGCCGCTATGGTCGGATAAGCACTGGGCCCTGATTGCGCGGAGTCTCGACCTGATGCGTCCGCTGGCCAGCCGTGTGGTGTACCTGCCGCTGATCTGCGAGACCAACCTGGGCAACGCCGAGTCGATGGTCCGCTGGGTGCCCAAGGCAGACGGCACCTACGACTACGACTTCGCCATTCTGGACAAGTACCTGGACCTCGTCGCGAACCACGCGGGCGCGCCTAGGAAGGTAGTAATCAACGCCTGGGACGTCTATCTCAAACCGGCGGATGACCAGTGGGACGAGAAGTGGTGGAACAGTCTTTCGGACGAGCAAAGGAAAAACAGCTACTTCCGGGGTCTGAAGGAGCGCGGCGACCTGCGGCGCAAGTTGCAGGCCGAGCACGGCTGCGGCCCGATCGTGACGGTCGTCGAGAACGGGCAGGTTAAGAACGTCCACCTTCCGAGCTATACGGACGAGGCGACGCAAGCCTTGTGGAAACCGTTGTTCGACCAGTTGCGCGAGCGTCTGAAGGCTCGCGGCCTGGAAGGCACGATGACGCTCGGCATGCTCACCGACAGTTGGCCGAGCAAGGAGGAGGCGGAGGCTCTCCGCAGGATATCCGGCGGCCTGCCCTGGGCCTCGCACTCTCACTTCAGTGCCGTGGCCCGCCGCGGAGGCACGGTCTACGGCGTGGCCGACGTCGGCTACGAGACGTGCGTCTGGGACATCACGATGACGGACCCGGACAAGGAACACACGTACGGATGGAAGCGCGACAAGCTGGTCCTGGCCCATTACCGGCTGCGGGGCATGAACGGCTTCTTCCCCACGCGGATGCGGGTGGTGCCGGAGCTGAACATCACGGGCCAGCAGCGAGGGCTGGGACGCGTCGGCGCCGACTTCTGGTGGGCCATCAAGGACAAACGCGGGAACCGCCGCGGCACGGTCACGGAGCGGTACCCGCAGAGCCTGTGGCGGAACCTGGACCTGAAGGCGTGCCTGCTGGCCCCGGGACCGGACGGCGCCGTGGCGACGGCCCGCTACGAGCACCTGCGCGAGGGCCTGGAGGAATGCGAGGCGCGGATCGCGATCGAAGAGGCCCTGCTGGAGCACGAGGCCGCACTGGGCGCCGACCTGGTCGCCCGTTGCCGGCAACTGCTGAAGGATCGCCACCGCGCGGCCTGGCGCGAGGACTGCAAGGACGAGGCCTTCCTGGCCGAGAAGGGGTTCGCGAAGCTCCAATGGTACGAGCAGGACAGGGTCTGCTACGAGTGGTTCCTGACCACGAACTGGCAGCAGCGCACGGAGCAGTTGTACGCCCTGGCCGGCGAGGTGGCCCATAAGCTGGCCGGCACGAAGATCAGCGGCAACCGTTGACCCGTCCACGACTCCCCAAGGCCCGTGCCCTCCGGCGACGAAACCCGTCGCCGGCGGCGCGGCCGCCTGCGCCGCGACAAACACGCGCTGGACGCACGGCCGTAAGCGGCTATAATGCCGGAAGATGTATCTGCCGGCCGCTCGCCCCATGAAGCCTGCCACCATTGAGGCCGCAACACAGTTTGTATCCCCGCAATGGAGCCTGACGGATGACCCGACGATTTCTCCTCTGCCTGTCCTCGGTGCTTTGCCTGCTCACGACCGCCGCCGTCTCGGCCCAGGACGACCTGGAAGATCGCGTGGACCAGGCCATCGAGAAGGGGTTGCGGCTCGTGTGGTCGCACCAGCGCCCCAACGGCATGTTCAGCGACACCGACCCGGTGAACTTTCCGAAATTCACCGACGGAACGCACCAGACGTTCCCCGGCGGCTCGGAGGTCATGAGCATGTGCGTCCTGGCCTACAGCGGCGCGAAGCCCGAATCGGCCGAGGTCGCCAAGAGTCTCGACGTCTTTCTGAAGCTGCCGCTCGAACAGACCTACACGCTGGGCTTCCGGATCATCGCCCTGGCGGAGTTCTGGCGGCACGCCCAGACCAAGACCAAGGACGATCTCCGCAAGACCATGGCCAAGGACGCCAAGGCGCTGATCGATATCCAGCTGGGCAACGGCGCGTGGCACTACGCCAAGCGTGAGACCGACAAGTTCTACGACTTCTCGAACACGCAGATCGCCGTGCTGGCCCTGGGGCTTGCGGTCGAGTGCGGCGTGGAGATTCCCGACGAGGTCTTCCAGAAAGTGGGTCAGCTCTACCTGAGCCGCCAGCGGGACGACGGCGGCTGGGACTACGGCCACCCGCAGTACGGCAACAAGAACAGTTACGGATCGATGACCGCGGCCGGCGTGGCCAGCCTGATCATCGTGCGCGACATGCTGGACCCGCAGGGCGGATGCCCGTGCGGCGGCGGACGATCGAAGTCGACCGGCAACTCGCAGGTCGACAAGGCGATCGATCGCGGCATCGAGTGGCTGGGCCAGAAGTTCACGCCGTCGCTCAATCCGGGGTGGACCACGAGCCTGAACCCGTACTGGCTCTACTGCTGCCAGCGCGTGGGCATCGCCACGGGCATGAAGTATTTCGCGTCGCACGACTGGTACCGCGAGGGGGCCGAGACGCTGCTGCGGAGCCAGAGCGGCAGCGGGGCGTGGATCGATTATCACAATACGTGCTTCTCGCTGCTGTTTCTGCTGAAGGGCCGCGGGCCGGTGCTGATGAACAAGCTGAAGTACGACGGCCGCTGGAACCTCCACGGCCACGACGCCGCCAACCTGGCCGAGTACGTGGGCCAGATCAAGGAGCAGCGGATACTCTGGCAGGTGGTGGAGACGAAGTCGCCGCTCGCCGAGTTGCACGAGTCGCCGATCCTGTACATCACGACCGAGGAGCGGGTGGAGTTGCCGGCGGAGTTCAAGACCACGCTGCGCCGCTTCACGGACACCGGCGGCACGGTGCTGCTGGAGGCCAGTTGCGGCAGTCCGGCGGGCAAGACGTTCTGCGAA
>JAFGPY010000362.1 GCA_016935955.1 Planctomycetota bacterium
GCCGGCTGCTTCGGCTGCGGCTTCTCGGCGATGCAGGCGTCGGTCGTCAGCAGCAGGCCCGCCACGCTGGCGGCGTTCTGCAGGGCCGAGCGCGTCACCTTGGCCGGATCGACGATGCCCATCTTCAGCATGTCGCCGTACTCGCCCGTGTCGGCGTTGAAGCCGAAGGCGCCCTTGCCCTCGCGAACCTTCTGGGCCACCACGGCGCCCTCGAAGCCCGCGTTCTCGACGATCTGCCGCGTGGGCTCCTCGAGGGCCCGACGGACGATCTGGACGCCCGTAGCCTCGTCGCCCTTGAGCTTCAGGCTGTCCAGCGCCGACAGGCACCGCAGCAGAGCCACGCCGCCGCCGGGAACGATACCCTCTTCCACGGCCGCGCGGGTCGCGTGCAGGGCGTCCTCGATGAGGGCCTTGCGGGCCTTCATCTCGCTCTCGGTCATGGCGCCGACGTTGATCTCGGCCACGCCGCCGGACAGCTTGGCCAGCCGCTCCTGCAGCTTCTCGCGGTCGTAGTCGCTCGTGGTGCTCTCGATCTCGCGGCGAATCTGCTCGATGCGACCCTGGATGGCCTTGGTGTCGCCGGCCCCTTCCAGGATGGTCGTGTTGTCGGCGTCGATGATGACCTTCTTGGCCACGCCGAGAGCCGACATCGGCAGGGTTTCGAGCTTCGTGCCCAGGTCCTTGAAGACCGGCTCGGCGCCGGTCAGGATAGCGATGTCCTGGAGCATGGCCTTGCGGCGGTCGCCGTAGCCTGGGGCCTTGATCGCACAGACCTGGATCGTGCCGCGCAGCTTGTTGACGACCAGCGTCGCCAGGGCCTCGCCGTCGACGTCCTCGGCGATGATCATCAGCGGCTTGCCGGCCTTGGAGGTCTGCTCGAGCAGCGGCACGAGGTTCTTGGCGTTGGAGATCTTCTCTTCGTGGATCAGGACCAGCCCGTTCTCGAACACGCACTCCATGCGGTCCGGATCGGTGACGAAGTGCGGCGACAGGTAGCCGCGATCGAACTGCATGCCCTCGACGACGTCGACCGTCGTCTCGGTGCCCTTGCCTTCCTCGATCGTGATGACGCCGTCCTTGCCGACCTTCTTCAGGGCGTCGGCCAGTTGCTTGCCCACGTCCTTGTCGCCGTTGGCGCTGATCGTGCCGATCTGCTCGATCTCCTGATCGGTCTTGATCGGGCGGGCCAGCGTGGCCAGTTCCTCGACGATCTTGTCGACGGCCTTCTGGATGCCGCGGTTCAGGGCCATGGCGCTGGCCCCGGCCGTGATGTTCTTCAGGGCCTCGCGGAAGATCGCTTCGGTGAGGACCGTGGCGGTCGTGGTGCCGTCGCCGGCCACGTCGCTGGTCTTCGAGGCGGCCTGCTTGACGAGCTGGGCGCCCATGTTCTCGTACTTGTCCTTAAGCTCGATCTCCTCGGCCACAGAGACGCCGTCTTTGGTCACGGTCGGAGCGCCCCATCCCTTGTCGAGGATGGCGTTCCGTCCCCGCGGACCGAGCGTGCTCTTGACCGCGTCGGCAAGCTTGGTGACCCCGCGCATCAGGGCCGCACGGGCCTCGCTGTCGAACGCTAACATCTTAGGTGCCATGGCTGCTGCATCCTCCCTTTCTGTGGAAAGTACCGTTGCTGCCCACGTTTCCGGCCCGGTGTCCCGAGACTGGGCGTCCGAGGATAGCCGGAAACCGCCCTTGTACCACGACGCCCCCCGGTAAGCAAGGCGCAAACGATGGGCGTCTCGGCGCGGAGTATTCTGCAAAGACCATGCCAGATGGGCGTGGAAGGCCAAAATAGACGTTTTCAGGGCGTCCTTCGGGGGATGGATGACCTCGCTAGGGACAGGGGGACTGCCATTTTGGCAGGCCCGGGGGCCATCCGAGGCTCGGCTTTGGCAGTCGGCGGGCGGTGCTGCCATACTGCGAAAAAGAGAAGGAAGTGCGGCCCTGGAGGTTGACCACACTTCCTTCCTGTTCACTTCAGGCGACCTGCGCGTTCAGGTCGTCACACCCGGGGGCCTACCTGCGACGCCGCAGGATCAGGCCCAGCACGCCGAGTCCCAGCAACGCCATGGTCGCCGGTTCGGGTACTGCTTCAGCCGAAGCGCCGAAGACCACGATGCCGCGGGCGTTCCAGTTGAGGGCCGGGTTGCTGTCCTCAACGCGAATGCCGACGAGCGTCCTGGTGGGATCCAACGCCAGGGCATCGGCGAACTCGAACAGCGTTCCGGCATCGTTGCCGACGCTGCCGCTGTTGCCGCTGCTGTTGTTGTACATCTGGCTGAACTGGTGCACGGCCACAAAGTCGTCCGTGTAGTTGTCGGCAGAACTGTCGTCGATCAACGGTCCGACAACCAGATTCTCGGTGCTGAAGCTGTAGAGCACTTCCTCGGTCGCGTCGCCGTAGAGGGCCACGATCCGCATGTTGCGTGCCCCGTCGGCGCCGTCAGCGGCGGCAAGGACGAGGTTGATGCTGGAGTACTGCCCTTGCTGGGCCACCGGCAGCATGGCCGTAGTGGAAGCCACCTGCCCCGTCGCCGTGCTGTGCACCGAGTAGACGTACATGGCGTTGTTCCTCACGGCCATGTTGGGAATCGACTCCGGCGGACCGGCCACAGGGCTGGCCACTTCCGTCCAGTCGCCGACATACGTGGCGTTGCCCGTGTGCGAAGCGATGTGGTAGGTCATGCTCGCACCGGTGATGATGCCGTCCTCGGGCAGGCCCTGGGTGTCATCCTTGTAGCCCGGATGCCACCAGTTGCCCTCGACCGAATAGGGCTGGCCGTAACCTTCGGCCGTCGAGGCACAGATCAGCATGGTCTGCTGGTCGGTCACGTACCAGCCAACGCCCTGGGCCAAAGAGCCCTGCAATTCCATCAGGTCTTTGCCAAGGGGCTGATCCGATGCCAAACCGTCAAGGTAGTTGACGTCGTACTGCATGATCGCCTGGAACTCCAGCGCTCCGCAAATCACGTCATAGTTGAAGCCGCCCGACAAGTCGAGCTGCACTTCAGCCATGGCGGGTGCTGTCACGCACAGCACCAACAACAAAGCAAACAGTCGGTTCATCATAGAGCCTCCTTCATCGAGAAAACATGTCCTTCCAGTGCACAGAATTGGCTCGCCAGCCAACTCAAGAGATGTCCGGATCGCCCGCCAGAGACTATTCCAGCTATCCCGGCCGTCCAGCCATCCCAGCCTCAACGCGTGTTGTTGGGTGAATCAAGAAGAACAAATCAGAGGTGACCCAGCTTCCGTGCCCGCCAGCGCCAACAGGGCAACAAAAAAAGCGCAGTTCCCCGCATCAGGGAACTGCGCCCTTTGTTGTTCCTCAACACCCCTCCAGGCGTTTTATGACGCACCCGACCCAACCTGCCGCCGCGGGGTTGACGCTTCAATCGGCCCCGTCGGCATTAGCCGGGTACGTATTTCGTACGGCCATCGCACGTAATTATGAGACACAAAACTGCCGCCGTCAAGTCGGCATTACCCGCACGGTCACCGCACGAACGCACAGAAGCGGCATAACGGCTTTAGCACCAGCATGTTAAACCAACAATGCGATTCCCGGAATCTTGCGGGAATTCGGGTCCAGATCGCACGAGAAACGGCAGTAAGGAATGTAAGTCACGCCACGCCCGGTTCTTACATTCGACCACGACAGCAAACCAGGGGCGGTAGCCGGGCCAGACTGGGATCCCATGGTCCGACCGACCTACCACAGGAACGCCTCAGTATCTATACACCACAGTTGCTATAAGCTGCCATACCCTGATCCACTCATACGCTTGTCACCACGTATTCGCAATACCGGCAGGCTTCGTGGAGAGACCCTCACCACCCCCTCGGCAACAAAAAGCACTGGAGCGCAACTCCTCCTCGCTTGCGCTCCAGGTCCGAGGTCATCTCCCAAGTGAAGACGACCTGCAATATGCGTCACCAGCCGGCCGCTCATGTGCGGCGGCGAAGCAGCAGGGCCGCCAGACCGAAGCCCAGCAGCGCCATGGTCGCGGGCTCAGGCACGAGTGCGGCCGAGGCGGCAAAGAGGGTCAGGCCCCGCGAGTTCCAGTTCAGCGTCGGGTTGTTGTCCTCGAGACGGATGCCCACCAGCGTCCGGGTCGGGTCCAGGGCCAGGGCCGTGGCGAACTCGAAGAGCGTTCCGGCGTCGCTCGACAGCGAACCCGAGGCCCCGCTGGAACTGTTGTAGGACTCCTCGAAGTTGTAGACGGCATTGAACTCCAGGGGATCGTAGACATCGCTCACCGAGTCGTCGGCCACCGGTCCGACGCGCACGTTCTCCGAGCTGAACGTGTAGAGCACCTGCTCTGTGGCGTCGCTGTAGAGAGCCACGATCTGCATGTTCCGCGCCCCGTCGGCGCTGCCGTGGGCGGCAAGGACGAAGTTGATGCTGGAGTACTGTCCCTGCTGGGCCACAGGCAACATGGCCGTCGCCGAGGCAATCTGCCACGTCGCGGTGCTGTGCTGCGATCCGACGACCATGGCGTTGGGCTGAATGGCCATCATCGTACTGACGGCCCCAGCATCGTAGTCCCACGTGAACGACGGGCTGGCCACCTCCAACCAGTCGCCGGCCAGTGTAGCGTTGCCGCCGTGGGACGCCATGTGGTACGTGTAGCCGGCCCCGGTCACGATGCCGTACTCCGGGAGCCCCTTCGTGCCCGTCTTGTAGGACGGATGGAACCACTGCCCGTCGATCGAGTACGGTTGCGTCGACGAGTTGCCGAACATCATCGTCGACTGGTAGTAGACCCACCAGCCGACGCCCTGGGCCTGGCCGCCCTGGACCTCCATCAGGTCATGGGCGCCGTAGAGCGGACTCTCGTTGTAGATGGCTTGCAGTTCCAGCGGCCCCACGATGGCGTCCATGGTGAACCCGCCCGAGATGTCCAACTGCACCTCGGCCCAGGCAGGTGCGGCCAGCAGAAGCGCGAAGATGATTGGAAGTGACTTCTTCATGGTTACCCCTCCTCCCGGCATACGGCCGTGCTTCCGTTTCCCCCTGGAACAGGCCGCCTCAAGACGTGGAATCAGCGACCGGTCCCTTCGCAAGATCCCCCCTGCGTGACTGGTGAGGACAGATTTGGCCTATTGCGAGCAGTTTTACAGCACAGAGGTGTTTAAGCTCATCCCCGACAACGGGTTGTGGTTCATCCCACTAGTATTATTCAACCAAACCAGCCAAAAGTCAAATCGATCCGCCGGATTGTCAAGTCGGCCGTCCCGGCGGGCTGATATTTGGACAACAGATGCTTGGCCTTCGGCGGCTGATCCGCCCCGCCCATTGCCTGAGGGTCACAGAATCCGAGACCGTTCTCGTGGCCCCAACTACGCACGGGCCGGATTCCAGTCGCATTTTTCACGATGCCGGCCGCACGTGCGGGGGCAGGCCATTAGGGTCATCATGGCCTCACACGCGGGAGCGTTCACGTCCGCTTCAGAGCCCGTCTTCGCCGCTCGACGGCGCGGCCGAATCGTCGCTCGACCACGCGGCGGCAATCGCGGGGAAAACTGTTTGCCGTTCACACCGCGCCAACTATAATGCGCTCTGCGGGATGACGCATGTCACCAGAGAGGCCCCCTTGAATTCGGGAGAGAGCCATGAACAGGCGATCGGCATGGTTGATAGCATGGGTGATGGTGTTGGCGAGTCTTGCCGTCGTGGGCGCCGGAGGGTGCAAGACCTCGCCGCCCGAGGAAGATCCCAACGCCGAGCCGACCGGTCCCTACGCCGAACTCGACAAGCTGCTGCCGCGGCTGCTGGCCATGCCCGCCTGGAAGTTCGACGGACCGGCCCAGCACTACGCCGACGTGACCCGGGCGGCAACCGATCCCGGACTCAGCGACCTGGCCGCAAGTGACGTCGGGGCGAGCGATGCAGCCCTGTTCCAGGAATGCGGCTACAAGATGTCGGTGGTTCGCAAGTACAAGCAGGCCGACACCGCGCAGACCATGACCGTCGCCATTCACGAGATGAACGACGGTGATGCGGCCTTTGCCGTCTTCTCGGTCCTGGCCCAGGGCAAACCCGTCTCGGGCACCTGGCTTGCCGGCAAGGAGATTGAAATCATCGGGGTCGGCGGCGCAGGCAGCGCGGGCGCCGCGAACACATCGAGAATCGTCTTCGTCAAGGGGCGTTACGTGGTCACCGTCGACCATCGCGGGGCCGCGGTCTCCGGCAGCAAGCCGGTGGCCGACCTCGTGGCGCAGAACATCTTCAGCGGCACGCTGAAGCCGGCCCTGGTCCGCGAGTTGCCGACGAGCCGCATGGTGCAGGGCAGCGAGTTTTACGTAACCGGTCAACTCGGACTGGACCGGGCCAAGAAGCAACTGGGCCTGACGGCCGACCTGTTGACGCCGGCCGTGCTCGGCAGCGGCACGATGGCTCTGGCCACGTACGAAAGCGCCGAGGGCAAGACCAACACGATCTTCGCGATCCGCTATCCTTCTTCCGGCGCCCAGGCGGCCGAGGCGACCCTCAAGGCCGCCTTGGTCGGCGCAGCGGCCGACGTGGCCAATAGCCTGGCCTTCGAGGCGGTCGGCAGTTCGCACCTGGTCGGCACGCTGACGCCCGAGGAGGAAAGCGTGCAGCAGATTCTGCCCGACCTGATCGCCAACCTGGGCGGCTGACGCGCCGCAGGCGCACGACAAGCGCGATTGACCGGGGGCGCGTCGCGACGACGCGTCCCCGTTGCGTTTCCAAGCACCGTGTTTCGAGGCATGCGGCATGACCGCGCCGAACATTCTGCTGATCCTGATCGACGACCTCGGGTGCCGCGACCTGGGCTGCTTCGGCAGTACGTTCTACGAGACGCCGCACCTCGACCGCCTAGCCGACCAGGGCATGATGTTCTCGAATGCCTACGCCTCGTGCCCGGTGTGCAGCCCGACGCGGGCCAGCATCATGAGCGGCAAGTACCCGGCGCGGGTCGGCGTGACGCAGTTCATCGGCGGCCGTAGCGAAGGACGGCTGGCCGATGTGCCGTACCTGCACTACCTGCCTCTGGAAGAAAAGTCCGTGGCGTCGGCCCTGCGCGAGCGCGGCTACCAGACGTGGCACGTCGGCAAGTGGCACCTGGGCGACGAGCCGTTCTACCCCGAGCATCACGGCTTCGACGTGAACGTCGGCGGCTGCCATTGGGGCATGCCGGCCAAGGGCTACTTCAGCCCATGGAGCGTGCCGAACATGGCCGACGGGCCCGAGGGTCGCTACCTGACCGACCACCTGACCGACGAGGCCGTGCGGCTGATTCGCAATCGCGGCGAGCGGCCGTTCTTCCTGAACCTGTCGCACTACGCCGTACACGTGCCGATCCAGGCCCCGGCCGACCTGGTCGAGAAGTACCGTCGCAAGGCCGCGCGCATGGGACTCGATCGCGTGGTGGCCCTGGTCGACGGCGAACACTTCCCGGTGCTGCACAAGAAGGACCACCGCGTGCGCCGCCGCGTCGTTCAGAGCGACCCGGCCTATGCGGCCATGATGGAGAACCTCGACACGAAC
>JAFGPY010000363.1 GCA_016935955.1 Planctomycetota bacterium
GACGGCCGCATCATCGACCACGACCTGCGGCACTACAACACGTCGCGTGTGGTCTTTCGGCCGGCGCAGATGTCGCCCGAGCTGCTGCTCGAGGGCTACCTCTGGATGTACCGCGAGTTCTACTCCTGGCGAACCATCATCGAGCGTCTGCCCGACCAGGCCGACCGTTTGCGACCCTACCTGGCCTTCAACCTCGTCTATCGCAAGGCGGCACCCGTGGCCTCGCTGATCGCGCGGCTGGGGCTGATGGGTCCACTCGGACGACTGGGCAAGGCGCTGTCGTACTGGCGGCCGCGAGGGACTCTCGCCACCGGCGCAGTGCAACCGAAGCCTCTGCCGACCGAGGCGATAGAACTCGGCGAACCGTGAGGCATGTCCTGCGCATGAGAACGGGGCGGCCGCTGATCCGCGAGCGGCCGCCCCGTAATCTTGCATAACGGCTTGTGCGGGCACGGCAGGCCGTGCCCCTACTTGGCCTCGAAGAACCGCAGGATCGTGTCGCTGTAGACCTGGTGCGCTTCGCCGCCGGGGTGGTTGAGCCAGTTGTGCAACTGGCTGAACGGCGGGATGCCGCGGGTGGCCATGTTCACCCATTCGGTGTAGACGTCGGCCAAGGCCACGTCCTCTTCTCTGGACAACTCCAGCAGCTTCTCGCGGTACTCCGGCCAGCGTTTGGCCGCCTGGAGCCACGGGTTCTGTTGCATGGTCACGACGATCATGACCTCCATGCCGGCGCCCTTGGCCTTCTTGACCATGGCACGCATGTCCTCCTTGTACTCGTCGGGAGGATTGTTGGGCTTGCCGCCCACGGGCCCGGCGCAATCGTTGCCGCCGAAGGCAATCAGCAGCAGATCGGGGTTGCTCGGCAGGACCTTCTCGTCGATCACCTGCAGTCCATACTTGGTCGTCGTGCCGCCCTGCACCGCGTCCACGGGTTTGACCTCGGCCTTCGGGAACCGCTTGCGAAGCCCGACGATCACACGGCTCGTGTAGCTCAGGTTCTTCTCGGTCCATTGGTCCTTCCACCAGGCCGGCGCCTCGGCCCCGAGCGTGATGCTCGCCCCGGTGAAGGCGATGGTTGCCGACTTGCCGTCGCGCAGCTTCTGAAGCGTGCGGGCTACGGCCTTGGCATTGACCGGCTCGACGGGCGCCGCCGGATGGACTGGGAGGATTTCGTGTTCACTGATCGCGTAAGGCGTGGCCGCCTTCAGGCCGCCCGCCTCGTCGTACCACGGGTTGCGGGGCGCAGGCCACGGGGCGATGTAGACGCCGGCCAGGGCTGCGCAGCCGGCGTCCGGCTCGGGCAACTGCGGACAGACGATGCGGCTCGTGCCCTTCTTGACGCTGAGTTTGCCGGCCGCCGAGACCTGCACCAGGTCCAGCCGCTGAAGGGTCATCTTGTAGCTGACCTTCAAGTCGGCCTTGCCGGGCTCGCCCAATTTCCCGTTGAGTCCGCCGATCTGGCCCCAGTCGGGATTCACCACATAGTCCTGGTCCATCTTGAACGTCTTGCCGCCGTTGGCCGACGCGACGCGGATGGACTCAGGCGGAATCTGGCGGAACAGGCCGCCCAGGATCAGCGTGCCCTGCTCGTCCACCTTGGGCTTGATCTCCAGGGCGACGATGCTGCCCTTGTACTTGCCGGGCCAGGGCTGCCAACTGTCCCAGTGCTTGGCCTTGTCCTGCGGGGCCTTGACGTCCACGGACATGTCGCGGACCTCGGGCGAATCGAATTTCAGCGTCGCCTTGTCGAACTTGATCGTCGCGCCGTTCGGCCCGGGCACCTGGCCGCCCTGGACGATTACGGTCATGTTCGGTGTGAGTGCGGGCTCGATCTTCGGCCCTGCGGCGGGCCCTTGGGCACAGGCCGTCTGCGACACGACGATGAGGCATACCAGGGCGAACAGACTTGAGACTCGACAGTTCATCTTTTGATCTCCTTACGGCCGTCTTATGGACACAGGTCTGGAGGGGCCTTCGATTTTGCTTGCCCCGGCGAAGCATTAAACCCATGATAACGATTCTCGCATCGCAGGTTCTGAAGGCAAGAAGAAAGCCCCGCAGGACCATAGGTTCCACGGGGCTCCCGGATACGGACGACGGTTTCGCCGTGGTGGATGGCGGCGAACCGTTGTCTCACGGGTGAACTTCTTCGATCCACAGGCAGTCGATGGATACCGTCTTGGCGCCCGAGCCCTTCAGGGCGGTCCAGAAGTATTGCCCCTCGACCGGAGCCCACGGTCCCAGCTCAAAAACATGCCATGCGGAGTCCTTCAACTGCTCGGCCGTGACGCGGACGGTCTTGCCCTTCGGGTAGACGCCGAACTCCCAGACCTCGCCCTCGGCGCCGTCCTTCAGTTCGCCCTTGGCCCGAACGCAGAGCTTGTACTGTTTGCCGGCCGTGAAGTCCTCCCACGGGCTGAGGCCGTACTGGGTGTGCCACCCGGCGGACGGCACGTGGGCGGCCCAGCCGTCGCTGGCGCCCTCGGCCGGAGCCCACCACTTGGAGAACATGTCGAACTGGCAGGCCTGGATGAGGCGATAGCTCGACAGAGCCTTGTCGGCCAGTTCCGGCGGCACGGGAAGACCGCCCTTCTCCTTCACGAGGGCGGCATACTGGCCGGCCCAATCGATCCAAGCGTCGACCTCGATCGGATCGCAGATGCAGTTGATCTTCCAGTCCTTGACGACCTGGGCCAGGTTGGCGGCGAGGACTATCGGATCGAGTTTCTCGCCGATGGCCGCCTCGACGGCCTGCCAGGTCTGTGTGCCGGGGCCGCGCTTGGTCAGAACGTACCAGATGCCCATGTGACCGTGGCGGACGCGACGCTCGTACTCGGGCTTGCCGGCGACCGCCTTCTCCGCTTCGCGCAGGGCCGTCTCGGCCTGGGCGACGATCTCGGGCGCCAGGTACGGCACGTCCAGGTGCACGCGGCGGCCGTTGTGGAACTCCCGCTTGTGGGCCACCGAGTGAATCGCGTCGAGGTACTTCAGCATGGCCGGACCCGCCGGACCGTAGAAACCGTTGCAGAACTCCTCGATCAGCTTGCGGCTGTCGGCCTCGGGATTCCACATGGCCCGGGCCAGCAGCCACATCTTCAGCGGCGCCATGTCCGTTCCGCTGCCGCGGTGCATGCCCTGATTGAAGATGCCCGCGCAACCGTTGTCGGCGAAGAACTTCGTGTTCGGCACGAGCGTCTCGATCTCGGCGTTCGGCATCAGGTAGTGGTCGCGGTTGCCGACATAGTGCCAGATGAAGATTTTCCTGGCGATCTTGCCCCAGCCTTCGATGTCGTCCTTGAAGGCCTTGTTCTCGGGATTCGACCCGGCGGCCAGCGGATGCGCGAAGTCGCACTCGATCGAACACAGCGTGATGTAGACGTTGTCGCGAGGCTTGAGGGTCTTCGGCGGCTTGCGCGACCACTCGTAGGCGGCCGTCAGAATTTTGGCGTTCGGAATTTCCTTCTCGACCTGCTCGGCTACCTTGTTGGCGAAAGTGATTACCTGACCGGCGTTGGACTCCTGCTCCTTGTCAACGGCTGCGCAGGCATCGCACTGGCAAAAGTTGCGGTTGTCTTCCTGGCCGACGACGACGCACTTCAGGTTCGGGTCGGCCTTGTACTGCGCGATGACGGCCTTGACCACAGCAGCCAGCACGTCCGGATTCGACAGGCACGGCTGCTTGCGGACCTGCGGCTTGCCGTCCCGCTGGGCCCACATGGCGTCGGTCATCTTCACGCCCGACGCATCGAGCAGAGAGTTGTAGGAGTGGACCAGGTTGCCGCTGACACGGTACCAGCCGCCGAGCTTCTCGTCCGTCTCCTGCCAAGCCATGCCGTTGACCCTGTTCCGCGCCCCCCAGAGCTTGCCCTGTGGGTTGAAGTTCTCCAGGAACATCATGTCGCGGTATTCGAGCTTCGGCACCTGGCGGTCATCGGTCTCGGGGATTGTGATGGTGGCCGCCTTGGGCACCAGCGTCTCGCCGGGGTACCACCAGCGGATGCCGAGACTGTCCAGCAACGTGTAGACGCCGTACAAGGTGCCGCGCACGCGGCTGCCGGCGATCACCAGACGCGAACCGACGGTCCGGATGATGAACCCGTCCGAGCCCAGCGACGTGTCGGCCTCGACGCCCACGCTCTTGGCCGCATCGCCGAAGCCCAGGACAATCGCCTTCTCGGGCACCTCGGCGCCGGCCGTCTGCACGGGCAGCGTCGCGCCGCTCATTTCCTTCACGTGGTTGACCAGTTCCTCGGCCGCCCACTTCTCCGACGGGCTGGCCTCGGCCGGCAGCACGACCACGTAATCGCTCTTGCCGTCCTGCACGAGCGTGACGTCGGCGGCCGTGCATGAAGCGACAGCAGCCAGGACCAGCGTGGCCAGAGTCGCCCTGACGAAACCTGTTCCCAAGATGCCGCTACTCATCGTGAACTCCTTCATCGTGTCTGCGCCTTGCCGGCACGGTTCATTGCACGTTGCGTGGGCGCACCGCAACTGCTCGCCGAGGAGGTGGTTCCTGCTAAGACCCTCAAGCCCTATTATTAAACCAGGAAGGTCGGTCCGGCTCACGAATCAATCGGCGGTGTGTTGAATAAGGCAACATTCCGCGGCAAACGACCCCGGGCACGGGCCGCAGAAGCGATTATGCCCGCAGGCCGAGGCATCGTAGGAAAGTGCAAAAAGGAAGGGCGACTTCCCGAAAGAAGTCGCCCTTGTAAGATTACGAAATGACCGGCCGCCGAATCAGGCGTCGCCGAACTGCGGCAAGTACTTGGCCTCGGCCTTGAACATCTCGTCGACCATGGCCCGGATCTCCTTCAGCGAGCACACGGCCGCAGTCAGCGGATCGAGCGCTACGGCCTGGAAGGCCGCCTCGCGGTCGCCGGTCAGGGCCGCCTCGACGGCCAGTTCCTGGACGCTGACGTTGGTGCGGTTGATGCCCGCCAGATGCGGCGGCAGGTCGCCCACGAAACACGGCGTGATGCCCGCCTTGTCGGCCACGCACGGAACCTCCACGCAGCAACCTTCCGGCAGGTTGGTGATCAGCCCGGTGTTCGGCACGTTGCCGTTGAAACGGAACGGCTCGTTGGACTCACAGGCGTTGACGATGTAGGAACCGTACTCGGGGCTGCGTTCGAACTTCAGCGGCTCCTCGCCGCCGGCGATCTTCTCCATCTGGGCCTGCCAGTTGGTGCGATTGTCGCCGTAGAGCACCTTGATGAACCCGTGGTCGCCGGCCCACGTGCACCCCTTGGGACAGAACTCGTCGAGGATGTCCTGCCGTTTGCGGAACCAGGGGATGTACTCGCTGTTGTGGCCGGAACCTTCGGTGACGAAGTAGCCGAATTGGCGGCACAGCTCGGCGCGGACCGGCTCGTCCTTGCGCAGCTTGCCGCCCTCTTCGCACTGCTTCAGAATGTCGGGGTAGAGGTCGCGGCCCTTGTGCCGCATCTGCAGGACCCAGGCCTGGTGGTTGATGCCGGCGACGAAGTAGTCGCACTCCGCGAACGGCACGTCCACGGCCTTGGCCAGTTGCATCGTCGTGCCCTGCACTGAGTGGCACAGGCCCACCAACGGCACGTCGCTCGCGGCGTACATCGACCAGCAGAGCATGGCCATCGGGTTGGTGTAGTTCAGCAGCAGGGCGTCCGGGCACAGTTCTTCCATGTCATGGCAGAGGTCCACCAGCACTGGGGCCGTCCGCAGCGTGCGGAACACGCCGCCCGGTCCCAGCGTGTCGCCGATGCACTGGCTCACGCCGTACTTCATGGGGATGTCGATGTCCTGGCTGATAACGTCGATGCCGCCGTGAAGGATCATGCAGACGACGTAGTCGGCGCCTTCGAGCACCTTGCGGCGGTCGGTCGCCACCTCGAACGTGGCCGGGAACTTGCCCTCACGGATGACCCGCCCCGCCACGCGCTTCGCGTAGCCGAGCTTGGTCTCGTCGACGTCAACCAGCGCGAAATGACTTTCCCTCAACGCCGGAAACGACAACATGTCCATCATCAGCCGCCGGCTGAACACAAGACTTCCCGCTCCGATGAATACGATCTTCGGCATCACTGGCTTCCTTCTTGTCTGCTGCGACCACGGTAGGAGCCCCCCACGCGGGGACGCCAAAGGGGCTCATTGTCCTGCGATGGCCCGGAATGTCAAGGGCCTGCCGAGCGTATTCCCGACGGGCCTCGCCCGGCGACACCGGCGGCAGAGGTTGACAAATCCGCATTGTCGGGATACCGTTGCCGGAACTGCAAGCGGCCGATGGGCCGCCCCGGCCGACAGATCTCGGGAGACGATGCCATGAAACGACTGTTGCGACTGATGGCCCAGGGAATGGCCCTGGTGTTGCCGCTGCTGGTGACGATCTCGATCCTGATCTGGTTGGGAGAGATGGCCGAGGGACTGCTCGGGGGACTGCTGGAAGACTTGCTCGGCACGTCGCCCGATGTCAGGGAGCCGGAAATCGGCCTGCTGGGTCTCAAGAGCGTGTATTACGTTCCGGGCATGGGCATCGCCGCCGGGCTGGTCCTGGCCCTGGCCATAGGCATTGTCACCCGCTGGTGGTTGGTCCGTAAGCTCGTCGAACTGGTCGAGGGCTGGTTCCAGAGGATTCCGCTCGTCAAGACCCTCTACGGCGGCATCAAGGACATGCTCGGCATGTTCGGCGGCAAGAAGCAATCGTTCTCACGCGTGGTGCTGGTGCGGCTGCCGGGCAGCCAGCTCGACGCCCTCGGCCTCGTGACCCGCGACGACTTGCGCGGCTGCGGCCTGGAGAACGACGGACGCGATATGATCGCCGTCTACGTGCCCATGAGCTACATGATCGGCGGCCTGACATTCGTCGTGCCGGCCGACCAGGTGCGCCCGACCAGCATGGGCGTCGAGGAGGCCATGCGTTTCGCCATGACCGCCGGCGTCAGCGCAAGCGATGCGCCGGCTCCCTCGCCGGCGAAGGCCGCAACGGCAGAGAAGGCCGCCCCCTAGGCACCGGATTTAAGGAACGAACCGGCAGGCGTTGTGCGTTATTCAGGAGCGGGGGCGATGCGCCCCCCGCCCGTGGGCCGATGCGACGCTTACGCCGGTATTGTGACCGGAGGGGCAAAGCAGTACAATGTACTCGGCACGTCACGAGAGCATCCAGGTGGAGACGCGGTGCGGATGAAACGACGTGGACACAGCCTGCCGATGGTCCTTGCCGCCCTGGCGATGGCGGCCGCAGCCTTCATCGTCCAGCTCTGCCCGGCCCAGGAGGCCCCTGCTGAGGATTCCGAAGCGCCCGCGGCCTTCCAGCCGCCACCCGGCGCCCGGGTGACCGACGAGGGCTGGTTCGCTCCGCGCGTTGCACAGAACCGCCCCGCCCTGCCCGACGTGGTGCCCATGGCGGCCGTCATTCCGATTCGCGGCGTCATCGAGCTGACCACTTACGACATCGTTGCCCAGAAGGTGGCCGAGGCCCGCCGGGATGGCGCCACGATGATCATCTTCGAGATGAACACACCGGGCGGCATGCTCATTCCGACGCGAGACATCGTCCGCATGATTATTGACGAGTTGAGCGACGTCTATACCGTGGCGTTCGTCAACCCCGAGGCCTACAGCGCGGGAGCCATCATCTCGCTGGCCTGCGACGAGATCATCATGACGCCGACCGGCGTCATGGGCGACGCCATGCCGATCAGCGTGTCGCCCCAAGGAGGCCTGCAGGACATCCCCGGCATGCTGCGTGAAAAGGGCGAATCGCCCCTGCGGGCCGAGGCCCGTATCAGCGCCAGACACAACGGCTACAACGAGGTACTATGCCAAGCCATGATCACCATGTCGCTGAAAGTCTGGCTGATCCGCAATCGCCAGACCGGCGAGTTGCAGTACGTTGACGCCAAAAACTGGCAGCACAAGGTGGTAGGCGCGCCGCCGTCGGACGATGAGTCGCCGGATGTGCCGACCGACGCGGCTGCCTCACCGTGGGAGTACCTGAGGTCCGTGGACAGCGATGACAGCCTCCTGACGGTCACGGCCAACGAGGCCATCGCCATGGGTCTCGCTGAGCAACTGTTCGAGAACCTGGACCAAGTGCAGGCTCACTATCACATCGCAGAGCTGATCCGCCTGGAACACACGCCGGCCCAGACGATCGCCGAGTTCATGAACTCGATGGGCGTCAGCACGCTGCTGATCATGGCCACGCTCGTGCTGGCGTACATGGAGATCCGCACGCCGGGTTTCGGCATCGCCGGCGTCCTGGCCATCATCTGTCTGGGCACGTTGATCGGCAGCCGCTACGTCCTCGAGCTGGCCAGCCACTGGGAAATCCTGGTCATGGCCGTCGGGCTGGTGATGCTGCTCGTCGAGGTCTTCATCACGCCGGGCTTCGGCGTGCTAGGCATCTCGGGCATCGTGCTGATGATCGCCGGGTTCCTGGCCACGGGCATCCGCGGGGCCAACCCCGACATCTTCTCGTGGCCCGAGACGTCTCTCGATCTGCGGCTACTGGCCGACACGGGGGCCGGGCTGATGATGGGCTTCGTCGGCTCGCTGATCGTTGCCGCCGTGATCTCGAAGTATCTGCCGAAAGCTCGTTTCGCCACGCCGCTGGTTCTGGCCGACGTGCCGACGTTCAACGAGGACCCAGCGGCCGAGGCGTCGCCGATCCGTGGTGTTCGTCCTGGAGACCAGGGCGTCGTCGAGAGCGTCTGCCGCCCGGTGGGCAAGGTCCGCATCGGCCAGACGCTGGTCGACGCCGTCAGCGACGGCTCGATCATCGAAGCCGGCGCCCGCGTCCGGGTGCTGCGTCATGAGGGCAATCGCCTGATCGTGGAGAGAATCGACCAATGACCTGGGCTCTCGCACTCGTCGCCGTGTTGATCCTGGCCGGCCTGGCCCTGTTGGCCATCGAACTGCTGACGCCCATGTTCGGCCTGTTCCTGGGCATGGGCCTGGCGTCGCTGGTGGGCGCCGTGGTGCTGACCTTCACGAACGTCTCGTCGGCGGCCGGCATCATCGTCGCCCTGGGCCTGCTGGTGACCGTACCGGTCTATCTGTACTTGCTGCCGCGGACACTGCCGAAGCTGCCCTTTACGGCTCGGTTCTTCCTGGCGGGCGCCCCGACGGACACGACCGGCAGCGGCACGCCTGAGGCCGAGGGTCTGAAGGCCCTGGTCGGCAAGACGGGCACGGCCGAGACGGTGCTGCGGCCGAGCGGTGCGGTTCGCATCGACGGCCGCCGCCTGGTGGCCACGGCCGAGAGCGGCATGATCGACGCGGGAGCCACGGTCCAGGTGGTCCGCAGCTCCGGTATGAACCTCGTTGTGCGAGTCGTCCAGCAGGACGGTTGACCGGCGAAAGGACGTTGAGATGCCTTTGGCAATGTTCTACACGATCGTCGCCCTCATGGCCGTGATCGTCCTGATCTTCTTCGCCTATGCCGCGCCGCTGTTCGGCCTGTGGGTGCAGGCCTTCTCGGCCCAGGCGCAGATCAGCATGGCGCGATTGGTCGGTATGAAGCTTCGCAGGGTGAACTTGCGGGACATCGTGATCGCGCGGATTCAGTCTGTCCGGGCCGGGCTTCAGGTTTCAATCGACGACCTGGAGAAGCACAATCTCCTTGGCGGCGATCCGGTCAAAGTCGTCAACGCCCTGCTAGCCGCCAGGCGGGCCAACATCGATCTGCCATGGGAGACGGCCGCAGCCTTCGACCTGGATGGCGGTGACATCCTGGAGGCCGTGCAGACCATGGCACGTGAAGATGAACAGACAAATGAAACCGACCCTCTCTGAATGAAAGGACTCTGACATGCCTCAAGTTCTGCTTTACGCCGTCATTGCCGTTCTGGCCTTGATCGGGTTCATCTTCTTCGTTTACGCCGCGTCGCTGTTCGGCCTCTGGGTGCGGGCCTTCTCGGCCCGGGCCGGGGTGAGCATCATGCAGTTGATCGGCATGAAGCTCCGCAAGGTCAATCCGGGAGTCATCGTCGACTCCCGCATCCAGGCGGTGCGCGCGGGGATTCCGGTCACGACCGACGAGTTGGAGAACCACTACCTCGCGGGCGGACGGCCGACCAAGGTGGTCAACGCCCTGATTGCCGCCAACCGGGCCAACATCGATCTGTCGTGGAAGACGGCGACGGCCATCGACCTCGCCGGTCGCGACATTCTGGACGCCGTGCAGACCTCGGTCAACCCCAAGGTCATCGACTGCCCCAATCCGGCCTCGGGCAAGACGACTATCGACGCCGTGGCCAAGGACGGCATCCAGGTGAAGGCCAAGGCCCGCGTGACGGTCCGCGCCAACATCGACCGGCTGGTCGGCGGCGCCACCGAGGAGACGATCATCGCCCGCGTCGGCGAAGGCATCGTGACGACCATCGGTTCGAGCGACTCGTACAAGAGCGTGCTGGAGAACCCGGACCAGATCTCCAAGAAGGTGCTCTCCAAGGGCCTCGACGCCGGGACCGCGTTCGAGATTCTGTCGATCGACATCGCCGACGTGGATGTGGGCGAGAACATCGGGGCCAAGCTGCAGGCCGACCAGGCCGAGGCCGACAAGCGGCGCTTCCAGGCTGAGGCCGAGAAGCGTCGGGCCATGGCCATGGCCCAGGAACAGGAGATGAAGGCCCGCACGCAGGAGAACCGGGCCAAGGTCGTGCTGGCCGAGGCCGAGATTCCGCTGGCCATCGCCGAATCGTTCCGCTCGGGCAACCTGGGCATCATGGACTATTACCGGCTGCGAAACATCCAAGCCGACACACAGATGCGCGACAACATCGGCGGCAGCGGAAAGAGCGAAGGGCCGAAGAGCTAAGGTGAGATGATGGACTCAACGACTATTCTTGCTGCGAGCGACCTGATTAGTGCCGTTGGTGCGATCATTGTCATGATCATCATCGGCGGCCTGCAGGTGCTGGCCAAGTGGAAACAGGAGAAGGAGAGGCGCGAGCGTGATCGCCGCCGCGAGTTGGAGCCGCAGCAAGCTTCGCCGCGGCAGCAGCCGCAAACGCCCCAGCGTTCTGTGCGTGGGCAAAGGGAGATGACGCCGCTGGAGAAGATGCAGGCCTACGGACGACGGGCCGCACAATCGGCACCGCCTGCCGTGCAGGGCCAAGGCGCAAGATCGCAGCGCGTCGTTCGCCGCGCGCCGTACCAGACGGGGCGTCCGGCCGGCGTGCCGATCACTCTTCGGCCGCAGCCGGACCAGGACGACACATTGCGTGTGGATGCGGAATTGCGTCACGAGCAGCAGCGGCTCGCGCAGGAGGAACTCGAAAGGCAGCGTCGCCTGGCCGATCTGCAGAGCCAGGTGGTCGTGCGGCACGTTCGGACGGCCCGACCGACCGTCTCAGCCGAGGGGTTTCTTGAGACCCCCGAGTCGGCCGAGCGCGGCATCGAGGTGGACCTGCAAGACGCGGAAGTGGCCCGCCGGGCGATCATCTTCCAGGAGATTTTCTCACCGCCGGTGTCCCTGCGCAGCGGCCGCGCGTCGTGGGACCTGTAACGGTCCCGCTTCGACCGGCAGCCAACGAGCTATAGTGGAACACGCCCCGCACCGCGCGGGGCGTTGTTCCATGGTGCGGACTCGCCGGTCACCCAAGCTTACGCCAACCGGCGGGACGACCGTTGACTCGCTGCCCGTGATAACACGACAACCGTCGAAAAGTTGTAGGCGGCCGCGGCGACGGCAAAGCCGTTCGCTCTTTCCGCACGACAGGGCGAGGCCACTGCGGCACATATTCCGAAACGGCTTCTGCCGTCGCCGGAGGCCCGGTGACGAAGGTCACAGGCGGCGGCACCGCGGGTAGCGTAGACTCGATGGGACGTGGGCTACAAGCGGAGCCCGGACACGGCAAACTGTGCCCTGCACCTTGCAAGCGGAAAGCCGAGGATAGAAATGATGCCCGAAACAATGACGTCCAAGCAGCGCGTGCTTGCGGCCATGGACCACCGTCTGGCGGATCGCGTGCCGATGACCTTCGACGCGGAGAAGGAAGTCTACGACGCGCTGGACGCGCGGTTGGGGACCGACACCAAGGAGTCGCTGTTCGACCGCCTGGGCGTCGACACGTGGTACGTCGGCATGCAGGGCCGCAAGAGGAAGAAGGACGATGCGGCCGAACAGGGCGATCGCCCGGCCGCGGCCGCTCAGACCGATTCGCTGTGGGGATTCCGCACGCGGGTCGTTCACTACGAGGGCGGCTCCTACGGCGAATTGTGCTACAGCCCGCTGGCGGGCAAGGACGAGATCGCCGACATCGACGCCCACCCGTGGCC
>JAFGPY010000364.1 GCA_016935955.1 Planctomycetota bacterium
CTCGTGGCTGATCCTGTTCGCCGTGGTCTTCTGGAACCTCGCCAAGTCGTACTACCCGAAGTACTTCTCCGATCTGCCGTCCGAAACGGTCTACCTTCTGTCGCTGATCGCCACGGTGCTCTACCTTGGCTCCTTGCTGCTTCACGAGTTTGGCCATGCCCTGGCCGCCAAGGCCTTCGGCGTGCCGGTGCTGTCGGTCGAGCTGTTCGCCCTGGGCGGCGTGGCCCGCATGGGCGGCTTCACGCGGCGTCCGCGCGATGAGTTCGTCATGGCCGCGGCCGGACCCGTGGTCTCGCTGGTTCTTGCCGTCGTGTTCGCCGTCGTAGCGGCAATCTGCGAATTCATCCTGGTGTCGCCGCCGGTCGTCGTGGACCTGTTCTGGAGAGTGGCCCAGTTCAACACGGCCGTCATGATCTTCAACCTCCTGCCGGCCTATCCGCTGGACGGCGGACGCCTTCTGCAGGGCGTGCTCTGGTGGATGACCGGCCGACGCACCTTGTCGGCGGGCATAGCCGCCGCGGCGGGCTTCGTACTGGCTGCGGCAATGATTGCTCTCGGGACGTACTTCTACGTCACCGAAGGCCGCCTGGACGTGGGGACCATCTGGCCGATCGCCCTGGGCGTGTTCATCGGCTCGGCCGCCCTGGGTGCGTACCGCTCGACGCGGAACGTCGAACGAATGGGCCGCATGACCGCCGGGCAGGCCATCGACCCGAACGTCCAGGCCGTGGTCGTCGAGACCACGCAGCCCCAGAGCGGGCCGGTCCGGATCCAGACGGCCCTGCCCGTGGTGATGCTTCTGGACGAGCAGGGCCGCGCCGCCGGGGCGCTGGTGGCCCCCGGCAAGGCCCGCAACCTGTCGCAGTATGACGGCGACTGGCCGACGGTGGTCCTGGAAGCCGAGCGCCGCGTGCCCGAGACGATGCCATTGCTGGAGACGATCGACCGCATGAGCCGCATGGGCACCTTCTGGATCGTCGTCGAGAACGCCGAGGGCGGCTACGTCGGCACCGTGACCACGCCGGGCCTGCGGCAGATGCTGCGGTGAGGCCGAAACCCCGCCCCGGCATGGAACCTTCATTTTCCTTGACCGCCGTGCCGATAGGATTATCATAGTGTGTCTCTGTGAAACAGGCACGTGGGAGGTTCTGGCGCAATGGCCAACCGGAAGGTGACATGTCGTTGTGATGCTCGCAACGGGTCCCGGATGGCCGTGCGCCGCATCATCGTCATCGTACCCGGTGCCTCCGGGGCGTGACGCCGCGCTTCAAACGCTCAAACCCCGGAGCCGACCCAGCAAGGTGCTTCGGGGTTTTTTGTTGTCCTGATTTCAGAGCGAGGCGGCCCCAGCGGCCGAATGAGATATGACCAGACTGGTAACCTACGACACGACGTTGCGCGACGGCGCACAGACCGAAGGCGTCTCCTTCAGCCTGGACGACAAACTCATGATCGCCCGGCGGCTCGACCTGCTGGGCATCGACTACATCGAGGGCGGCTTCCCGCACTCCAACGCCAAGGACGAGGCCCTGTTCCGCGAATTGCGGCGCGAGCCCCTGTCGCACGCCCGCATCACGTCGTTCGGCATGACGCGCCGCGCCGGTGTCAAGGCGGCCGACGACGTGGGACTGGCCTCCCTGCTGGCCAGCGAGACGCCGGCCTGCACCCTGGTCGGCAAGTCGTGGGACTTCCACGTCACCGGCGCCCTGCGGGTGTCGCTCGACGAGAACCTGAAGATGATCGCCGACTCGGTCGGCTACCTGAAGGACCGCGGCCGCGAGGTGCTCTTCGACGCCGAGCACTTCTTCGACGGCTACCGGGCCAACGGCGAGTACGCGCTGGCGTGCCTTCAGGCGGCCGCCGACGCCGGGGCCGACTGGCTCGTGCTCTGCGACACCAATGGCGGCACGCTGCCGAGCGAGATCGAGGCCACGGTGCGGGCGGTGGCCGAACGGTTCTCTGTGGCCGTCGGCATCCACACGCACAACGACACGGGGCTGGCCGTGGCCGGGACCCTGGCCGCCGTGGCGGCCGGCTGCACGCAGGTCCAGGGCACGATCAACGGCCTGGGCGAGCGTTGCGGCAATGCCGATCTCTGCACGTGCATCGCCAACCTGCAACTGAAGCTCGGCCACGAACTGTTGCCGCAGGATCGCATGCAGCACCTGACCGAAACGTCGCGGTTCGTCTACGAGATCTGCAACATGAACCTCGTGGCCAACCAGCCGTACGTCGGCCCGAGCGCCTTCGCCCATAAGGGAGGCATGCACGCTTCGGCCGTGGCCCGCGACACGCGGAGCTACGAGCACGTGGTGCCGGACCAGGTGGGCAACACCCGCCGCATCCTGATCAGCGAGTTGGCCGGCGCGAGCAACGTGGCCAGCAAAGCCAGCAAGTTCAACGTGCAGGACGACAAGGCGCTGATGGCCCGGCTGCGCGACCGCGTGCAGGAACTGGAAAACGACGGCTACCAGTTCGAGGCGGCCGAGGCGTCGTTCGAAATGTTGTTGCGGCGGGAACTGGGACAGCAGACCCGGTTCTTCGACCTCGACAACTATCACGTGAACATCTACAAGGACGACGGCAAGGCCCCGGTCACGGTGGCCACGGTGAAGATTCGCATCGACGGCCAGTTGGAGCACCACGTGGCCGAGGGTGACGGCCCGGTCAACGCCCTGGACGCCGCCCTGCGGAAGGCGCTGCTCGGCTACTATCCGAACCTGTCGGGGATGAACCTGACGGACTACAAGGTCCGCGTCATCAACTCGCAGGCAGCCACGGCCGCCAAGGTCCGCGTGACGATCGAGTCGAAGGACCAGGACGAGCATTGGGGCACGGTCGGCGTGTCGGAGAACATCATCGACGCCTCGTGGCGGGCTCTGACCGACTCGATCGAGTACAAGCTGCTGAAAGACCGCGAGGCGACGGCCGGGCAGTAGCCGACGAACGCACGCGGCAGCAAATGTAGAGGCACGGCGCGGGCGTGCCCGCGAAGACTCCTTACACCCGGCATGGCGGCGGACAACGGCCGCCATGGCACCCGAGTGGAGTGTACGGAACAACCAGGAACGCGAGCAGACCATGAGTGAGAATCAGACGCCCGAACTTCCGCCGCAATACGATCCGACGGCCTTCGAGGCCGAGGTGCAATCCTTGTGGGACCAGGGCGGCTACTTCCACGCCGTGCCCGGCAAGGGAGGCAAGCCCTACACGATCGTCATCCCGCCGCCGAACGTCACCGGCGCCCTGCACATGGGCCACGGCTTGGACAACACGCTGCAGGACATCCTGATCCGCTGGCGGCGGATGCAGGGACGCAATGCCCTCTGGATGCCCGGCACGGACCATGCCGGCATCGCCACGCAGACGGTCGTCGAGAAGCGCATCCTGGCCGAGGAAGGCAAGACCCGCCACCAGGTGGGCCGCGACGAGCTCGTGCGCCGCATCTGGCAATGGAAGGACGAGTACGAGGCCCGCATCTGCGGCCAGCTCAAGAGCATGGGCTGCTCATGCGACTGGCAGCGGCAACGGTTCACGCTCGACGAGATGTGCGCCCGGGCTGTGCGGCACACGTTCTTCCGCCTGTTCAGCGACGGGCTGATCTATCGCGGCAAGCGGCTCGTGAACTGGGACCCGGCCACCGAGACCACCCTGGCCGACGACGAGGTGGAGTACGAGACCGTCCACAGCCACTTCTGGCACATCCGCTACCCGCTGAGCGAACCGGTCGTGCTGTCCCGTGGCACGGGCATCTTGCCCGTGGAAGACTCGTCGGTAACCAGGCGACACGGAGCGTGTCTTCCCCACTGGACCCAAACCGGCGCTACGTACGCGGTCACGTTCCGCCTGGCCGATTCTCTTCCCGCTCACGTCGCCGAGTCATGGCAGCGACTGTGGGCGGAAATCATGCAACGAGCCGAAAGTCAAGGCCGGTCCCTGACGTGGCAGGAGCGCAAGGAACTGCACGAATTGTATCAGGCGCGGGTTGAGAGCGAGTTGCACGTTGGCCGCGGGGAATGCCACCTTAGGAATCCCGAAGTCGCACAAATAGTCCAGGATGCCCTGAAGTATTTCGACGGAGATCGCTACGAGCTCGTCGCATGGTCCGTCATGCCGAACCATGTCCACGTCATCGTCAGGCCCATTGGAAGTCATGAGTTGCCGGACATCCTGCACTCGTGGAAGTCCTTCACGGCCAAAGAAGCCAACAAGGCCCTGGGTTGTACGGGCTCGTTCTGGCAGGAAGGGTACTACGACCACTTGATCCGCGATGAGGAAGATTTCGGGCACGCCGTTCAGTACGTCGTCAACAATCCCGAGCGTGCCGGGCTTCGCAACTGGCCGTGGGTGGGAATGCAGAAAACCCAGGGCCAGGATGGCCCTGGGACGCACGGGCAAGATGCCCGTGCCACGGTAATCACGCATCTGGTCGTGGCCACCACGCGGCCCGAGACGATGCTCGGCGATACGGCCGTGGCCGTCAATCCGCAGGACCCGCGCTACCAGAAGCTCATTGGCCGCACGGTGACCCTGCCGCTCATGGGCCGCGAGATTCCCATCATCGCCGACGACTACGTGGACCGCGAGACGGGCACGGGCTGCCTCAAGGTCACGCCGGGCCACGACTTCAACGACTGGGCGATCGGTCAGCGGCACCACCTGCCGGTGATCAATGTCCTGGAACCCAACGGCACGATCAACGCCGAGGGCGGCAAGTACGCCGGGCTCGACCGCTTCGAGGCCCGCAAGCGCGTGGTGGCCGACCTGGAGGCCCTGGGCCTGGTCGAGAAGATCGAAGACTACTCGCACGAGGTCGGCCACAGCTACCGCAGCCACGTGCCGATCGAGCCGTACCTGTCGGACCAGTGGTACGTGGCCGTGAAGGACCCCAAGCGCAACCTGTCCCAGGCCGCGGGCGAGGCCGTCTCGAGCGGCCGCGTGCGGTTCCATCCCGACCGCTACGGCCAGACGTACCTGTCGTGGATCGAGAACCTGCGCGACTGGCCGATCAGCCGCCAACTGTGGTGGGGACACCGCATTCCGATCTGGTACGCGCCGGCCGAAGTGACCGACGAGCAGATGGCGAAGGCGTTCGCCGGTCGCGAAGACGTGGCCTATCGCCGCGACACCGACAACGGCACGTGGTACGTCTGCCCGTGCGAGGGCGAGTTGGCGGGCGACGAGCTGGGCGACGGCATCGCCATGCAGCAGGACCCCGACGTGCTCGACACGTGGTTCTCCAGCGCCCTGTGGCCGCACTCGACGCTCGGCTGGCCCGAGGCGACCGACGAGCTGAAGTTCTATTACCCGACGAGCACGCTCGTGACGGCTCGCGAGATCATCA
>JAFGPY010000365.1 GCA_016935955.1 Planctomycetota bacterium
GCAGAAGCATGCCGCCAAGCCAGTTGCACGCGAGCACGCGTCTACAAGTAGACGCGTGGCACCCTCGCCGTTGCGATCGGCATGTTCGTGACGCAACACCTTGGGGCGGTCCGCCTTGTCGTCAGATACCGACCGGTTCGTGCGCAACCCCGCATGGCCGCTTGCGGCCATGCCGGTGGGTCTGAGAACTCATGGCCGCGAGCGGCCATGGCACCCAGTCCTGAGACCGTGCGGCAACCAGTCGGTGACGATGCTCATACTGTGCATTCATTGTGCCAGACAGCCCAGCATGGAGAGCACTTGGAGCGTGACGAACAGGGCCCCCATCGCAATGAGCACAACCGGCGTCAACCACAGGGCGGCCAAGGTCCGCAGGTCGGCCCGCTGCGGGTCGCCCGGATCGTAGAAGATCGGCACGGCGGTGCCTTCCTTGAATGAGCGCACGCCCCTGCCCGAACCGGCCGTGAAGCGCACGACCGTGCCGTCGTCCAGCAGATATTCAATCACGGGAAGGAAGCACCCTTCGTCGCGACGGTAGCCGACAACCGTTCCCGCGGTGCGCCGCCAGCAAAGCAGTCTCACGGCGGCCTGAGCGGCAAGCGCAACTCCCAGCCCCAGCACGACCAGTCCCACGCACAGCAGGAGGACGTTCAGCGCCGTCGAGACGACCTCCGACAATCGCATGGCGAGTCGCTGCATGCCGTGCCGCCTCCATCCGGACAGTGACGCCGCATGTCTATCGAAATGCTGCCGGCAAGAATTCCCGGTTACGGCCTCCTCCGGCGGGAAGCCGGGCTACGGATATCATGGTTCGGCGAAGCGGGCGTGTCAAGCCGAGGCTCAATGTTACCGCACGTCGCTGACGAGCCAGTAGTCGTCGCGGTTGACCAAGTCGACGGTCCGCGTCTTGACCTGCTTGTCGGAATAGGTAACGTTGATGACGACCGTAGCCTTGCCGCCGCCGTCGTCCATGGTGACGGTCGCCTTGGACAGCGACATCTCGGGCTTGGCCCCGTCAAGCTCGCCGCAGAAGTCAGCCACCCGGGCGACGATCGGTGAATCCGGCGTCAGCAGGCGGCCGACCACGTCCTGGTGACTTGCGGCCGCGGCGCTCAGCATGTCCCGCGCGACCCTCGCCGCGTCCTTTCGCCGCCCTTCGGCGGCAAGAGCTTCGTCGAACGCGCCGCCCTTCTCGAACGGCCACGCGTAACGGGCGTAGTAGATGTGTCCGCTCGGCAGCGTCACCAGTTCGCCGCGGACCACGCCGTCGCGGTTGATCTGCCACTCGCGCTGCGTGCCGTCGGCCTCGTATTCGCACGCGTCGTCGAGATGTCGATCCTCGGCGTTCTCGCTGTACGACCGTGTCGTGACGCGCCGGCGAAGACCGTCGGCCGCGTCGTAGCGCTCCCACTCCAGCGGCAGCAGATCGTCGCCACAGGTGAGCTTGGACAGCAGCGAGCCGTCGGGGCGATAGATCTGGATGTACGGAATGAACATCTGCCGCTGCCCCTTTGCGTTCCCGACGAATCCGAGAGCCTGCAGAACGTACCGGTTGCCGCGGGCGTCCCAGGTGACCATGTTTCGCACGTCGCCGGCATATTGCCACAGCTTGAACTCGGTGGTCTGGCGGATCCACTCAGGAAAGACCGGCGGCCCGGGAATCGTCACCGCTTTGCCGTTCCAGCCCATGACGGCCGTGCGGTCGTCGAAGCGGAGTTCGTGGACCTTGCCCGGCCGCAGGACCTTGATCTGCACCGGCAGCCGGTCGGGGGCCGCGTCGCGCGGCGGCATGAGGCGGACCAGGGCGATGCCGTCCTCGCGGGTCCTGACGGCGAAGGTCGCCGAGCGGCCGTCGCCCGGCATCTTCATCGTGGTCTGAAGCTGCTGCCCGGCCGCGGCCGCACGTTGCACGATCGCGTCGACCGGGGCGTCCCACTGGTCGTCCTCCAGCGGCACCACCGCCGCGTCGAAGCACCCGAGCTGCCTGTCGTTGCCATTGCCTTCGGCCAAGGCGTCGATGCCCACCGCCTGAATCCACGCAACGGTCTTCTCGAACGACTGGGCGGCGAGAATCTCCGCGGGCAGTGCGTGGACTTGTCCGGTGTCGAAGTCGATGGCAAAACGCGTGGATAAGCTGGAGTTGCCGAGTTCCAGTTCCTGCCCGATGACGGTCAATTGGCGAGCTGTCGCGGGGCCGCCGACGCCCGCTGCCTGTGGCTCGACAACGGCCACGGGCAGGAGGCCCACCTTGCGCGAACTCTTGAACCAGCCCAGGCGCGGGAAGGTGCACGAGAAGCCCGCGGGATGCGATGCCGCCGACCGCCGCCAGACAGTGTCGTAGGTCGGCAGGTAGATGCAGCCGTCGGCATCGGTGCGGAGGGTGAAGTAGGCAAGTTTCAAACTCGGATTGAGGGAGCTGCGCTTGACGCGGTTGCATTCCAGTTCGAAGGCCTGAATGTCGGCGTCGGCCAGCGGTTGCCCGTCCGCCAACTCGTAGCGCTGGACAATCACCGCCGGCGCGTGCCGGTACGCTTGCTCGATCAGCTCGCGGCTACGATCGCTCTGCCCACGACGGCCGTACCAGACGCTGAGCAGGTACTCGGCGTAGAAGTAGTCCGGACGCTGGGCCAGAATCGCTTCCAGGACCTCGCGCATCTCGTGTTTGTCAAACTCCGTAACGCCATTGTACGAGTAGTTGACTTGCCGGGCCAGATTGATGCAGAGGCGGGCGTCGCCCTCTTCGGCCATGCTCAACTCGAAGGGCAGGTTCCGCCAGCCGGGCAGCCAGCGCGATTCGAGGGTCGTCGGCTCGACGTCCTGGGCTCCCCAGCCGTGATCGGCCGCCCACTTGGCCACGGCGCGCAGGGCCGCGCTGTCGTAGTCCGAGCGGGCCCTCAGTACCGACAGCGACGTGACGGCCACGGTGACCGTCAGGACGGCCAGGACGATGCCGACGCGGGTCAGGCGGCGACGGTTCAGACCACGGTCGAGGATGGCCCGCAGTCGGCCTTCGAGATTCGATTGCCGGGCCATGGCGATGCCGCCCTGCGCGGCAAGCAAACTCGTCGAGAGGCCCGAGGCGATCTCCAGGACACACTCGGCGTAGTCGGCCGGCCGGTGGCCACAGGCCAGCACCAGGTCGTCGCAGGCCCGCTCGGCCTCGCTCTGCATCCGCCGGAAGGTCAGCCAGACGAGCGGGTTGAACCAGTGCACTGCCGCCGCGACATGGGCGACGGACTTCGACAGACAGTCCATCCGCCGCACGTGGGCCAGTTCGTGAAGCAGCACGGCTCGGAGCCTCTCGTGCGGCCAGTCGGCGGCCTCCGCCGGCAGGAGCAGCTTCGGCCGCAACGTCCCCCAGACCATGGGCATGGCCCGCCGATCGCTTCGCAACAGCAACACCGAACGCCGCACGCCCAGCTCACTCGCGGCGCGGTCGAGCAACACCCGCCACGGCCCGTCCACAACCGCCACACTTTGCCATCGCAGCCGCCGCAGGCAGATTCGCCCCGCCACGACCGGCACCAGACACACCGCCACACCAAGCGCCCAGGCCCCTGCCCCGACAACAGTCAGCCACCATGCCGCCGACCGACCTTCGCCCACCGGAGCCTCGTTTGCCGCCGAAGTGCCCGGTTCCGGCTTCGATACGGGGATCGCCGTCCCGTGACCACTGACGGTCGTTGCCGCGCCGTCGCGGACCTCGCCCGTCGCCACAGCCGCCGGCGCGGCGCGTTCGGCCACACGCACCGGGACCGCCCGCGCGCGGTGCGGCAATGCCCAGTCCGGCAAGACGCGCCATGCGGGCAGTGCCGCCGAGAGAAGCGGCAGCGCCAGCAGGCCGACGATCGTCAGCAGGCAGATCATATGGCGAGCGGCGGCCGACGACCGTCCCAGCATCCGCGTGCCGAGCAATGCGGCCGCAAGCAGCACCAGCCCCTTGAGGACCGCGTCCAGAAGTACCGTCGGCCAAAGCGCCGTCAGATCGGCGGGCCATGCAGCGAACAGAGGTCCCATGGTCAGTCCTCCTTCCGCCTGGCGTCGCGGATCAGACGCGAGAGGCATTTCAACTCGTCATCAGACAACTCGGCCGCGGGGTCGTCCATGTAGGCGGCCACGGCTCGTTCCAGCGAGCCGCCGAAGAACGTGCCGAGAACCCGCCGCATGGCCGACTGCCCGGCCCGCTGCCGCGGCCGCGTCGGTTCGTAGACAAACTCACGGCCGTCCTTGGCGTGCTTGAGGTGCCCCTTGTCTTCGAGGATGCGCAGGAACGTCCGCACCGCCGCACGCGACGGGGCGTCCTCCATAGCCTCCAGCACCTCCGTGGCCGTGGCCTTCCCACGCGCGTAGACGATGTCCATGATCTGCCGCTCCCTGCGGCTGAGGTGACGCTCGGTGTCCATGGCCTGCCCTTTCCCGACTGCAAGATGTCCGGTGTGATCCCCGGCGGCCGCACCCGCCGCCAGAGGAGTTGCCCAACGGATAAAAACTTAACCTATCGGAAACGGCCCGTCAACCGCAAAAGTTAAAATATTCACCTTCGGGGCTGGCGGCCCGGCGGCAACCCGGTCGGTTGCCCTCCTCGAAATCCGAAAAGCCGCTGTTTCCGGGCCCCCGCAACGGTTGCAACAGGAATTCCGGCGCCACCGAGAAGAACCGTAACCTCTTGCCGCACAGAACGTTGCCGCACCTGCGACAACTTGCCCGCCAGCCCTCATTTGACGCCTTGCCGTTTGTGCGTAGTGTTGGCGGTGGAGACGCCTAAAAGGGAGGTGAGTTCAGAAATGGACGTCGGGCGAAACCGGGCAACACAGGGCCGTATGCGGCGGACGCAGCGGCCGAAGCAGAGGTAACGATGCCGTGTGTGCCGGTTCCACTCGCCCCGATTCAGATGAGGACGCACCCGGGCAATCTGTGACGGTGGTGTCTTGCCGAGCGCTGGTCGTAAACTAATGAGTCTGCCGGCTTCCCCTTGTACGTTTGCCGGTGGAAAAAGCGGACCACGACGCCTAAGACAAAATCGGACACGCTGCCGAACGCTCCGGGATGATGTTTGCGGGTTGGACCTGACCTGTGCTGCGCTTTTATTCTTATAATCTCCGCACATCGGAATCCCCTTAGAAGCGGAGTCCTCCCCAGGAAGCGCCGTACGCGAGAAGGTCACCCAAGAGCCACGCCGTCCCCAAGCTGATCGAGCCAACGCATTTTCAGGCCCCGCCGCCATCACCAAGTTCGCTGCGGCAGGGCGTTGACAAGTCAATATGGCACATGCAGCCCGGTCATCCGGGTTGCGGTTGGTCGTCGGCGTCGAGGCCGGCTTCCGGCAAGCATGCGGACCCGATCGTCGCCGAGCATTGCGCTCAGCAGGTCGTCCGCCCGATCGCAAGTGGATGGTCTTGCGGCGAGATGTCGCCGCGGATCTCCCGCGTGGGCCGTGACGACGGCAAGAAGGTGCGACAGTGGCCGAGCCGAAAGCCCATGTCCCGGAGCCGACGACCAGTGCCGTTATTACCCTTCACACAACACCGCGCCGACCCCAGTTCCGTCGCCGCGACAACCACGGAGCCGTACATCATGACCCGAACAGCTATCCTCTCGATCGTCCTTCTTTCGCTCCTTGCCGCCCTGATGACCATGCGCATGCTGAACGGCAGCGGCCCCGCCGAGGGGCAGGCCGCCTGGGCGGAAAATTCCGAGCAGGGTCCGATAAACCAAACCCCATGCGAGTCGCAAGGCATTGATAATAAAGACCTTACGAATCAAGGCCGGGCCCAGAACTGAGCTTTCCCGAAAAACGTCGCGGTCGATTTGCGTTTGCCGCGATTACATCCTATAATAGTAGCGGTACATGGCTCTAAAAGCCGTGCAACCATGCCTCGGGGGAGGCGCTAGAAGCAGGATCATCTCCATGTAACGCTGGTCATGGCCTGCACCAGTCTCACGGTGTCCGTGCGCTCACGGACCAAGTCGTATGGGGAGTCGAGCAATGTTGAGGGGTATTCTGTCCAAATCATTCGTGTGGTGCTGCGCACTGACCGTCGGTGCAGCCGTGACCGCCACGTCTTACGGCGGCACAGTCGCTTCACCGTGGTCGGACGGCGAAACATCACGAGTCACGTTGCGCCCGGCGGCCGTTCAGATGCCCAGTGCGCCGCCGGCCATGCCGGCCGCGTCCGCCGGAGGTTTCGCTCTGCGCCTGCTGACCGACGGCGAGTCCGTCGACCAGACGCTGTCGCTGCCCCAACTGGCGACCCCGACGGCCGCCACGAGCAGCCGGCCGGCGTCTGTGAGCAACTCGCTCATCTTCAGCAGCCCTGAGATCGAGCCGCCCAAGCGAAAGGTCTCCAAGTCCGCCAAGTACGAGATGGCCGACATCGGCGACGACGAGATCGGCAATCCGCTCTGCGATTTCTCGTACCTGTCGCTGGGCCCGCAGTTGTACGTCATGGCCCGCAGCGGACGGCCCACGGGCGACGCCCTGAAATGGTCGCACGCTCCGGAGACGGCCCTGAGCTACGTCCGCCCGCACCGCAACCTGCAGGTCGGGTTCCAGATCGACAGCGAGACCGGCCGCTCCGCCTCGGCCTCCGATGACATCGTCAGCACCTCCGTCGAGTTCGTCGACAACCTGAAGGTCGAACTCGACAGCAAGGAGCTGCTGCCCTACAGTGCGGCCTTCGGCCAGATGGCCGAGACGGCGACCGAGCCCAAGAGGCATCCCGGCCGCGCCTTCTCGATCGGATTCAGCCTCGGCCTGTTGCCGGCGGCCATTGCCGACTCCAGCGTCAGCGCGACGGTCGTCGTCGGCGTCAGCAACAACCCGGGACCCTACGTTTCCATCGTCACCAACATCGAGGTGCCCGACGAGCGCGTCCAGGAGACGTTCGAGCAGTCCGACTACCTGCCGCCGATCGTCAACCTGGTGTCCGATGCCGGTCGCCAGGTCGGTTTCGGCGGTGGCGGCGTGGCTGATGACGAGGACACCCCCGGCGGCACGGAAGGCGGCGGTGGTGGCGGTGGCGGCGGCGAGCCCGACCGCACCAAGGGCAAGATCAAGATCGTCCCGGAACCGGTTCCCGAGCCCACGACGATGCTGCTGTTCGGTGCGGGGCTGGCGATGCTGGCCCGTCGGCGGCACGGCAAGCGCGGCTGAGCGGCACGACGATCACGACACGACACAGGCGAGGCGTCCCGTAGAGGCGCCTCGCCTTTTCTCTGCGCCGGTCGCGTTGCCGTTGAAGCCCCAGCATCGCTGGGGGATCGAACGGTCGCCGACGTTCGTATCCCGCCGCAGTGCGGCGGGCTTGTGTGTGGCGCCGGGTGCCATGGCCGCTTGCGGCCATGCCGAGAGCATCAGACGCGGTGACAAACATGGCCGCGAGCGGCCATGGCACCCAGCAAGTCATCCGATCGCGAACGGATCTAGTTCATGCATGATCGCGCGCGTCGCCCGTCGCGGGATCATAACCGGAAGGAAAATCTTTGGCGTGAGTTGGATATAGGGTGCGGCTCGTGGAAACACGGAAGGCCGTTCCTGCATGGTCTCGTCAAGTGCAGCCCTGGCCTCGCAGTCGCATGGTTCTTCGGCGGCATCGATCCTTCGATGAACTCGCCTCGCGCTTCAGGACGGCCTTCAGGCTACGTGCGCCATTCCAGGCACCGACCACCACAAGAAACGGCCTTCGTGCGGAAAAGGCAGATAAGGTGAAGCAAGTCTTGCGAAACCGCGACGGGCGGCCGACTTCCGGCTGTCGCTCAGCCGGGCGGCATCAGGCCGGGCCTCACGAAGATTGCCGACGGGACGCCCGATAGCTCAGTACACGATTGGGCGCCCGGCGACATGTTGCGGTGACGTCCCGCAACGGTCTCTCGGCTCCGCATTCAGCGGCGCACTCGTGAGGCGTCCGGTTTCAAGTTGCCCGGAGGCTTCACAGCGGCCTGCCTCACCTTTCTCCTCGTGTCCTCTACTTGCAGTATAAGCCAGATTCCGTACAAGTCAAACCGGAGAAATCTTCTCGCGCACATCGGTGTTTTCAATGCGTCTGACACGATTGCAGCGACAATTCGGCACACACAATCGCCGCCCGCAATGCCCGGACGGCGCATTGTCCGCGACGCGATTCTTGCGTAGAATGACGGAGCGGCACGTGGAACGAACGCACCTGCAACTCCGGGAGCCTTAAGCATGAAAACGCAACGACCGACAACAGCGTTTCGCCACGGCCTCGCCCTCGCGTCGCTGACGATCCTCATGGCGACGACGTCACAGGCCGCGGGCATCGCGGACGAGATTCTGACGATCGAGCCGCCGAAGGTCGTCGTCGCGCCGGGAGGGACGGCGAGTTTCTCGCTGCCGGTGACCATCAAGCCGCAGCACCACGCCATGGCCAACAAAGTGGCCGAGGGGTACGTGCCGACCGTGCTTTCGCTGGGCCAGCGCGCCGCCGAGGGATTCAGGCTCGACGTGACCTACCCGCCCGGAAAGCCGCTGGTTCTGTTCGAAGGGCTGGAACCCATCAACGTCTACGAAGGCACCGTGCGGCTGCAATGCCGGTTGACCGTGCCCGCCGATGCGGCCCTGGCCGAGACGACCCTGCCGCTCGATCTGCACTACCAGGCCTGCAGCGAGAGCACGTGCCTGCCGCCGAAGCATCTGGCGATTCCTCTGCCGCTGGCGATCGTGTCCGCGTCCCAGGCGCCGCCGTCGGACAACGGAGCGGCATCGCAGCCCCCCGTCGCCGAGAGCGACGCCGGCGACTGGCTCGGCCGCCTCGAAGGCGCGGGACTGGTTGGACTGCTGGCCCTGGTCTTCGTCATGGGCCTGGCCATGAACCTCACGCCGTGCGTCTTTCCGGTCGTGCCGGTCACGGTCGGCTTCTTCGCCTCGCAGGGCAAACGCAGCGTGGGCGCCACGGTGCTCCTGGCGGCCGTCTACGTGCTCGGCATGGCCGTCGTCTTCACGATTCTCGGCAGCGCCGCGGCACTGGCCGGAAGCCAGATCGGCTGGGCCCTGCAGAGTCCTTGGGGCGTGGCGGTCCTGTGCGTGGTCCTGGCCGTTCTTGCGGCCAGTCTGTTCGGGGCGTTCGAGATTCGCCTCCCGTCGTCGCTGCTCGGATCGCTGCAAGGCAAGAGCGGACTGTTCGGCGCCCTCGTCATGGGCGCCGCCGTGGGACTCGTGGCGGCGCCGTGCGTCGGCCCGTTCGTCGCCGCGCTGGTCATCTATGTCGGCGAACTGGGCAGCCGCATGGCCGCGCAGGGCGCGGGGCGATTGGCCCAGGCCGCGGCAGGCGGCGGACTGTTCTTCGTCTTCTCGCTCGGACTCGGCCTGCCGTATCTGCTGCTTGGCGCCTTCACGAGCCTGCTCACCCGCGTGCCGCGCGGCGGGCCGTGGCTCGTCTGGGTCCGCAGCCTGTTGGCCTTCCCGGTCCTCGGGCTGATCCTCTACTTCCTGCGACCGTACCTTTCGGAGCCGCAGTTCTGGCTGCCGACATCGGCCCTGCCTCTGGTTGCCGCTCTGTACCTCGGCTTCATCCAAGGCCGCACGTTCAGACCGTGGTCGCGCGGTTTCCGGATCGCGAGGACCGTCACGGCGGCCGCCCTGGTGGTGGCGGGCGTCGTGATGCTCGCCACCGAGGCCCTGCCGTCGCTCGAGCTGCGCGAGACGATTCCCTGGGCCGCGTACCAGGACGGCGACCTTGAGACCGCCCGGAACGACGGCCGTCCGGCCGTGCTCTACGTCACGGCCGCTTGGTGCGCCAACTGCCGCGTCATGGACCGCAAGGTCTTCCGCGACGACGAGGTCCACCTCGCTGCCGAGGGCGTGCGACTGCTGAAGATCGACGTCACCGCCGGACCGCCGACGCAAGGCACGCGGGCCGCGGCGCTGTACGCCGAGTTCGTTCACGGCGGGCCGCCCGTGCTGGTCTTCTACGACCGTCGCGGCAAGGTGACGGCCCAGCGCAGCGACCTCGACAAGGACGAGTTCCTGCAACTGCTGCAGCAAATCAACGGTCTAGGGAATTGAGCACCTGCGGTAAGCGCCCCGCCATGGCACCCAGCGCCACGCACAAGCCCGCCGCACTGCTGGGGGATACGAACGTCCGCAACCGTTCGATCCCCCAGCGATGCTGGGGGCTATAACGGCAATGCCGCTGGTCGACAGAGTATATTCAATCGTGAAATGCCGTGGCCTGGGGGTGCCATCTGCTTGTCGTAGATCCCGAGCGAAGCCTGGTGCCATGGCCGCTTGCGGCCATGCGTTCTCGGCCATCGGCATGGCCGCAAGCGGCCATGGCACCCTTCACGAGACGATCATGTGCAACGGGTCGCGAGACGCGCCGCTGCGTGTGGGTCGAGTCATTCGCTGTGACAAACGGATTACGGCGCCGAGGTCTCGGCGTCGCTGAGGGATTTCAGGTAGGCTTCCACCTGCGACCGGTAGCGCGGGCTGGTGCGCTGTGCCGCCGCTTCGACGTTCTCCGACTGGTTGTCGTTCTCGCCGACCGATCGCGTTGTGCCGCCGCCCACCGCGCTTCCCGCCGCGCCGCTGGAAGCCGTGACGTCCGCGTTGCCCTGTTGCGTGGTCACGGTCGCCGTACCCGAAGCCGTCGTCTCCTGGGCCGCACGGTCGAAGCGATCGTCGTCCTGCCACGCCCGCACGAACTGCTGCAACTGCGTCTCGCTCCAGCCCAGTTCCTTCAGCAGACTCGGATCGACCGTGCCGCGGCGAAGCTCCTGGGCCACGCGGCGAATCTCCGGGCCGACCGCGCGCAGCAACTGTTTCTCCTCGGACGCACCGTCGCCGCGACCCGACTCGTCGAACTGCGTGTGCCGCGAGTCCGGGACCTTGTCGGGATCGCGCTGCGTCGACTGCGACGAATCGCCCTCGGTCGGATTCCCGTTGGGATTCTGCGTCGACGGATCGTTGTTCGCCGCCTGGCCGCCGTCGCCCTGGCCGGACCCGTCCGACGGTTTGCCCTTGTCAGGATTGCTGCCCGTGCCGCTGGGTTGCTGCTGATCGGAAGGTCGGCTGCCCGCCCCGGTGCCCTCACCCGGCGACTCCTGCGACTGCTGCTGCGACTTCTCGATCGCCCGCTTGAACTCCTCCAACTGCCCGCGTTCGCCGGGCGACAGGCCGGCCGTCTTCTGCTGCGACGACGTGCCGCCGGTGCCCGCGGTCGAGCCCTGTTGCGGCTCCTGCGACGCGTCGCCGCCCGAGCCCTGCGACTTGCCCGGCGGATCGATGACGACGCGGATCGGGGCGCTGCGGCCCTCCTGCGGCGTGCCCGGCAGACGGTCCGACGCGCTGACCCACACCAGGGCCTGGTCGCCCTCCTTGAGCCCCATCGTCGTCACGTCCATGGCGAATTGCCCGTCGATCGCCGGCACGGCCTTCGCGGCATCCGCGGTCTTCAGCACCGACCTCGCCGCCCCGGCGACCTGTGCCCCGTCGGTCCCGGCGTCGCTGCCGGGCTGCACCTTCTGCCAGTGAGCCGTCACCGACGCCAGCGAGTAATCGTCTCGCGCCCGCACGTCGAGTTGCAGCTTGCCGCCGGCCGGCACGTGGACCTCGCTGCCGGCGCGGTCGAGTTGCACGTCGGGCGGCCGATCCTCGAGCGGCGTCACCCGGTAGCGAACGGCCCCGGCGTTGGCATGCTTCAGCGACTCGTCGAAGAACTGGACATGATAGCTCTCGCCGCCCTGGACCGTGAACTTGCCGCGCGCCTCGTTGGCCGCACCGTTGGTGCTCATGGCTTGCCGCCGGGCGCCGTCGGCAAAGATCAGTTCCGCCTGTTTCGGCGGCTGGTTGGTCCGGGCCACGACCTCGACCCGGGTGCCGCGCAGGGCCTCGACGTTGCCCGTCGGCCGCGTCTCCGGCGGCCGCAGCGTGTACGCCGGATACGTCAGCACCGTCTGCACGTCGGTAATCGCCGGCAACGGCAGCACGCGAATCGAGTGGCCGCGGCTGCGGGCGTCGCCCGCGCGGACGTCGAAGACCAGGTCCTCCAGCAGGTTCTCGACGACCACTTCCCACATGCCCGGCTCGACCGACTGCATCGACAGGGCGTCCTCGTACTTGCCGCCGCGGTTCATGGTCAGTTCGACCGTCTCGGGTTGACGGTCGGCCGTCGAGACGATGACACGGAGATTCGTGCCGGCCATGACCGGCCCTTCGGGATCGGTCCGCACCATGACGATGCGCGTCGAGGTCGGCGCTTCGACGTCGGCGCCCAAGGCGCGGTACAGGCTGGTGCCGAAATCCTTGCGACTCATGATGGCGAAGCCGAGCGTCACGGCCATGGCGGCAAGCAGCGCCGCCACGGCGATCCGCAGCGGCCGGCGGTTGACCACGAGATCGATGTCGATGTGCCCCAGGTCGTGCGCGGCTTTGGCCTCGATCGCGCCGCGGACGTCGGTCCCGAGACGCGGGTCGTCGCGAGACTGGACGTAGGTCACCAGGGAATTGCGGAACTGGTCCTCGGCCTGCCGCTCGATGAGCCGCGCGGCGAACAGGTCGTTGACGCGCTTGATGCTCGGCCACATCAGGATCAGGGCCAGAATCGCGGCGGCCGCCACGCCCAGAATCGCCAGCAGCCAGATCCGCACCGTGCGACCCAGTTGCAGGGCCTGGTCCGCGACGATGACCGTCAGCAGGTAGGCCAGCACGAAAGCCAGCAGGCCGAGCAGGCCCGTGACCATGTCGTTGATGCGGACCCGGGCCTTGGTTCGTTCCAGGGCGAGGTTGATGAACTCGTCAGCACGCATGCGTTTCGCTCAACTCCCAACGTCCCTTGGACGCCCGGCGACGGCCGCAGTTCCGCAAAAGCGGTCATCGGTCGCCACATGTCCGTCCGGCACGGCGTGTCTGCACCGTTCCAGGACGGCCATGGGTGCCACGCGTCTCCTCGGAGACGCGTGCTTGTGTCCGTCCAGCCTTTCGGCACGCATCTGCTTGTAGACGCGTGCTCGCGCGCAACAGGCTTGTCGGCATGCTTCTGCCCCTCGGCTTCGCTCGGGGTCTACGACAAGCAGAAGCATGGCACCCCCTGGCCTGTCTTCACCTGCAGGGTGCCATGCCTGCCCCTGCAGGCATGCCGAACGTCGTCCGCCTTACGCATGGCTGCGGAGCAGCCATGGCACCCGCTGCCTTCCCGGCCGGCACGCCGTGGCGCAGGGTTCCAGGACTAACACCCTGACCGCCCGTCGAAGAAGTCAAAGCCTATTGTAGCACGCCCCGCCCTCGGGCGTGACGCAAGGCTGCAAACGACCCTTGGTGTTCGTGCTCCCCGGCCGAGGGCGGCCGGGCTACATTTCTTCAACAGGCTGATAGTGCCCTGCCGCCAAGGTGGTTATCGGCAAGCGGCCTCTGCCGTCGCCAGTCGCCGGTGAATGGGCCGCACGAAAACGCGTCGGGATTTGCCGCCGTCGTTCCACGGGCTACTTCGGAAGCGTTCTCAGATACTCGACCAGTCGCCACTGCTCGTCGCCGGGCAGCGTGGCGCCGAAGGCGGGCATGTTGTCGCGACCGTAGCGCAGCGCCTTGATCAGTTGCTTGTCCTTGCGGCCGACAATCGCCGGCGGCTGCGGGTCGCGCAGAGCCAGCGGCCCATTGCCGCGGGCCTCGGCGCCGTGACAGGCGGCGCACTGCGTCTGGTAGATTTCCTTGCCGCGCGCCACCGTCGGCGGATCGCCCGCGGCGAACGGACTGGCGTCGATCAGTCGCTGCTGGGCGCGGACCAGCGCGGGATCCTGCCGCCGTTGCTCGGCCAAGTCGCGGATGTAGGCCTCGAACCGTTCGGCCCGCTCGGGCGGCAACGTCTGCCGTCGCGCCGCGGCTATGGCGGCCTCGCTCGGCGGCTGGGCCATCCACGGCGCGAACTGTTCGGTCTGCTCGGTCCACGCCACTTCGCGCAGGTCGCCGATCGTGTAGACCTCGTGGCCGCCGCGCGGTCCGTCCAGCGGCGAGCGGCCGGCCAGGCGATGGCACTCGGCGCAGGTGTGCGGACGGACGACGGGCCAGACGAAGCGGTTGCCACCGCGTCCCATCTTGGTCCACCGCACGTCGCGGCCGTCCTCGCGTGTCCGCCGCCAGACGCGGTTGGCCGGATCGCGCACGGCCGATTCGTAGACCCAGTCGCTTCGCGTGCCGTCGGTCCGCAACTGGCCGCGCTGCGGACCGGCCATGCGCATCAGCCGCCACTCGACCAGCACGGCCCGCTGGCCCTGGGCCGCCGACGCCGCGGCGTTGCTCGTGTCGCGGCGATAGATCAGTTGCACGATCTCCGTTCCGACCGGGTAGCGCCAGGCCTCCTCGTCGGCATTGTCGATGCGGCCGCCCTCGGGCAGGTGAAGGAAGAACAGCGACAGGGAATTCGGCGTGAAGTGTTCGCTTGTCGCGCTCCAGCGACCCGCCGAGCGGTAGCTCACCCACGGCTTGAGGGTGACTTTGGGCGGCGCGACGTCGTTCCACGTGGCCTCGACCGCCTCGGGGTGCCCTTCCATGAACTGGAAGTCGTAGATCAGGACGCGGTACTCGCGGGAAGCATCGAGAAACTCCGGCCATTGAACCGTCATCGGCGCCGCAGGTTTCAGCGACGCCCGCAGGTCGAACCCGTCCCAGACCCAGTAGACGCACGGCGACAGGCCGGGCTGGGCGTACGCCGACGGCGGCAACGCGTCGCGGCACCCGGCGCCCGCCAGCGACACGCCCGCCACGACGACGGCCCCCACAAGGCACAACCAGAGGGCCGCGCGGCGACGGCGGGGCGCACCTTGAAAACGTGGCACGCCTTTGAACCCCTCTCCCTTGACGGGAGAGGGTGGCCCGCCGAGCGGCAGCGAGGCGCGGCCGGGTGAGGGTGACGCCACGTCGCAACGGGCCACCTGCTCGTCCCCCTCACCCCCTCCCCTCTCCCTCCAGGGGAGAGGGGTCCCGCCACCGGATACACAAGAACGAGTGCCATTTTCCTGAGGTACGCCCCGACGGCGGCGAAGGTCCCGTTTTGCTTGCGTCACGTGCGGCGGCTCCCTATAATTCGTCGGTTGATCGGACAAGAGGAGAGTGTACCGTGCGACCCATCGGGCGACAAGGCCTTATGAAGCGGACCAGCGGCGTGCGAAGCCGTCTGCGGCCGGGAGCGATTCTTATCGCCACAGTTGCGGCCGCCCTGCTGACCGGCTGCAAGGCTCCCGAGCCCGACGGACCGCGCGTCCTCGGCGACATCACGATCCTTCTGGCCGACCGGCCGGTCGAGAAGGTTCTGGAGCCCGACCCGTACGGCAACGACGCCTACATCAGTTACGACGGCGACGGCGCCCTGAGGACCGTCACGCGATACGAGCAGAACCTGTTGAAGCGACTGGCCGAGGCCGGCAAGGGCGCGACCCTGGCCTTTCAGCGGCACCTCGAGTTCCCGATGGACACGGAGGTGCAACTGGAGGCTTCCGCCAAACCGTTCGGCCTCAGCCGGGCCTGGATCCAGTTCTGGGTCGTCCCGGAAGCCTGCTGCGGATTGCGGATGGAAGGGGCCACGGTCCGCGTCGAGGACGCTCACGGCAACCGCCAGGCGACCTTCAGTCTCGAATGGCCGTGGGGCAACCAGATCATGGTCCAGTTGCCGCCGACGCACGACGGTGGACACTGGACGTGGATCATCTTCGACATGACCAAGGACAATCGCCAGCCCGCCGGCCCGCAGCCGTAACCACCCGAAGAAAGGACGCCCCATGGGCCAGTGCAAGCGATGCGGCAAGAAGCGGTTCCTGCTGAAGTTTCCTTTGCGGCTGGACATTCCGGAAATGAGGGCCATGGTCAGCCACTGGCCGTGGCATCACGTCCAGGTCTGCCCCGACTGCCAGCCGGCCTTCGACGCCGAGTTCCGCAAACGCCTCTTGCTGCTGGCGCCCGACGCCATGGCCCAGGACGCCGACATCACCGAACCGGTCTGCCTGCTGTGCGGCACGCAATCGCCCGAGGCCGTCTACACGCCCAGCGCCCGCTGGGTCGATCCTGCCGCCGTGCCCGTGCTGGGCAAGTTCAGCGTCTGCGACGATTGCCGCGGCAAGCTGCTCGGCGGCGCCGTCGTCTCGGCCGCGGAGTTGCAGAGCGGCAACGACTTCCGCAAGCTGTTGCCGCTGCTGCCCGAGGCCTCGGCCGAGTTGGTCGAGCGGAACGAGGGCTGGCGGCTGGCCGACGGCCCCGGTCCCGAGGGGGCGACCGAAGTGCTTCGCGAACTGGAGCTGGAGGCGGCGGCTAACACGGCGGCCCTGTTCTGGAACACGCCGCCGCAGGCCATCGCCCAGGCCGACGAGCCGCCGATCCGCGGGGCCATGCTGTTGCCCGAGGGCAAGACGGCCATCCGCACGCACCTGGCCCTGAAGTGGCACACCGGCACGCCCGACTCCATCCGCCGCGCCGTCATGGACGTCTACCGAAGCGGCGACCAGTTCACCATCGTCCGCCACGACCCGCCCCAGGCCTGACGAACGCGCCGCCTGCGGCGACGCTCCAGAGCGCGGCGCCCTTGCACCCGAAAACGTGATGCGCCGGCGATTCCGAGCGACGAGTCAGCGTCGACCGCCGCGCAGCCGCTCGATCTCCTTCAGGTACTCGTCCATGACCGCCGGCGTGTCGGCGTAGGCCTTGGCGCTCTCGCGCATCAGCGGCAACAGCTTGTCGTCGTCGCCCGTGCGGACGCACTTGCGAACGGCCAGGTGCTGCGTCGGCAGGCCCATGTACCACGTCGGCCGCACGCCCATGTGGCCCGACTCCACCAACGTGTGGAACGAGAGCTTCATGATGCCGATGTCTTCCGGCTCGTCGACGACGAAGACGCCCGGGTGGCCGAGAATCTTCAGGCCGACCAGTGTGCGGATGTCCTCGCCGATGCGATAGCCGAGCGCCTCCGGCCCGCCGCCGAACAGCCACACCCGCTGCACGAAGACCACCTGCCCGGTTTCCTGGTACAGGTCGTCGATGGCCAGGCGCTTCATCTGGCCGCCGGGGCCGTGAACCCACAGGATGCAGACGCGGCGGAAGCCGGCATCGAGCAGACCGCGGACAACGGCCCTGACGTAGCGGGCCGTGTCGATGCTCGACGGGCTGACCGTGCCGGGATAGCGCTCGGTGGCTCCGGCGTAGGTGTAGAAGATCGGCGGAAAGGCGATGCCGTCGGTGGCCCGGGCCAGCATGACGGCCTCGCTGTGGGCCTCGAAGGTGTCGGTGCCGAGCAGACCGTGCGGGCCGTGCATCTCGAACGCGCCGCACGGCAGAATGGCCACGGGATCGTCCTTCATCCGTGCGGCCATCTGGGCGGGGCTCATGAATTCGGCCCGGTGCCGACGCAGCGATTCCGGCTGCGCCTCCTCGGACAACTGCGACAGCGGCAGGCGAACGTCGAGGGCCGACAGGTCCGGCCCGGGTGCGGTCGGCGTCACGTCATTCTCGGGAATGGCGTCGAAGCGGCACGAGGCCACGCCCTTGTCCCATCCGGCCGCCGAGTACGGAGCCATCGCCTCCCAGTCGGCCATTTGCTTGATGTAACGGGCGTAGACCGCGCCGAGACCGCTGCGACCGCGGGCCTCGCGGCGCATCACGCCGATCGCCTTGGCGACGTCCTCGGGCTTGATCGTGTCGCGAACCTGCGGGCCGGCGCTCGGCGAACCCTGCGGCACGACGGCCCCGACGCGCATCTTGCCCATCCGCTCCAGCACCTCCTGGCTGATCGTCGGTCCCTCGGGCGCCGCCGCGCGCGGACCGGGCTCGAAGACGCCCGGGTAGCCGAGGATCCGTAGCGAGGCCATCGTGCGGATATCGTCGGCCGCTTCGTAGCCGAGTTCCGCCTTCACCGCGTCGCCGGCCGGCAGCAGGTCGAACGTTCCCGCGAAGATGAGCTTCCGCTGGTCGCGGTAGAGGCGGCAGGCCAGCGCCCCCAGATGGTCGCGGAGGTCCTCCGGCCCAACCAGGACCACGCGCTTGAAGCCGCACTCGAACAGCGACTCGACGACGCGCTGCGTGTATTCGAGCGTCTCTTCCAGCGGGATGCTCACCGTGCCGGGCAGCCCGCGCTGGTTGACGGCGGCGCCGTAGGGAATCGGCGGGAAGGCCAGCGCGCCGCACTGTTCGGCCACCATGATGGCGGCCGCATGCGTGTTGAAGCTCGGCGCGCCGCAAGGCAGATGCGACGCCGTGGCCACCTGGCCGCCCACGGGCAGGATGGCCATGTCGCCGCCCTTGCGGAAGTAAGCCGCCACCTGGCTGGAGTTCATGAACTCGGCCCGGACACGGCGCTTGCGGACGGGTGCGGCCTCGGCCGGGAGCACCATGTGCGCTGTCGAACGGTCCACGTCGGCGTCGATCTCGCGGTCCGGGCGAGGATCGTCCCAGCGGCTCTTGAGCGGATCCGTAGAGCCGGACTTGGCCACGCCGGGGCTCACCATCTGCCCCGGCGGATCGGCTGCAACGGCCGGCGCGACAACGACAACAGCAAGAAGGACCAGCGGAACAGCGAGGGTGCGATTCATGATGGAGTCTCCTTTCGCCGAAGCGGGACAACGGTCGCTCGCCGTGAAACGATGCGAGTTAAACCGTCAGAATCCTCACGCGTGCTGATAAAACCACTCGACGGGCAGGCGGCGATAGCGCAGGTGAATCAGCCGCTCGGCCTGCTCGTGAGCGTGAGTCTCCCAGTAGGTCAGATGGACGCAGTCGTCCTGGAAGGCCAGCGACGGGTAGGCGTGCGTCAGTCGCGGCGGCCAGCCGTCCATAGGCTCGATCGTCCGCGGCGGTCCCCACGTCTCGGCGTTGTCGCGGCTGACGGCGGCCACGAGAGGCGTGCGGACGTGATTGTTGTTCCACACCAGCAGCAGGTCGCCGGTGCCCGGCACGCGCTTGACCATCGACGGCGAGCGGGCCGCGTTGGGGCCGCAATCCTTGTGACCGCACATGTCCGGGGCGTGGGTCTTCCAGGGCCGCCACGTAAGGCCGCCGTCGTCCGACAGGGCGGTGTGGACATTGCCGGTGTCGGTGCGGATGAACATGGCCAGGCGGCCGTCGGGCATCTCGACCACCGTCGGTTCCTCGTAAGCGACGCCCGCCGGCGGCACGATGCCGCTCTCGCTCGGACGCCACGAGCGGCCGTCGTCGTCCGAGAGCCATACGTGGCAGCCGACGCGGGAGTCTTCGGACATGGGATAGAGAATGCGGCCGGAGGCGAGTCGCACCAGGCGGTCGTTCGTGTGGCACCAGTAGGCCTCACCGCGAGTGATGTCGCGAGGCTCGGACCATGTGCGGCCCGCGTCATCGGACCACTTGACCATACCGTGCAACAGCTCGTCCTCGCGGTCCTTGCGACCGAAGGCCAGCAGAATGCGGCCCGAGGGCAGTACCAGCAGCGACGCCGACATGCAGTTGATGCGGCCGATGTTCTCTTGGAGTGTGAAGGTATCCGACCAGGTGACGCCCTGATCCTCGGACCAGCGGCCGACGATCCGCGCCGGGCCGTTGTCTCCCCACACGCCGCCATAGAAATCCGACCAGGCGGCCAGCAGCCGCCCGTCGGCCAGCACGGCGATCGAAGCCTCCGACTGTCGCGGATGATCGACCGTCGCCTCGGACAGGAGTGTGTTGATTTCAGGGAAGATCACAATGTATCTCCAATGTCAGGTTACACGATCTGACTCGTGGAGAGTTGACTACGAGAGGGATCCGATCCCAGCATTATCGGCGATTCTAATGGCTACACGCTTAAAATCTTTGTATGCTTCTGCCACGGCGTAGGTGTGGGCACCGAGAGCGCCGTCGGCGGGTTTGAGGAAGAACATTGGCTTCCTCGCTTCCTGTGCCAGCGGCATCAGGCTACGATAGTCCTTGAGTTTGGCGATGCAATTGGGATCGTTGTCGATGGTCAGACCGGAAGTTGGCGGTTCGTCAAGTACGGCTCGAGTGTAAGTTGACGGCATGCGTGCAATCCATCGTTCGAAGGCCTTGACGGGACGATCGAGGCGGATGGAATGGCGCAGGACCATGTAGCCGATGGGTTGAATCGTGCCAGCCGGCAGAACAAGGTCTTGCACCGGGTTCTTCGGCAGTCGTTCGTTCCATTCTTCTCGCCATCGGCGCAACGCGGGGCCGAGGTTCTCAAGGCCTTGAAGGGAGAAAAGGTCTGGCCCCAGTGGGATAACCACGAAGTCGGAGGCAATCAGAGCAGCGCGGTTGATGGCGCCGAGGTTAGGCCCCAAATCAATCAGGATGACGTCTGCCTTATGTTGTATACCTGCGGCTTGAACGACGCGGTAGAAGGCGGAGACTGTCCGAAATGCTCGCGGATCGCGAGCAAGACATTTTGTCCACATCTCGGACAGGTTGTCTTCAAATGTCGACAGCGACATGTCTCCGAGGACGAGCCCAAGGCGGTCCGAGATGATCTCAACGTGGGGCTGACTAATGTCACCTACGTCCGTGAGCGGCTTGACTGCGCCATACACGGTTTGCGGATGACCGTTGCTGGGCATGACCTCTTCAAGGCGGCCTTCGTCAAGGAACGCGGCGGTCAGGTTGCTTTGGGGATCAAGATCAGCGGCGATGACACGAAGTCCTCGGTCGGAGAACATCCACGAGAGATGGTAGACCATGGATGTCTTACCAACGCCACCTTTGTTGTTGAAGAATGCGATGACCGGGATGCTCATGCGTGTCTCCTGAGAACAACGGCTACATGGGCGTCCTCAACCAGAAAGTCGGGCGACGGGTTGCCATTCTTCTCCATCTCATTCCGTGCCAGCGTGATCCCATAGCCAAAGCGTTGAACGTAGCCAAGTTCTTTCATGACCGCAGCAAGGTTAGGGTTGCGATAGTCGCTCACGCCGGGCTTGCCGAAGTTCTGCTTCGTGACCTGTCCGTAAGGGCCGCCAGGGTTGTGAATCTCGACGCGGTCGTTGAACCAGTAGACGCGCACCGGCGCGTTCGTGTTTTCATAAGACCGGTGGAGCATGGCGTTGCGGACAATCTGCTGGAGTGCGACAATCGGGTAGTCGGGTTGATTCGTTTCTACGGGGCCACTGGTGAAGTCCGCCGACGATTGGATGTTATTCTTGAGCAGGTCTTCCAGCTCATCAAGCAGATCGGGAAGCGGACCCCGAATTTCCTTCTGGTTCTTCACCGGGTCACCCAAAGCCGTTCCGTCAATGCGGAGGAACTGCACGTACGCGCCCGGCACCCAATCGGTGGGCGACTTCCCAACCGTGAGGATGCCGAGGACCGTTGGACAAGCCGGCGGGCCAAGGTGAACAAACTTGGAGGCAGCTAATTGGCTTTCGAGAGATCGCTGGTTCTGCTCAATCACTTCTGATGCCACTGAGCACGGCAGGTAGGTTCGTCGATAGAGTAGCTCATCGATAGTGTCAAGCCCCGCATCCTTCAAGGGACGGATATCCACGGGGAGGTCGCGGAAACGACGCTTCTCGTTGAGGCGACGCTCGTCGTCCGGGTTGGCAATTCCTCGACGGGGACCGGATCGAATGTACACGGTGCCCTTGAACCGGACTGGGGGGGCATTTGACGGATGAACGATCACGACGGCGACATCATGCCCCTTTAGACGTCGCTTCTGGACGTCGAGAGAAGGAAACGGTAGTATGTTCCCGTCGCCGCGCATTGACGCAAGGTTCTGAAGCATCTGATCGGTGATACTCAACCCAACGGGTTTCCCCTTGTCGTCAACGCCGACAAAAAGCACGCTCGGCTCGCGATGGTCAGGCAGATCGTTGGCGAAGGCGCAGATGACCTGCCTGATTTTCTCGCCATCCGAAGCAGACTCTTTGCGCTCGGCGCGATCTGATTCGATGTCATCCAAGAGCGCCTCAAGTTCTGCGTCGAACATAGTGTTCATCCTTGTTATGCGTTCATCATGGCTGCAACCTCTGTCTGCTTCACGCCGACAAGCGCTGCCCTTTGTTCCACCCCGGGTTCCTCGGACATTAGATTGTACATGATTATGCCACCGTCCTCTGTGGCGGACAAGCATCTTCTTGGACCTGGGCCGGCGCGTGGTTGGTCAGACGTAGCTCCCGGCCATCCGGAAGATCCGCACCAATCCTCATTCACGCACGACCTCCGGCGGCGGCTACTCGAACGCGATATTGAAGTCCCTGTCGATGGTGACGAACTTGCCGCCGGCGTCGAAGCTCATGCGGGCGGCGTTGTTGACGGCCACACCGACCATCGCATTCTCGGGCAGCGCGCGGGTGTTCATCTTGGCCCAGGTGCCCAGGATCTCCTGCCGCTTCTTCTTCGCGGCCGCAGTGTCCAGGCCGTCGGTCTGGCGGTACAGGTGCTGCACGTCGAGGATGCCGCGCGAGTTCGACTCGATGCCGTAGCCGCGCCAGTCGGTCACGCCCTCTTCGTTCCAGTCGTCGAACGGCTTGACGAAGTTGGGGTTGTAGTGCTGGAAGCCCGCCTCGTCGGTGACGAAGTAGCAGTTGCGGTCGGCGTGGTCGGCCTTGTACTCGCCCTTGGTGAAGTGGACCATCAGGCCCTGCTGGGTCATCTTGGCGTTCTTGTCGGCGCAGACCCACGAGGTCTGGACCCAGAGGACCGAGCCGTCTTCCCACTCGATGCAGACCTGGTTGGCGTCGTAGGCCTTCGAGCCGACGGTCGGCAGGTACTTCTTCTGGCCGAAGCCGACGACGCGCTTGGGCAGCAGGCCCGTGACGTAGTAGTAGGCGTCGACGTAGTGCGTGCCGATGTACTCGAACGGGCTCGAGTTGTGGGCCCAGGCCTTGAACTTGTCCAGCGGCATGTACTTGGGCTCTTCGATCCAGGCGTGGCCGTAGAGCGGCTCGCCCAGTTCGCCCTTGCGGAACCGGTACCGCAAACCGCGGATGGCCCGGTCGAGGCGCTTGTGGTACTCGGTGAAGACGTAGGCCCCGGCGTCGCGCGCGGCCGCGACGATCTTGCGGCCCTCGTCCACCTTCAGGCACAACGGCTTCATGCTCACGACGTGGTGCCCGGCGGCCACCGCGTCGAGGATCATCTGCGTGTGCAGGTGGTCGGGCGTCGTGACGTAGACCAGGCCCGGTTTCGGGAGCTTGGCCAGGCACTCCTTGTAGCCGTCGGGAATGTTCTTGTCGGCCGGCGTCGTGGCCGGATCGGGCACGCCCACGAAC
>JAFGPY010000366.1 GCA_016935955.1 Planctomycetota bacterium
ATCACCATAGGCTACTCCTTACAGATGGGCTTATCCCGCAGTCTACCAGACCGACAGTGGCCCGGCAACGCCGAACCGGTCACCTGCACACTGAGGCATCCATACAGACCTCAGGGCATGACCATCTCGTGTGCAAAGGGCCATGTGGCAGCCCCGATCCCGATACCAATGTGCGGACGGATCAGGCAGTGTGTTCGCCGGCCATCGTTGTCATCGCACTCGTACAATATCAGCCAGTTCAATGATGAGCGGAAGCTGGCCTTTGAGTATCTTGTCGTGAGCCTCGGCGAAGGTGAACCAGGCCGCGCGGTCTACCTCGGGGAACTCCTGTGTCCGGCCGGAGTGAGGCGGCCATTCCATAGAGAACGTGTTGCTGATGATCTCAGACGGGTCGATGCTGCCCTCCACGGCCCATGCGTATACGACCTTCTTGCCGGATTGTCTGCACGGGGTCAGGGGAAGGGCTTCGCCATCCACCGGGAAGCCTGTCTCCTCGTGGAACTCCCTTCTCGCGGCGGTTAGTGGGTCTTCATCGTCCTCGATCAGCCCTTTCGGGATTGACCAGACTCCGTTGTCTTTGTTCTGCCAGAACGGTCCGCCCGGGTGAACGAGCAGGATTTCGTATCTGCCTGCGTTCCGGCGATGCAGCAGGATACCCGCACTCTTCGTTGGTATCAATCGACTTCGACCATACACATACCAAGCGGAGGCGCCTTGGCCATTGTATCACGGGCACACTCGTTCGTATCTCACATGGGCTGAGCCCGGCTTGGCCTGCATTCCATGAAGCGGTGTCGCGGTTGCGAGCGGTCAGCGATTCCCGGTCATGGCGTTCAGCACCTTCTCGACGATCGTACGGTCGACGTCTGTGGCGTATTGGCCGTGGCGGCAGTGGACGTGGCCGAGGCGGTCGAGCAGGACGAATTTGGGCCATCGATCGACGGCCTTCTTGTCGTGCTTGAGAAGGTCGATCATTTGCCTGTTGTCCAGATCGGCGGGCATCTTGGTTGGGACACCGAGCCGTTCGAGCAGTGCAGTGACGCGTTCGAGGCGGCCGGGCTCGGACAGGCCCATCTCGATCTCGATGCGGCCGGCGGCGACGATCCCGATGGCGATGGCTTCGCCGTGCAGCAACCGGTAGTTGCTGGCCGATTCGACGGCGTGTCCGATCGTGTGGCCGTAGTTGAGCATCCGTCGCTGGTTTTGCTCGTCGCAGTCGGCCTCGACGACGCGGCCCTTGATCGTGCAATTGAATCGTGCGAGCGTTTCGAGGACGTCCATCCGGCGAGCGAGGAGGGTGTCCATCTGTTGCTCGATGAACTCGAAGTAGTCGGCGTCGGCGATCATGGCGTGCTTGACCGATTCGACCAGGCCAGATCGGCATTGCCGCTCGTCGAGCGTCTGCACGGCGGCGACGTCGATGTAGACGGCTGCCGGGTGCCAGAAGGCCCCGAAGGCGTTCTTGCTGACGCTGGAATCGACGCCGGTCTTGCCGCCGATAGCCGAGTCGGCCTGGGCCAGCGTCGTCGTCGGAATCTGGACGACGGGCACGCCGCGTTTGAAGATGGCCGCTGCAAAGCCGGCCACGTCGCCCACTGTGCCGCCGCCGAGCGCGACGACGAGCGTGTCGCGTCCGAGGTAGGCCTTCTCCATCGCCTCGACGATGGCCACGGCGGTGGCGATGTTCTTGGAGCCCTCGCCGGGCGGGTCGATGACGAATTGGGGCGCCGGGCGACCGCCGAGCAGGGCGTCGAGGTGGCCGGCGGTGACCACGTTGGCATCGGTGATGACGAACGGCCGGCGATGGCCGAATGCGGCCTTGATCTGCGGCCACAGGCCCGGCAGGAGGCCCATACCGATGGCGACTTTGTAGCTGCCCGGCCGGGGGGCCGGGACCTTGACTTCCAGTTCGTGCATGGTCAGACTCTGTACTCGAAGCTCATTCGTGAATCAGGATCCTCCTCTCCTGCATACTATGCGACGAGCCCACATCCTATCGCATCGGCCGCCCGAGATCAAGCGCAACCTGCCGGGAATCCGGCTTGGACCTTGCTTGGCACGGGTTCTGCTGGTATATGGTGGAGCCACTATGACGTACTTGGCGGTCCCCATATCGGCAGAGAATGCGGCTCAGGCCGCAGAGCAGGTCCGCCGTGCCGTAGCCAGCGGCGCGGAGATGCTCGAATTGCGGACGGACTACCTGGAAGGGCTTACGGCGGACCTGGCGAAGCAGGTCCTGCGGCAGACGCGGGCTCTGGCCGGCGAGGCCGTGCCCTTGATCGTAACGTGTCGAGACGCGCGCGAAGGCGGGGCCGTCGACTACCCCGAATCGCTGCGGCTTGACGTCCTGACGGCGGCGCTGGGCGAAGGGGCCGAGTTCGTCGATGTCGAGTTTGTCAATTTCCTGAACGCTTCCTTCCGCCAGCGAATCGAGTCCGCATTGGCGCAAGCAAAGGGTTGCCTGATCCTCTCGACCCATGATTTTGCTGGTCCATTCGATGACATCCGGCGGCGGCACCGCGAGATCGTACAGACGTGCCTGACGGCTGTGCCCAAGCTGGTCTGCACGGCGAGTCACATCAACGACTGCTTCGCGGCGTTCGATCTGCTGCACGAGGCCGACGGCGACTGCATCGTGCTGTGCATGGGGCAGGCGGGCCTGATCAGCCGGGTGTTGGCGAAGAAGCTGGGCGGGCTCGTCACATTCGCCAGTCTCGACGAGGCCAGCGGCACCGCGCCGGGCCAAGTGACACTCGACGCGTTCAAAGGGCTGTACCATCACGATTCGGTGGACCGCGATACCGAGTTGTTCGGCGTGATCGCCGACCCGGTGGGCCATTCGCTCAGTCCCGCCATTCACAACGCCTGCCTGGCCGATAAGGGAATCAACGGGGTTTATCTGCCGCTGCTGGTCCAGGGCGGCCGCGATGGGCTGTTCGCGTTCCTCGACAACGTCCTGGCGCGGCCCTGGCTGGGCTTTCGCGGTTTCAGCGTCACGATCCCGCACAAGCACAGCGCCCTCGACTATGTGCGGCAAAAGGGCGGCTTCGTCGAACCCCTGGCCGAGCAGATCGGCGCCGCCAACACCCTCGTTGTCGATCCACGAGCGACGAGCGACGAGCGACGACTCCGCGCCCACAACACCGACTACGCGGGGGCGCTCGACGCGATCGCCGCCGGGATGGGCATCACCCGCGACGGCTTCCGCAATATGCCAGTGGCCGTCGTGGGGGCCGGCGGGGTTTCGCGGGCCATCGTCGCAGGTCTGACCGACGCTGGCGCGAAAGTGACGATCTACAACCGCACCATCGAGCGAGCCGAGCGACTGGCCGCCGATTTCCACTGCGCATACTCCGGCCTCGACGGCCTCGCACATCTGGACGCCAAACTCATCGTCAACGGCACCAGCATCGGGATGTACCCCAACGTCGATGCGTCGCCCGTCCCGCCCGAGGTGCTCGGCCCCGACATGGCGGTCTTCGACACCGTCTACAACCCCGCCGAAACCCTCCTGCTCAAACATGCCAAGGCCGCCGGCGCCAAAACCATCGACGGCGTTGCCATGTTCGTCAACCAGGCCCTCGCCCAGTTCCACCTCTTCACCGGCCATCCCGCCAACCCCGCCCTCATGCGAAGCGTTGTCTTG
>JAFGPY010000367.1 GCA_016935955.1 Planctomycetota bacterium
GCGATGATCAAGGAGTTCTACAACCGGCGGATGACGACCTTCATCATCATCTTCTGGGCCTTCGGCCTCGCCTGCACCGCCGTGGCCGTGTGGTGCGCCGTGTCGTTCTTCGATGCCGAGGCGGTCAAGGACCAGATCCTCTATGCCACGATCTTCATGGTGATGGTGGTCTGGCTGGGGCAGATGAAGGTGCAGGTCTGGCAACTGATGCACCGCAACAGCCTGAAGCGCGAGATCAAGCGCCTGGAACTGCGCATCGCCCAACTGACCGGCCGCGAGAAGGAATAAGGCACGGGGTGGCATGGCCACGCACAGCGTGGCCATGATCCATTTCGCAGGGTGCCGTGGTCAATCGCAGCTTGGCCACGATGGACGGTCGCTACGTTGTGAACGGCTAACATGGCCTGGCCTGCGGCCAGACCATGGCACCCCCCGCCTCATCGCGGCTCGGCGCAGGGTATGCACAGTGTGCGGCCATTGACCGTTCGCGTGCGGGTCTCCATGACCGCCTCGCCGCAGGCGTCGCAGGTGACCGACTGGCGAATCCGGGCCGTCGACGGCAGGTCGATCGTCAGTTCGCGAATCTCGAACAGCTCCTCGTCCGGGGCGGTCAGCATGTGCTGAATCGTCTCGTCGCGCGACATCTCCTGGCGGCCGTCCCGCGACGGCGCGGCGGTCCGGCGGCTGATGCGCACCGCGCGGCCCGAGGGCCGCAGGGCGAACGTGTAGACGTGTTTGCCGTAGTCCCGGTAGATCAGGTTGCCCTTGCCGAACGTGCAGCCGGTGAGCACCTGAATGGCGTCGATGCCGCAGGCGTCGTTCTCGACGATGGCGATCAGCTCCTCGTCTTCGCTGCGCGCCGCCCCGAGGCGCGACATGCCGATTCGGGCCGCACGATAGCCGGTCGTCAGTCCCGGGCAGAAGTGGCCGTGGAACTCGATGCATCGCTCGAGGTCAGGGTGGTCGGCGAAACGGTTGTCGCTCATGACGTTGCTCCCGTCTTTCTCGGCCGGGGTGCCGTGGGCAAGGGCAACTCGCCACGACCGATGGCCATCATGGCCTAGCCTGCGGCTAGACCATGGCACCCGCACCAGCCTCTTCGAGGGCGGCTCGCGAGCCGCCCCTACAACGGCACACGCTCGTGAAGGATTCTACTTCCTCGGCGCGAAGCGGCTCCAGAGGCTCTTCTTGTGGAGATCCTTGTACCACTCGAGCCGCTCGTCCAGGAAGCAGGCCTGGCGGTCGTAGCTGACCGTGCCCTGTTTGTCGGTCCGCGGCATGAAGCTCCAGAGGTCGCTGCGGTGGCCTGCGGCCCGTTCGGCCGCATCGGTGACGTTCTCGACGACGGCCGGCGGCCCCCAGGCCATCTGCACCTCGGACGGAGACATGCCCTCGACGATCTGGCCCTTGCGGATCGTTGGCCGCAGGTCCTCAGGCACGGCCCGCCACTGCTGGTAGACGCCGATCTCCTGGCAATAGAGGATGCGCTTCTCCTCGTCGACCTCTTCTTTCTCCATCTGCCGCAGGACGGCCGCCTGCTCGTCGGTCATCAGGTTGAGGTAGATGTCGCGCATGGACAACTCGCCCTTCCACTGGGCGGGCACCTGGGCGCATCCTCCGGCCGCCAGGGCCGCAAGCACCACCATCGTCATCACGATCATGCAACGTTTCATAGTCACTCCAACGACCGATCTCGCGACTGAACAGGACTTTCGGGCGGCGGCTCGTTCGCCGCGGATTGCACTCCGCCGGCCTGGACGTGGTCGTCGCGCTGCCGCTGCATGCGGCCCTCGCGAGTGACGATCACCACCACGGCCACCACCGCCAGGCCGACCAGCAGCAGGCCTCCCAGCACCAACACAATGAGAATACCGCCCCACATGATCATAGCCATCACCTCGCCCCCAAGTGTGCCCCACCGCTTGACCCGCCGCCGCGCAGCCGACAGCCGCCGCAGTGCTTCTCCGGACTACCCCGCGGCCTGAGCCTGGCGCATGGCCGCCTTGTAGCGACTCAGCCGCACGATGGCCACGATGATGATTACCAGCGCCGCCAGGAACGAGCCCAGGCAAATGGCCATGGACCCGAAGATTGTCTTGAAGATCGAGCCGAACATGTCGCTGCCCACGGCGACGACACTGGGCTCGTCGGCCTCGGCGGTGACCGTGTACTGGCCCGGCGCGTCGGCGTCGAACACAAACGCGGCGACGCCATTCGTCTGGTTCAGGGAGTAGTTGGCGTTGCCCGGATAGCCGCTGACCGGGACGTCGGAACCGTCGCGCTCCACGCGAACCTTGAGCCCGACGCCGCCCGGCATCTGGCTGTAGGTCTTGCCGCCAAAGTCACTCCCGTACTCGTGGTACACGACGCGTCTGCCGGGCTCATTGACGGTCACAGTCCACGTGGCGGGCGTGACGTGCCGATCGAGGCCGCCGACCATGCCGCTGATTTGGCAGTACAGGTTCAGGCCAAAGAATACGACTCCCCCAAGAAGCACGAACACGGCCACAAGGAACCAGAGCCACGACGGTTTCTTTCGTTGAGAGTCCATGACCACCTCCTGCCGAAGTGCGTTGATTGTGACGTTCGTCCTTCGCCTGACGGGGTTTCCACGATTGGCGGCCATTATCGGCGACCGCGGCCGCACGGGCAAGGAGTTTTGCGGCCGGGCGGCTCGACAAGAGGGCGAAAAAGGACGGTGCGCCGCTGTACCGAGGCCGGTCTATAATAACCGTAGGCACATCAGGCGTCACAGTCCACGGGGCAAAGAGCAGCGAAAGGAGGTTGCGGCCATGAATCTGACGAGCTACCTGCAGAAACAGAATGTGCCGTTCGACGTCCTGCACCACGCGCCGGCCTTCACCGGCCAGGAGGTGGCCGCCAGCACCCACGTGCCGGGCGACGAAGTGGCCAAGGTCGTGGTGGTCCGCGCGGGGCCCAAGCACTACATGCTCGTGCTGCCGGCCAGCTACAACGTGCGCTTCGACCGCCTGGAGAAGGTCCTCGGCGCCAAGAGCGTCCGCCTGGCCACCGAGGCCGAACTCAGCGACCTGTTCCCCGACTGCGACCTCGGCGCCATGCCGCCGTTCGGCCACGAGTACGGCCTGGAGGTCTACGTCGACGGGCACCTGGCCGACGACGACTCGATCGTCTTCGAGGCCGGCCATCACGACGAGGCCATTCGCATCCGCTGGGCCGACTACCAGCGGATCGCCAAACCCAAGGTCGTCGAGTTCGCCCAGCATCTGCACTGAGCGACACCGCGGAGCGACTCTGCCTCGGGACGCCGCCGTGGACGGTCTTGCCCGGCCGCGCGAACGGTCGGAGATCATGGCTACGTCCCTCGGCTTCGCTCGGGGACTGCGTCAAGCGTGGACCATGCCCCCCTTTCACATTGCTCGCGGGTGCCATGCCTGCCCCTGTCGCAGATCCCGAGCATAGTCGAGGGGCAGGCATGCCGAATACTCAGGTCGTATCGAGGGTCGGTGCCATGGCCGCTTGCGGCCATGCCGGACATGCGTCGGTGTGTTGGCCCGACACACCCTTTCGGTTTCGCCCAACGAGGGTGTGGCGTCCGCCGCGACGCGGGCACGGCAGGCCGTGCCCCTACGGTGCGCTGTCGGGATCGTCGTCCGCATTCGCGGGCACTGGCTGCATGGGCGCCGGCTTTTCGTCGGGGAAGAATTCCTGCTGGACAATCCGGTAAACGATGGCCGCACCGAGAAACAGCAGCGCGGCAATGACCAGCCACGTGGCCACGCGCTGGGACGGCGTCAGCGACGAGGCCGTGCGCTTGCGCCGCCGTCGTCGCAACAGGAGGCGGCGCCGGGGAAAGACCTGCCGGGCTCGCTCGCCCAGGGCCTCGCTGACGGCCGCCGCCGTTTCGCTCTTCAGGCCCGGCGGCGCGGGCATCGGGCGCCACGCCGAGAGCATCGCCGTGACCTGCTTCAGGTGCGCCAACTGGCGGCGGCACGACGTGCAGCGAGCCAGGTGATCGTCGGCCAGCACCCTCAGCTCTTCGGACGTGTCGCCGCGGTAGTACGATTCCAGGTGCGGCAACAGCTGGTCGCAGGTCAGTCCGCTCATGGCCGTTCCTCCGCGGACGAGCCCCGGGCCCGGCGGCCGGACCGGTCGCTTGCCCGTCGCGTCAGCTCGATCATCAGGGCCAGCTTGGCGTCGTCGCGAATCCGCCGCGCGACCGGCTCGGCTTCGCCGAAGGTCTCGGCCAGTTCGTCGGTCGAGAAGCGGTGCAGTTCGACCAGCGAAAGCACGAACCGCTGCCGCATGGTCAGCCGCGACCAGGCCGCCCACAGCCGCTGGCGGAGCTTCTGGGCGCCGCGGCGGACGCGCAAGTCGCTGTCGCCTGACAGTTCCAGCCGCTCGGCCTGCCAGAATCGCGGCGGGATGCGCAGCCGATGTGTCGCCCGGTCGGGCCGCACGTCCATCGCCAGCAACCGGCGATAGACCTCCGCGGCCAGCGGCACGACCCACCGCCGGCCGCTCGGCGGCACGCGATCGTCGAGCCCGCGAATCTGTGCGGCCAAAACGTCCCGGGTCAGTTCCTCGGCCAGTCCCATAAGCCCCGTCGCCCGCAGGACCAGATTGAACAGCACCGGCGTCAGGCGATCGATCAGCGCCAGGGAGGCGTCCGAGTCGCCCTCGTGGACCGCAACGATCAGTTCCCGCTCGCTCTTTGCGGCAAGGGCCTCGACGTCGAAGGATGGGCTGGACGTTTCGCTCATAGCTCGTCGACGCCCAGTGTATCGCAAGGCGACGCCCGGTGCCAGAGAGTCGCTGCGGACGGCGCAAGACAAGACGCCGACCCGCGGAAACGGATCGGCGTCAGGAGAATGTCTGTTACCGCGGACTACCGTTGCGGAACTCGCCGCCAAGGGAGTCCGGGGCGACTCACATGTCGTCGCTCTTCTCGGACGACTCGTCGCTCTCGCCCTCTGCGGCCGGCGTCTCTTCAGCAGGCTTCTCGTCGCTGGACGCCTCTGCGGCCGGGGTCTCGCCTTCCGGAGCGGTAGCCGGAGTGATGGCCGGCTCGGTGGCCGGGGCCGCTTCGGTCGCAGGGACCGCTTCGGTCGCGGGAGCTGCAGCCGGTGCTGCCGCCGGAGCGGCTGCCGGGGTCGCAGCAGGAACACCCGCCGGAGCATCGCCCGGAAGGGCGTTGGCTTCAAGCTCGCTCTTGTACTTCGCCGCCGTGTCGGGGTTCAACTCCAGGGCGTCGCGAACGGCCGGATTGGCGAACACGTTGCCCTCTGCCGCCGACCGGGCGGTAGCGCTGCGTTCGTGATCCTCAGTCGCCGTGCCGCTGCATCCGCCGACCGCCAGCATCATCGCACCCACCAGAACCACACTCACCAGAATCTTAGGCATCTGAGGCCTCCTGAATCGTACGGGACTGTCCATTCGGACCCGTTACCATAGCCGCGACGCACGGAAATTGCAAGGCCTAACCTCCGCCCCGGTCCGCGCTTAGGGGCCCCCTCAGCCGGAGGCCATCTGCTCCTTGACGAACTCCATCAGCCCGCCCGCGGCGATGATCTTCTGCATCTCCTCGGGGAACGGAGCGATCCGCCACTCCGCGCCGCTGGTCGCGTTGCGAACCACGCCGGCCGACAGGTCCACTTCCACCGTGTCGCCGGCCTTGATCCCGGCCACGGCCTCGGGACTCTCGATGATCGGCAGGCCGATGTTGATCGAGTTGCGGAAGAAGATGCGGGCGAAGCTGTTGGCGATGACGCACGAGATGCCCGCCGCCTTGATGGCGATCGGGGCGTGCTCGCGCGACGATCCGCAGCCGAAGTTGTCCTCGGCCACGATGATGTCGCCGGCGGCCATCTTCTCGACGAACTGCGGGTCGGCGTCCTCCATGCAGTGCCGGGCCAGCTCGGCCGGGTCGCTCGAGTTCAGGTACCGCGCCGGAATGATCTCGTCGGTGTTGACGTCGCTTCCGAATTTCCAGGCCTTGCCCTTCACGTCGTCCGTCCTTTCCCTTCCAGGAGACTCATCCGGCGGCCGCAGGCCGTCTGCCCGCGCCGCCCGATGCAAGGCCAATCAGTGTACCAGCGCGCCCCCATGCCCGTCAACGGCTTGCGCCGGGGGCTAGAAC
>JAFGPY010000368.1 GCA_016935955.1 Planctomycetota bacterium
CGCCGGTATCGAGCCCATTTTACCGAGCAACCATGCAGGGCGCTACCAAAGAATCGCAAAGATCATATGGGAAATGCGGGCTCAATGACATTGAGACCCTGGGCGCCATGGCTGTTCGGCGATGGGCCGGCTGGCAGGCGGAACACTGTACGCTCGACTATGTTACTCACCCCTGCGGTTCCAAGGCCTACATGCTGACCTATGAGGCACCATGGTCCTTCGGCCAGATGATTATCACCAAGACGATCGGCATGCTGCACGAGGGCAAGGAGTACCGCATCAATGCCCGTTGTCCGATCGAGGCGGCCGAAGAGTGGATGCCGGTGTTGAACCGTATTCTCGATTCGTTCCGGTTCACGTCAAAGCAGCGGTCTGACAAGGCGGCGGGTGAGGATTAGGGAGGTGGGGCGATGGGACGCGTTCTACGGTGCGGGGTGGGAAGTGTTGTTGCGGCACTGAGTCTTGCAGCCGTTGCCGGGTGGGCAACGGCTGCGACGGTGGTGGTAGCACCGCTGCACGATGCCTCGGCGGCCGCCGACAGCGACACGGTTCAGGGCGTCACGGATCTGCTGGCCGGCGTGCTGGCCGAGAGGGTCACGGTCGTCGATCGCGAGAAGCTGGCTGTGTTGCTTGCCGAGCAGGGACTGTCGGCCTCAGCTCTCAACGAGCAGGAGACGGCCGTCCGGGTCGGCGGACTGCTGAAAGCCGATTTCCTGTTGACCGGCAGCGTCTTCCGAAAGGCCGACGAGATCAGCTTCGCCGTACAACTCGTGCGGATTTCGACGGGCGAAGTCGTCAAGGGCGTCACCATCAGCGGGTCGCCGGGCGATCTGCTGAAACTCGGCCGCGACCTGGCCGCTCAGTGCGTCGAGGCCTTGCAAGGTGGCGGCCGCGAATCGGTCCGCGACGAACAGCCGGGAGCGACGCACCTGGCCGAGGAGCAGTTCTTCCTGGAGGCCTTGGGTTACTACCACGCAGGCAACTTCGACCTCGCGATCATGAATTGCCTGAAGGTCATTCAGCTTAATCCGAACAACGTCCGCGCTCGCTTGCGGCTGGCCGAATCATTCCTGGCCGGCGACGAGGCGGATCAGGCACGCATCGCCCTCCACCGTACGCTCGAACTGTTTCCGCGGACGGAACTGTCGCCGCGAATTGCCGCCCTGATGGACCGCCTCGATCCTGTGTCGTTGCAGGCTGTAGAGAACCAGTCGCTTGTGGTGCCGCTTCCCGTCGGGTGGCCCGCCGATGCGACGGTGGGTTACGAGCTTTCCTGGCAGGGGCAACCCGCTCGCCGCGACTCGACCAAGGCGGCCGAGGGGCGGCTGACGGTTACTATGCCGGGGGCACGCGTGCCGCTCGATCTGCAGATGGCGCTGAGTACCGACGGACAACCGACGGCCAAGGTTTTCGTCCGTCTCTGGCCGAGCGACGCCGGCATCCGTCAGGGCGAGACGAAGCTCGTGATCGTGGATCCCAAGGACGAGTTCTCTCCCCTCGTGAAGGGCATTGAGTTCAAACGCTACCAGTCGTGCCAGTCGACCCCGGAGTCCGGGACACGCATGGTGGTAGCTCCGGCCGCGGTCGCAAAAATCACGATCGACCAGGCCAAAGCCCTGACAGCCTTCGTCGAGGCAGGGGGGCAGCTTGCCATGATCGGCAGTGCGGCCCCCGGGATCGAACTGACCGGCATTCGCACGGCCGAGGCTTGGTGGCCGGCGATCCGAAGCTGGCATGGTGAATCCGATGCCGCCGCGTGGTCGTTCATGCCGCTGGGCGATTTCGTGAGCGTCATGTCGCGTGTGCAGCAAGCGGCGCTGCTCACGGGCGGCGCGCCGTGGCTGTACACGGGCGACAAGTCCGTGGCCATGATCAGCCACAAGGACGTGGGCAAGGGACGCCTCCTGTGGATCGCCTGGCCGGTGGCCTGGGACCCGGCCGACCCCCGGGCCGCTAGGGCAGTGGCCTTGGCCATCAGCGATGCCGCTTTCCAGAATCTCAAGCCGCAGGTTGACACTGCCGGCGAGTGAATGCCCCCGGGGAACCGTCCGATGTGACCGACCCTGTCCGACAAGCCGAGAATCGCTCCTCCCAGTATTGAAAACCCATCCAGGGGCGTCCGATAACCAGAGGAGTGCTGCGTTGTGTTAAGTCGCGACCGACATGTGTCCGACATATGACGTAGCAAGGACGCTGTTGGGAGGGGTGCTTGATCATGGCACAGAGATGGTTGAGCCTGCCGCAAGCTGCGGCAGGAATGGGCGTCAGCGTGCGCACGCTTGAGCGTCGTGTCGCCCGAGGGAAGATCGAGTCGAGATTGTGTCCCGATGGCCGCCGCGAGGTAGCCGTTGAGGTGTCGGACGACCTGCCGGACTGTGTACCGGACAGTGTCGGACCGGTCGGTCCGCAGGAGCAGGCCGCCTGGGTGGCCCTCAAGCAAGCCGACCACATTGCCGAGTCGTATGACCGCCAGTTGTCGGCCACGAGGGACGAAGCCGAGGTGGCTCGCCGGGCCATGCGACAAGCCTGGACCATCGCCACGGTCTCGATGATCATAGCCGCCCTGGCCCTGACCTGGGCCGTACGAACGAACTCGCAGCCGCCGGCTGAGGCGAGCTGGTCCGACACCCTGTCGGACACGCGACAGAATACTACCACAGAGTGTGTGTCGGACATGTCGGACACGCCGCGGGTCGCGGTCCCAGTGACGGTCTCCGCGCAGCCGACACCGGCGGCGCAGTCCATCACCGTGCGACCGCCGGGCGACGCGTTCCGCGGGACCGGTCGACCGACAACGGGCGCAATGTCAGATGACGCTGCCTCGGTGGCGGCCGACATGGTGACGGACGGTCCGACCGATACCCTGTGGGACAGGTCGGCGGGCTCCGGCGTTCTATCCGAGGCTGGCGGCGACTCTCCGATGTGTGTCCGCCACGACGACCGTCCGGCGGCGTCCGATAACGTGTCCGTCATGGCGACTGCGGATCATGACGCGTCCGACGGTGTGACCGACAACCGGGCGGCGACCTTGCAGCCGGTTGATGTCGGGCAGCATGACGGACAGGCGGCCGTGATCGGCGGTTCGTTCAGTCTGCCGTCGCAGCGGCTTATCCACGCGTTGTCACTGGACGCGGGCCAGGCGGTGAGCATTGCCAGCGTGGACGCGCACTTCGAACGGGTCTACGCCGAGCGTATGGCCGACAGTGACCGACAGATGCAGGCGGCCTCACAATCTCTGGCCGAAGCACAGAAGTCCAACAACCGACGAGCGACCGAGGATGCCCAGGTTCGCCTCAGCCAGATGCTCCTGGATCGTCGGGCGATCCGCCGGCAACTGGACGGCCAGTACCTGGAGGCCGTGTTGCCGCTGCTGGATCCGAACCAGACAGCCCAACTGAAGACTCGTCGCTGAGTCGGTGCACCCACCAGCGACCGACGACATGCAGGCCTCTCCCGGCCGCGACGCCGGCAGGGCGTGTTGTCCGACACGTTGACCGACCATTCCGCGTTTCACTCCCCAGTTGTCACCACTGACTGACAGGTGTCCGACGGCGCCGACCGACGCCTGTCCGTCGGGTAGACCGACAGGTGTCCACCAAGGCGGCTTGACGTCGTTGCCCCTGGTGGCTAGAGCACGGTGGACGCGAAGGCGAATGACCTGTTCTTTAGGAAGGAGCGGCTGATGGCTATGAGACCGCACATCCTGATCTTCAATCCCGACCAGTGGCGAGGCGACGTGCTGGGACACATGGGCAATCCGGCTGCCGTGACACCGCACATCGATCGCCTGGTTCGGACCGAGGCCGTGTCGTTTCGCCACGCCTTCTGTCAGAACCCGGTCTGCACGCCGAGCCGCTGCTCGTTCATGACGGGCTGGTACCCGCACGTGCACGGCCACCGCACGATGTACCACATGCTGCGGTTGCATGAGCCGGTGCTTCTGGCGCGGCTGCGGGAGGCGGGCTACTTCGTGTGGTGGGGCGGCAAGAACGACCTGGTGCCGGGGCAGGGCGGCTTCGGCCACGTGGCCGACATGAAGTTCGTGCCCACGGGGACGATCGATCCTGACGGTCACCGGCTGATTCCCGAGCACAAGCGGTTGACGGACGACGGTTACTACTCGATGTTCTGGGGCAGGCTCCAGAAGCGTCCCGGCGCCGAGCGCTATCGCCACTGGGACTGGGCGATGGTCGAGGGAGCGATCGACTTCATCCGCAACGCGCCGCCGGACCGGCCGCTGGTGATCTACCTGCCGCTGCAGTTTCCGCATCCGCCGTACGCCGCCGAGGAACCGTACTTCTCGATGATCGATCGCGGCAAGCTGCCGCCGCGGGCGCCGACGCCCAGCGAGTGGCGTGGCAAGCCGTCGCTGCTGCGCGGCATCTGGGAGCGGCAGAGGCTCCAAGGCTGGACGGAGCAGCAGTGGACCGAACTGCGGGCCGTCTACTATGCCATGTGCTCGCGGGTCGACGACCAGTTCCGGTTGGTCCTTGAGGCCCTCCGCGAGGCCGGTCTCTACGACGATACGGCCGTGTTCCTGTTCAGCGACCATGGCGATTTCACGGGCGACTACGGCCTGGTGGAGAAGACGCAGAACACGTTCGAGGATTGCCTGACGCGCGTGCCGCTGGTGGTCAAGCCGCCCAGGGGCGTGCCCGTCGAGCCGCGCATTTCGGACGCTCTGGTCGAGCTGATCGACTTTCCGGCCACGGTCGAGGCCCTGACCGGCGTGGAGCCGCACCACACGCACTTCGGGCGTTCACTCCTGCCGCTGCTGGCAGGTGAGACGGACGAGCACCGCGACGCGGTCTTCTGCGAGGGTGGACGGCTGCGCGGCGAGACGCATTGCATGGAAGGTCAAAGCACGTCGAGCCTGAATCCGGAAGGGCTTTACTGGCCGCGCGTCGGCCTGCAACAGAGTGAGAACGGCGAGCACACCAAGGCCGCCATGTGCCGCACGAAGGATTTCAAGTACGTCCGTCGCCTGTATGAGAGCGACGAACTCTACGACTTGCGGCGCGACCCGCAGGAACTCGACAATCGTATCGACGATCCCGCCCTGGCCGGCGTGCTGGCGCAGTTGAAAGAGCGGATACTTACCTGGTACCAGGAGACCTGTGACGTCGTGCCACACGACGCGGACAAGCGGTGAAGTCTCAGTATAGGTGCGACCACAAACGCGCCGATAACTGTGCCATGGTCGCTTGACGCGTGGCAGGGTGTTAGGTATATTTTAGGGTGACAGGGAGGTGGCCCGTGGCACAGGTGTCAGCAATTGAGTGGACCGGATCGACATGGAACCCGATTGTTGGGTGCAGCAAAGTGAGTGATGGCTGCAGGAACTGCTATGCCGAGCGAATGGCCAAGCGACTTGCGGCCATGGCGCGGGCAGCCAAGACGCGCGGCGACGACCCCGGTCGTGCTGCCAACTATCTCCGCGTCATTGACCGTGACGGTTCGTGGAACGGTTGCTTGCATCTTGACCTTGATGCCGTAGACGATCCTCTCAAATGGAGAACCCCGCGGACAGTGTTCGTGAACTCGATGAGCGACCTGTTTCACGAGGCAGTCCCGCTGGAGTTCATACAGCGCGTATTCGGTGTCATGAATCGGTGTCCACAACACACATTCCAGATTCTTACCAAGCGTCCGGGCATCGCAGCGAGACTCTCGGGTTCGCTCACCTGGACGCCCAACATCTGGATGGGCACCACCGTTGAGAGCAACGGTGTCAGACAACGGATTGATGACCTGAAACGCACCGGGGCTGCAGTGAAGTTTTTGTCCGTCGAACCGCTCCTGGGGGCGATTCCCAGACTTCCGCTGTGCGGCATAGACTGGGTAATTGTCGGCGGGGAGTCTGGCCCTGGTGCCCGGCCGATGAAGAGCGAGTGGGTGCAGGAAATCCGCGACCGTTGCGTATCACGCCGTGTGCCTTTCTTCTTCAAGCAGTGGGGCGGCGTCAACAAGAAAAAGGCTGGCCGCGTGCTGGACGGAAGAACCTGGGATGACATGCCCGCGATAGCATCATGATTCTCAAGGAGTACTCAGTTGGGGCACAGGGCTGACAACTCATTCTTTGATCACAAAAACCGTGGTCAAAACGCAAAGATTTGATGTAACCGTTCACGGCCCGGTGGGCAGTAGGGAGGGGGTGGGGTGGCTGGCGAAGTGAGCACCGAGGGTTTGATGGAGATACTGGAAG
>JAFGPY010000369.1 GCA_016935955.1 Planctomycetota bacterium
CAACAGTGGTATGCTTCGACGCGCAAGTGTGTGGACGTATCAGTGCGGCAGGTCGCCCCGGCGGCCGAGAGGAGAACCAGCGACTATGATACTCGACGGGCACATCCACATCAGCCGTGGCAAACCGAATCCCGGGCAGTTGCTTGAGCGGATGCATGCCGCCGGCGTCTCGGGCGGCGCGCTTATCTCGCTCGCGCCGTCATGTTTCTGTCAGCCCGACGAGCAGGCCGCAGCCGAAGAACGCCTCGACAATCTGCTGGCCTGGACCGAAGGGCATGCGGCCCTGCATTCGCTGTTCTGGATCGATCCGACCGAGCCCGACGCCGTCGATCAGGTGGCCCGGGCCGTCGCCCAGGGCGTCACAGGGTTCAAGGTCATCAGCAACCGCCACGCTCCGGGCGATGAGCGGGCCATGCCGGTCTATCGGGCGATCGCCGAAGCCGGGCGGCCGATCCTCTTTCATTCGGGCATCCTGTGGGACGGACAGCCCTCGTCGCCGTTCTGCCGACCGGCCGGGTTCGAGGCCCTGCTGGAGGTGCCGCAGCTGCGATTCGCCCTGGCCCACATCGGCTGGCCCTGGTGCGACGAACTGATCGCGGTCTACGGCAAGTTCCGCATGGCCCATCGCACGCGGCCGGACCTGTCGGTCGAGATGTTCGTCGACACCACGCCCGGCACGCCGCCGATCTACCGGCGCGAGGCACTGACGCGGCTCTTCGGCGTGGGCTACGACGTCGAGCACAACGTCTTCTTCGGCACCGATTGCGTCACGCTCGACTACGACCAGGAGTGGGCCCGCCAGTGGATCAGCCGCGACCAGGAAATCCTGCGCTCGCTGGACGTGGGCCATGAGGTCGAGCAACAGATCTTCGCCGGCAACCTGCAACGCTTCCTGGGCATTTGATCCGAAGCCGCATCTGCACCAGCCTTCCGATCCTATGCACGTTGCTCGAAGTGCGGCAAGGACACCGAAGCATGGCCGCGAGCGGCCATGTAGGATTTCGCATGAAGAAGGCCAGGGGGTGCCATGCTTGGAGCTTGCAGAAGCATGGCACCCGCCGGTCTTTTGAGGGGGTGGCATGGCCACGCTTGCGTGGCCATGATCCTTCTGACCAGAGGGCAGGGCACAGGAATCGGCGCGGCCCGGGCCCATTGAGGGAGCGGCGACTTGCGGCCAGAGTTAAAGGCGTTTAACTGTGACACTTTCACCGTCTGGAATCGGCCCTGGAGGGGGCGGGAATGCCCTTTCTGAAAGTTAAGCGCGCTTAACTTTGTTTGTCACGGTTAACTTTTCTGAGACAGCCTTCACGGGCGCGCCAACGTCGGTCGCGGGGGCGGCCGCCGCCCTGGCGGGGCCGTCAGGCGTGTCACAAATGGGCTGCACTTGAGAGCGCGTTTCTGTTCATTTTGCACCCGGTTTGGTCCGGATTCGGGTCGATTTCGGTCGGTCTTGGCGCGTTTTCGGCCGTTTCTGGCCGCCCACTCGCCGGCCTGCCGGGCAGCCCACGTCCGATGCAAGGCCTTGACCCGATAGGGCATTGCGTCGGTCTGGGCGTCAGGGCAAGGCGGGGCAGGTGCCCGGCAAGACGCCCGAAGCCGACTTTCACGGTCGTCGCGCGGCGCTCCGCGGCGTGACAGCTTTGCGGCCCGCAATCGCAGGACACGGTCGCACGTGCAGCCCGTCCTCAGGGGCGTCCAGTGCCCACGAGGCGGCAAATGTTGTTGACCCGAAGGCGGATTTCCGATATATATCACGGTTCGAAAGGAAAGGACCGCGATGGACCTTCGTCGGAACCATGCTATCAGGACCGCTGCCGCAGCCATGCGTCGACTGCATGGGCTGCGACTGTGCGCCCTGGGGCTGCTCCTTAGCGAGCTTCCGGCGGGAGGTTCTGCGTAGTCCACGCAAACGACTGAAAGGACACGTGAACCCGCTGCCGGAGAACCGGCGGTGGGTTTTTCTTTTGGCAAAATCCGGCTGGAAATGAGGTTTTCGGCCGGTAGAATACGGATCTTACTGACGCAGGAGGACGTACGATGGCAAGCAAGAAAGAGCGGCTCGTCATTTTCGACACGACGCTGCGCGACGGTGAACAGAGTCCGGGGGCCAGCATGAACCTGGCCCAGAAGCTGGAGGTAGCCCGGGCCCTGGACCTGCTTGGCGTCGATGTCATCGAGGCCGGGTTCCCGATCACCAGCCCGGACGACTTCGAGGCCGTGCAGACGATCGGTCGCGAGGTCACGCGGCCGACGGTCTGCGGGCTGGCCCGCTGTGTTGAGAAGGACATCGTGGCCGCGGGCGAGGCCCTGAAGACGGCCCGCAAGGGACGCATTCACGTCTTCCTGGCCACCAGCGCCATTCACCGCAAGTACAAGTTGCGGAAGGCCCAGAGCGAGATCGTCAAGATGGCCGTCGCGGGCGTCAGGGCGGCGCGGCAATGGACCGACGATGTGCAGTTCAGCCCGGAGGATGCCGCGCGGACCGAACCGGACTTCCTGGCCGAGGTGGTCGAAGCGGTCATCGACGCCGGGGCTTCGACGGTGAACATTCCCGACACGGTCGGCTACACGTTGCCGTGGCGGTTCGAGGAACTGATCGCGGGCCTGTTCACCGACGTCAGCAACATCAACAAGGCGATCATCGCCATTCATTGCCACAACGATCTGGGGCTGGCGGTGGCCAACAGCCTGGCGGCTGTCAGGCACGGTGCCCGGCAGATCGAGTGCACGATCAACGGTCTGGGCGAACGCGCCGGCAACTGTTCGCTCGAAGAGGTCGTCATGGCCATCCGCACGCGCTGCGACGAGTTCCCCAACCTGGGCTGCAACATCGCCACGCGGCGGCTCTATCCGACCAGCCGTCTGGTCAGTCGCATCACCGGGTTGGCCGTGCAGCGGAACAAGGCCATCGTCGGTGAGAACGCCTTCGCTCATGAGGCGGGCATTCACCAGGACGGCGTCCTGAAGGAGCGAACGACCTACGAGATCATGCGGCCCGAGGACGTGGGGTTCAAGCAGAGCAGCCTCGTGCTGGGCAAGCACAGCGGCCGCCACGCCCTGGCCGAGCGGATGAAGCAGTTGGGCTTCAAGCTCAGCGCCAAGCAGCTCGACGTTGTCTTCGAGCGGTTCAAGGCCTTGGCCGATCGCAAGAAGGAGATCTTCGACGAGGACCTGGAGGCTTTGGCCGAGACGGAGCTGTATGCCGCCAATGAGTTCTGGCACCTGGGCAGCCTGCACGTGTCCAGCGGCACGAGTTCGATTCCGACGGCCACAGTCGAACTGGTCAACGAGAAGGGCGACAAGAGCTGCGATGCCTCGACGGGCGATGGGCCGGTGGACGCCATCTTCCGGGCCATCGAGCGGTTGACGGGTGTGGCCATGAGGTTGGACGACTACCAGATTCGCGCCGTCACCGGCGGCAAGGAGGCCCAGGGCGAGGTTCGCGTCGGTGTTCACTATCATGGGCTGGTCGTCAGCGGCCGCGGTATCAGCACCGACGTGCTGGAGGCCAGCGCTCGGGCCTACATTGACGCGACAAACCGGGCCCTGGTCAGGCAGAGACGCGCCAAGGCGACGCGGAAGCGTACTACCGCGAAGAAGAAAGCGGCCAGGAAAACCAAGTAACTTAACGGGACCCTCTATAGATAGAAAGAGCGTGAACATGGCGAAGAGCAAGAGCACGAGCAAGAAATCGGCTGCGACCGGCGTGAAGAAAGTCGTCCTGGCCTACAGCGGCGGATTGGACACCAGCGTCATTCTGCCGTGGCTGCGCGAGAACTACGGTTGCGAGGTCATCTGCTATGCAGCCGACCTGGGGCAGGGGGTCGAGCTGGAGGGCGTTCGCGAGAAGGCGAACCTCTGCGGGGCCAAGGCGATTGTCGTCGAGGATCTGCGCAAGACGTTCGTCGAGGACTACCTCTGGAAGATGCTCAAGGCCGGTGCCGTCTACGAGCACGAGTATCTGCTCGGCACGAGCATCGCCCGTCCGCTGATTGCCGCGCGGCAAGTGGCCGCGGCACGCAAGTTCGACGCCGATGCCCTGGCCCACGGCGCTACGGGCAAGGGCAATGACCAGGTCCGGTTCGAGTTGACCTACCAGGCCCTGGCGCCCGACCTGAAGGTCATCGCTCCGTGGCGCGATCCGCGATGGACGTTGACCAGCCGCGAGGCGGCCATCGACTACGCCAGGGCCCACAACGTGCCGATTCGCCAGACCAAGAAGCGGATCTACAGCGAGGACGGCAACCTGTGGCACCTGAGCCACGAAGGGGCCGAACTGGAAGACCCGTGGAACGAGCCCAAGGACCAGGTCTTCACGATCTCGAAGACCATCGAGAAGACTCCGGCCAAGCCAGCTTACGTGACGATCGATTTCCTGCGCGGCGTGCCTGTGGCCGTCAACGGCAAGAAGCTCGACGGGGTTGCGATCATGCTGAAGCTCAACGCCTTGGGCGGCGAGCACGGTGTGGGTCATGCCGACCTGGTCGAGAACCGGCTCGTCGGTATCAAGAGCCGCGGCGTCTACGAGACCCCGGGCGGCTCGATCCTGTACAAGGCCCACCAGGTGCTCGAATCGATCTGCCTGGAACGCGACCTCGTGCACTACAAGCAGCAGGTGGCTCTGAAGTACACCGAACTGGTCTATTACGGCCAGTGGTTCCACCCGCTGCGCGAGGCCCTGGACGCCTTCATCGACAAGACGCAGCAGACCGTGACCGGCACCGTGCGGCTGAAGCTCTACAAGGGCAACATCGTACCGGCCGGCGTCAAGAGCCCGCACTCGCTCTACAGCGAAGGCCTGGCCAGCTTCACCATGGGCCAGGAGTACGACCCGGCCGACGCCGGCGGCTTCATCCGCTGCTTCGGTCTGCCGATGAAGGTCTACGCCCAGTCGCAAGGCGCGGGCAGGAAGGGCCGCAAGTAAGACGGATGCTGCAGCTCCGACTCGGCGTTCAGTCGCCCGTGGGGTCGAAGCGGCATCGTAGGGGCACGGCGCGGGCGTGCCCGAGTCAGGACGGAAGGGTAGGGTGGCTGCTTGCAGCCACGCGGAGGACTGGCAGCCGATAGAGAACGCTGTCAGGGCAAACACGCGGTTACAGTGAGACCGTGCGGACACGGCGGCTCAGCCCGAAGGGCGACAGTCAATAGCCGGTGGCGTAAGCCACCGGAAGGGAGGCTCCCTCAGATGTGAGCCCCGAAGGGGCGGTAGTAGAGCGAAAGGCACACCATGTCCTACACTTGCTTGCTCTACCATGTGGTCTTTGCGACCAAGGACCGCCGTCCGTGGCTTTCGTCCGAGCACTTGCCTCGCGTTCAGGAGTACGTGGGCGGCATCGTGCGCAATCTGAACGGCAAGCTCCTTGCCGCCGGCGGCGCGACCGACCACGTGCATTTGGCGATATCGCTCAATTCCTCGGTCGCCTTGGCGGATGCTGTTCGAACGGTTAAGTGCAACAGCACCGGCTGGATTCACGATACGTTCCCGGACCTTGTGTCCTTCGCATGGCAGGACGGCTATGCAGCCTTCACAGTGTCGAAGTCGGCACTGTCGCAGGTCCAGCGGTATCTCGCCGGGCAGGCGGCGCACCATGCAGAGCGGAGTTTCGCCGACGAATTGCGTGCGCTTCTGGCGAAGCACGGAATCGAGTTTGACGAGTCGCGATTGATGTGAGAGACTGTCGCCCCTTCGGGGCTCTGGGGGAGTTGGGGGTCGACTTCCGAGGGCTTACGCCCTCGGCTACTGACTGTCGCCCTTCGGGCTCCCCTTCAAGACGGTAATCTGGTTGAGAGGCGGCCACTATGAACATTGTGCTGACGGGTTATCGTTGTACGGGCAAGACGACCGTTGGGCGGATTCTCTCGGAGAAGCTCGGCTGGCCACTCGTGGATACCGACACGCTCATTCAGGAGCGGGCCGGCAAGTCGATCGACGAAATCGTGGCCGCGGGCGGTTGGGACGCCTTCCGCGACGCCGAGGCGGCCGTCGTCAAAGACGTCTCGGCCGCCAGCCACCAGGTCGTCAGCGCCGGAGGCGGAGCCATCCTGCGCGAGGAGAATCGCGCGGCCCTCAAGGCCGGCGGCAAGGTGGTCCTGCTGAGGGCCGACGCCGAGACGATCTGGGCCCGCATGCGTGGCGACGCCAAGACGGCGGCCCAGCGCCCCGACCTGACCGACAAGGGTGGTCTTGAAGAGATCAAGGGACTGCTGGCCGAACGCAAGCCACTCTACGAGAGGACGGCCGATTTCGCCATATCGAGCGACCGCTACGAGCCCGAGGAGGTCGCTTGTCGTATCCTGACCTGGCTGAAGGTTCACGATCTGGTCTGACCGTGCGGCCGATGGCCTGACGCGTGAGCGCGGCCTGCCGCGCCGCGTGAGAACGCCGTTTTGTCTTGTCGCCGGTCCCTGTTGCGAGTACATTCGCACGGTAGGCAGGTTGCCGCAAATCCGGAGGGAGTCACCGAAGCATGTCGCCGATCGTCCTGGGCATCTGGCTCTTCGTCGTCGGCGCCTGCGTGGGCAGCTTTCTGAACGTGTGCATCTACCGGTTGCCGGCCGGTCTGTCGATTGTCTGGCCGCCGTCGCATTGCACGAAGTGCCTGAAGCCGATCGCCTGGTATGACAACCTGCCGATCCTGAGCTACTTTATTCTCAGGGGCAGGTGCCGCAACTGCGGCGCGACGTACTCGATCCAGTACGCCCTGGTCGAGTTGCTGACAGGTCTGCTGGCCGTGGGATTCTACCTGGCGTACTTCGTGTTCGAGGTGCGCGGATCGGACTTCGCTCGCTGGAGTGTTTACCTGGTCCACATGGCGCTGGTGGCCGCGCTGATGGTGTCGAGCGTCATTGACCTGAAGTACAAGGAAATCTACACGGTCGTGACGAACGTGGGCATGGTGCTGGGCCTGGTGGCCAGTGCCGTGTTTCCGGTGCTGCACGGCGGCACCAATCCGGTGCTTGCCGGCGGCTCGACGCTGCCCGACTGGTTCGGCGGCGGCTGGCTCGACGGGCTGATTCGCTCGGCCGTCGGCCTGGTCGTCGGCGGAGGAATGATCTGGCTGACGGCGATCGGCGGGCGGATCGCCTTTCGCCGCGAGGCGATGGGTTTCGGCGACGTGCTGCTGATGGGGCTGATCGGTTCGGTGCTCGGCTACGAGGCCGCGATCATGACGTATTTCCTGGCCCCGTTCTTTGGGCTTGTGTACGGTGTCTGGAATCTGGCCCTGCACAAGGATCACGAAGTGCCGTACGGCCCGTTTCTGTCGATGGCCGCAGTGGTTGTCATGCTGACTCAGTCGCGGCTGCTGGCCTATTTCTGGCCCGGGCTGCAGAGCATCTGGCTGACGCTGTCGGGAGGAGGAGGCTGACATGAAAGGCCTGTGGCGACGCGTCTGGCTCTACGGCCGTCTGGCGATGTTCGTCCTGCTGCTGGCCTTCGTCATCCAACTGGTGCTGATCAACACCGGGACCGAACTGCCGTCGCGGGCTCGGATTGTCTTCTGGGAGCATGACGGCAACAACCTGGGAGCGCTGCTGGTGGCCGCCGTCCTGGGAGCCTTGGTCTATCCGCTGGTTCGCCTGGGGCGGACGACGTACCGCGACTTTCGCGCCGAGAAGCGCCGCCGTCATGAAGAGGAGGCTGAGGACGCTTGGCGGCAGGCCAAGGTCAGGATGGATTCGCACCCGGTGCCGGCCTCCGGATTGCAGGAGGAGAAGGCCGCATCGCCGCCCTCGGCTGCGAGTGCCGCCGATATCTGGACGCAGCAGGGCGATCCCGGCGAGGACGACAAGCTGCCGGACGACGCGCAGCAATCCTGAACGGCCGCACGGCCGTCATGGTGGAGCATTGATGAGACGACGCACCCGTTAACGGGAAAGGAGATTGCCATGGCAGCGAGAGGTGTGGTGAAGGGCGTGCTGGCGGTAGCCGCTTTGGCGCTGTTGGCGGCCGGCATGACCGGTTGCGAGGAGCAACAGCTCAAGGCCCAGATCGTCGATCTTCGCGTGCAGTTGCGCAACGCGGAGGCCGAGAACGCCAACCTGGGTGCGAAGCTGACCGACGTCGAGGCCAAGAGCGCCCAGTACGAGGCGGAGGCGGTCGCCGCGAGGGCCGACGCCGACAAGGCCAGGCAGGAACTGGCCATGGCCAAGGGCGCGTCCAAGGGAGGCGATGACAACGCTGCGCCGCCCCCACCCAAGCCGGTTGCCGAGCAGATCTTCACGCTGGCCGATCCGTTCATGTCGGGCAAGGCTGTACTGAAGCCGACGGCCACGGCCGAACTGGGGCGGATCGCCGAGGCCATCAAGCGCGACTATCCGGGCCGCATGATCCGCGTCGAAGGCCACACCGATGGCGACCCGATCAAGAAGAGCGGCTGGAAGGACAACTGGGAACTGTCGTGCGAACGTGCGGCGACCGTCGTGCGGCAACTGGTTGCCAGTGGCGTCTCCGCCGAGAACGTATGCGTGGCCGGCTACGGCGAACATCAGCCGGTGGCCGACAACAAGACGGCTGCGGGGAAATCGAAGAATCGTCGTGTCGAGATCGTGGTGACGTCGCGTTAGGCTGGGGCTGTTTCATGGCTGAGATTGTGATTGTGGATTACGAGATGGGCAATCTGCGCAGCGTGCAGAAGGCCCTGGAGCATATCGGTGCCGAGGCTCGCATTACGCAGGACGCCGACGAGGTGGCCCGCGCCGAGCGGATCGTACTGCCCGGCGTGGGGGCGTTTCGCGACGCCATAGCCGCACTGCGGCAGCGCGGGCTCGATGCCGCTGTCAAGGACTTCATCGCCACCGGGCGACCGTTCCTGGGCATCTGCCTCGGTCTGCAACTCCTGTTCGACGAAGGCCTGGAAGACGGGCGCTACGAGGGCCTGGGCGTACTCGCCGGGCGGTGCGTCAGCCTGCCGCGCGACATGACCGGCCCCGACGGTCGCTTGCTGAAGGTGCCGCACATGGGCTGGAACCAACTCGACGTGGCCCGGCGGTCGCCGATTCTGGAGGGGCTGGTCGACCCGATCGAGGTCTACTTCGTGCACACGTATGTCGTGGAGCCCGAGGACCCCGGGGTCGTCGCCACGCGGACCACCTATGGCGCCGCGTTCGTCAGCAGCGTCTGGCGCGACAACGTCATGGCCACGCAGTTCCACCCCGAGAAGAGCCAGCGTGTCGGGCTGCGGATGCTCGAGAATTTCGTCAACCTGAAGTAGGAAGTGATGACCCGTGGTGGAAATCTGGCCGGCCATTGACATTCGCGGCGGACAATGCGTCCGCCTCAGGGAAGGGGACTTCGCCCGCGAGACGGTCTTCGACGCCGATCCCGTGGCCGTGGCCCTGCGGTTCAAGGAGAAGGGGGCCCGGCGGGTGCATGTCGTGGACCTGGACGGGGCCCGCGACGGGCTGGCCGTCAACCGCGATCTGGTGCTCCGCATTGCCTCCGCGAGCGGCTTGGCAGTCGAGCTGGGCGGCGGGGTCCGCGACGAGCGGACGCTGGCCGACTACCTCGACGGCGGGGTCTCCCGCGTGGTTCTGGGTACCCGGGCGGTCGAGGAGCCCGACTGGCTGGAGGCCATGGCCCAGGGGCACCCAGGCCGCATTGTCCTGGGGCTGGACGCAAGAAATGGTCAACTAGCCAGCCGGGGATGGCTTGCAACAACCGCCCAGGATGTGTTACAGTATGCGACTCGTCTGGGTGATCTGCCGCTTGCGGCAATCGTCTACACCGACATCGCCCGAGACGGCGTCATGAAGGGGCCGAATCTGGATGCGATCGGCCGGCTGGCTGCGGCCACGCGTTTTCCGGTGGTGGCCTCGGGCGGCGTGACGCGGATCGAGGACGTCCGGGCTCTGGCCGGTCTGCCGATAGCCGGCATGATCATCGGCCGGGCCCTGTACGAAGGAACGATTGACCTTACGGCGGCCATCGAGGTCGCCCACGACTGTTAGGCGGCACATGGAGGCAGGAGTCAGGGCCGAAGCCCGTGTTCGCGGCGCTGCGGCACCCGGTTGACAGGTGGCCTTTGGAGGAACCCATGGCAAGTCTGAATACGCAGGACATTCGCAACATCGCCCTGATCGGGCACGGGCACAGCGGCAAGACGCTCCTGGCGGAATCCATGCTGCACAAGGCCGGCGTGGTGACGCGGCTCGGGACGCCCGACGATGGCGCCAGCACGAGCGACTTCGACGAGGAAGAGAAGCTGCGCAAGACGTCCATTGACGCCAGCGTGCTGAACATTTCCTGGAAGAACCGCCACCTCAACATCATCGACGCGCCGGGCTACGCCGACTTCATCGGCCAGGTGGCCCTGGGCCTGTCGGCCGTCGAGACGGCTGTCCTGGTCATCAACGCCTCGGCAGGCATCGAGATCGGAGCGCGCCGCTTCTTCGACATGGCCAAGGCTCGCGGCCTGGCCGTGGCGATCGTGGTCAACAAGTGCGATGCCGAGAACATCGACTTGCTCTCGCTCGTCGACCAGTTGCAGGAATCGTTTGGCAACCAGTGCAAGATCGTGACGGCCCCGGTCGGCCAGAGCCACGACTTCAAGGGCGTCATCAATGTCCTGGACAAGCAGGACGGCGACGCCCTGGTGGACCTGGCCCAGTCGCACCAGGACCTGGTCGAGAGCATCGTCGAGGCCGACGAGTCGCTGATGGAGCGGTTCTTCGCCGACGAGTCGATCTCGCCCGAGGAGATCCAGGCCACCTTCGCCAAGGCCATGGCCGGCGGCTCGCTGATCCCGGTGTTCTTCACCTGCGCCCGCAACGAGACCGGCACTGAGGAATTGCTCGAAGCCATGGCCGCCTACTTCCCGAGCCCCGTGGTCGGCGTCAAGGCCAAGGCCGTCAAGGGCGAAGGCGAGGCCGCCCAGGAAATCGAGATCGAGGCCGATCCGGCGGGTAAGCTCCTGGCCAAAATTTTCAAGATCACCAGTGACCCGTTTGTCGGCAAACTGGGCTTCCTGCGGATTTACCGCGGCACGCTGCTGACCGACGGCATGGCCCGCATCGGTGACGAGCGCAAGGACACGCGGTTCGCCCAACTGCTCCGCGTTCAGGGCAAGGACCACAAGCCGATTACGGAGGCCGTGGCCGGTGACATCGTGGCCACGAGCAAGATCGAGGAACTGGCTATCGGCCGCACCATCTGGCAGGGCGAGGAACTGACGCTGGTCAAGGACGAGTTCCCGGTGCCCATGTACAGTCTGGCCGTGGAGCCGAAGAGCCGCGGCGACGAGCAGAAGATCTCCAGTGCCCTGAGCCGCTTCACCGAGCAGGACCCGGCGCTGAAGGCCGTTCGCGACCGGCAGACGGGCGAACTGGTCATCAGTGGCCTGGGCGACATGCACCTGAACACGGTGCTGAGCCGCATGAAGCGGATGTTCCAGGTCGAGGTGACCACCAAGCCGCCGAAGATCCCGTATCACGAAACCATCAGCGGCAAGGCCGAGGGCCACTACCGCCACAAGAAGCAGACCGGCGGCGCCGGCCAGTTCGGCGAAGTCTACCTGCGGATCGAGCCCTTGGAGCGCGACACCGGCTTCGAGTTCGTCAACGACATCTTCGGCGGCTCCATTCCCGGCCAGTTCCTGCCGGCTATCGAGAAGGGCATCCGCGAGTGCCTGGACGACGGCGTCATCGCCGGCTATCCGTTCCAGGATGTTCGCGTGTCGGTCTACGACGGCAAGTACCACCCGGTGGACTCGAAGGAAATCGCTTTCAAGATCGCCGGACGCAACGCCTTCAAGGACGCCGTGTCCAAGGCCAAACCGGTCCTGCTGGAACCGATCGTGAATCTGGAGATCGTGATTCCCTCGTCGTTCATGGGTGACATCACCGGCGACCTGAACAGCCGCCGCGGCCGCATCGTCGGCATGGACGCCGCGCCGGGCAACATGCAGGTCATCAAGGCCTCGGCCCCGCTGGCCGAAGTGGCCACCTACAACACGCAGCTTCGCAGCATCACGGGCGGGCAGGGCTCCTACAGCATGGAGTTCAGCCACTACGAGCAGGTGCCGGGCAACGTGCAGAAGCAGATTGTCGACGCCTATGCCGCTCAGAAGAAGGACAGTGAGGACTGAGCGACGACCGGCGGCATGACGCTGTGCCGCTGAGCTGACCACGCAACACCGGCGCGACTCCCGGAAAGCGGGGGTCGCGCTGGATTGCTTCAGGGGCACGCCGAGCCCCGAAGCCACGGGAGACCAGACCATGGCTCGCAAGAGCAGGGCGGCTGAACCTTCGGATGCCAAGGAGCCCAAGCAGCGCGCGGACGCTTCGCCGCAATGCGACGGCCTGGTCTGCAACGTCCGCGGCCAGGGCATCACCGCGGCCCAGCTTAACGCGGCCGCCGACAGCGACAGCCGCTACCAGGCCCTGCCCCGAATCGTCAGGAGCATCGTGGCTACCTGCCACAAGCTCCCGGAGATCAACCACCTCGACAGCACGCTGCTGCCCGAGAGCGACGTCATCATCCGCATCGTCGACGTGGCCCGCGAGGTCTTCTTCCCCGGCTACTTCGGCGACAAGACCTTCGGGCCCAACAACGTCGCTTACCACATCGGCGACCGGCTGCACGCCCTGTACCTGATGCTGGCCGAGCAGATCTACCGCAGCGTGCGCCACAAGTGCCGCCGCGACGAGGGCGAGTGCCCGCACTGCCGCGGTCTGGCCGAGGCCAATGCCCAGGAAGTGCTGCGGCGCATCCCGGCCATCCGCCAGTTGCTGGCCCTCGACGTCCGCGCGGCTTTCGCCGGCGACCCTGCCGCCAAGGAATTCAGCGAGATCATCCTCAGCTACCCGGG
>JAFGPY010000370.1 GCA_016935955.1 Planctomycetota bacterium
CTGACCTGAACGGTCGTTTGCCGCCTTCTGTCACGCCCGAGGGCGGGCGTGCTACATAAGCTCTGACTTCTTCAACGGGCTCCTACGGCGCCGTGGTGGACGCCGCGCCGAGTTGGGCCAGCACCTCGGCCTCCACCATGAAGAGCACCGCTTCGGCCACCACGCCGCTGGGCGGCAGGATCTTCACGTCGTAGCCCGGCACCTCGACCACGGCGTCGCCCAGCGCCCAATGCTGCCCGACAACGATCTCGCCCGCGGGCACGGCGGCCGGTCCGAAATCCGGATCGGTGCTGTAGTCGGTCATGCTCCAGGCCAGTGCGGCCCCGGCGGCGCGCATCCGCGTCGTCGCGTCCTTGAAGTACCAGCCCTCGAAGATGCGATCGTAGCCCACGCAGAAAACGAAGTCGCCCGGCGCGATGCCGAGATCGTCCCGAAGTTCGAACAGGCCGCGATTGACCTGGCGCAGAAGGCCGGGATCGTGGGCCACCTGGACATGGTCGCGAATGGCGTGCCCGTGGGCGAAGACGTGCGCGGTATGGCCGGCCCGCTTCGCGGCAACGGCCCGCGCCGCCACGTCAGCGATGCGACCCATCTCCCGCTCATGCACCGCGTTCAGGCTTCGGCGAAGCTCCGACAGGTACACCCGACCCAGCACGCCCGCGGCGACCGGCTGCGGCTCGTGCTCGCAGAACTTCAGTCCCTGTTGCGGCCCGTTCCGCTCGGCGGCGCCAGGCACCATGATGCTCTGGTACATCGGCGGCATCTTCCCGCGACGCGTCAGTGCGGCCACGAATTCCCCCGCCCACGTCCACAGGGCGGCAATGGCCGCGGGCGGATCGGTCGGCACCACCCACGAGCCGTCGGCCGCAGCGAACAGGCCGCCCGTCGCCGCCGCGTGCGTGTCGACGAACGCATCGTACCTCACGCCCGCCTTGTCGGCCTCCGCCCGGTAGGCCGCGCCACCGAACAGGATGACCATCCTCCCCTGCCCGGCGAGCCGACCCGCTGCAGCCAAATCCTCGTCGCGCGCGTCGCCTCGCGGGAAGACCAGCACGATCCCCTGCCAATCGTCCTCCTGCAGCGCCTTGGGGCGGCTGGTCCGCATCATGCCGCCCGCGCGGCTGTTGAACTCGCCGACCATGCCCCGGTCACCCAAGGCCCCGATCTCCCAGCCGTCCTGGACGTAGGCGGCCGCCGCGCGGTCGGCCACGTCCGCGATGGCCGGCAGGTCGCCCTCGATCGCGTCGAGGCAGCCGGCCAGCCAGCGATAGTATCCCTCGGCTCCGACCGTCGCACGGCCGGGCGCCGCGCTGGACTCCCGCCGCACGGCCGTGCACGAGGACGCCACGACAATCAACAGAGCGGCCGCACCGAGAATCGCCACGTGGTTCATCGGGTCTCTCATTTCGTTAGTGCCTTGTCCGGTCCGGCCGAGGCCGGCCGAGGGCGTGTCGTCCGGAAATCGTCCCACGCACCCAGGTGAAGTTATGTCCGTCCTGACTCATGGGAAGCTGCCGCCGGCCCGCGAGATAATCGCCAGCAGCCCCTCGCGGATTCGACGCGCGTCGTACCAGAAGAACAACGTGGCCCACGTGCATTGCCACAACAGCATCAACGCCGCGAACGAGCCCATGAGCAGCAATCGCCAGTTCCACTTGATCCAGGCCGCAACGAACAGCCCAATCGCAGCCAGGGCAACCAGACTCAACACAAAACCGCCTATGATGAGCCCGACCAGCGGCAGCGTGAACCTGAGGATCACGACGGTTTCGCCGTCACGTTCCTCGAACGAGCCGCGGCACACGGCATAGGGTCCCGGCCAGAAACGGTTGCGCGTGACACTGAATCGCTCCTCCGCCACCCAGCCGCGCAGCTCCCGCGGCCGAGAGATCTGCGCCCCGTTGGTTTGGGTGGGTGGCGAGAGTTCGGTACGAAGCATCTCGACAAGCCGCGATGCGGGCGCGTTGGTTGTGAGAATGATCTTCTCAAAAGGAACCAGCCTCATCGCGTCCCCTGCCCTCTCCACGCCGGCCTGCGCCATCGGCGCCCCGGCGTCGGCTCAATCAACAATCGCCTGGTACGCCGCGTGCTTGAACTGGTCCAGCAGACCGAACTTCTCCTTGGGCCGGTACTGCATCATGATCATCGAGACCATGTCTTCGGCCGGATCGATCCAGACCTGCGTCGCGGCCGCGCCGCCCCAGCCGAACTCGCCCACGGAGCACAACTGATGCGTCTCGCCCACTCGTCGCACCACCGACACGCCCAGCCCGAAGCCCCGGTCGTTGACGTCCAGCGGCGGATGCCCCGGCGGCAGGTGGTCGTCGGCCATCAACTCGACGGCCTTGCGGCCCAGCAGCCGCACACCGCCCAGCGCTCCGCCGCCCAGCAGCGCGAACGCGAATCGCAGGTAGTCCGACGTCGTCGAGACCAGCCCCCCGCCGCCGCTCGGAAGCGACGGCTTTTTCAGATATGGACTGGCGGCACGGTCCTCGCACGAGACCGCGCGGCCGTCGGCGCCGGGCTCGTAGATCCACGCCAACCGGTCGGCCTTCGTCGGCGGCACCCAGAACGCCGTGTCAACCATGCCCAGCGGCGCGAAGACGCGCTCCTGCAAAAAGACGTCGAACGGTTTGCCGCTGACGACCTCGATCACGCGGCCCAGCACGTCGGTCGAGGCGCTGTAGTTCCATTGCTCGCCCGGGTGGTGCGTGAGCGGACGCTTGCTGATCTCGACGATGAAGTCCTGCAACGACCGGCCGCCGTCGCGGCACTCGTGGATGCACTCGTACGTCAGGCCGCCCAGGTGCGCCAACAAATCGCGAACGGTCACCTCGCGCCGCGGGCGGACTAGTTCTTCCTTGCCGTCGGCTCCCCGAGCCCGCACACGCAGATCTTTGAACTCAGGAAGGTAGCGGCTCACGGGATCCTTCAGCAGCAGGCGCCCCTCCTCCAGCAGCATCAGCACGGCGGCGCTGGTGATGATCTTCGTCATCGAGTAGATGCGGAACAGGGCGTCCTCGCGCATCGGCACGTTCTTCTCAATGTCCATGCGGCCGAAGCATTCCAGGTGTCCGATGCGGCCGCGGCGGGCCACCAGCGTGATGACTCCAGCCACGATGCCGCTGTCGACGTAGCGGCCGATCAGTTCGCCGATGCGTCCTAGACGTTCGGGGCACAGCCCAAGGTCTTGCGGCTCGGCCCGGTCCACAGGCCAACTCGATGACGTGCTACTCATGGTCTTCTCCTTTTGCCGGTCGTTTGCGACGTCTCCGTGGGACGTGCGGCCACCAGGGACCACCCGGCGATCGCACGCCACGGCGACATAAGGGGCGCATTATACGCCCACCTGGCCGCCGGAGGAAGGGGACGCCGCATCTCCTTACGTGTCTAGATTTTCCGCCGGTCGGCCGCCGGCCGCCGGGCGTCCGGCCGGCGGGTAGCACGGAACCGGCATCCGGCGGTCCGAAACTGTAACTCCGGCATACATTAGGGTTTCCAATCGGTTTTTGGTGCACGGTTCATTTGCATTTCCGCAAAAGCGGGCTATACTACTTCCATCTGAAGTGGCATCTTTGATATGGTGTACGGCGAGAAGGGCTGTAATGTTCCCCCTTGGTGCGTGGTTCGCGTTCGTGAACTGCCGGGTAACCATTTCCACAGACAGAGGGTGACATTCGTTCGCCGTTGTGCGTAGTGTGTTCCTTGTACATTGACGCCCTGCCGGGTCTTTTGCTTGGGACACGATTACTGCGACGGGATGGATGCTGAACGACGGTGAGTCCCTGCGCCCTCCGGCCACGAGCCGCGACGTTGGGTCCATTGGATTGTTCCTGCGGGAACTGCGCGCTTGGTGTGCGCGCCGACTCAGGAACCGGTCCGCTTGCGACCGAGAACCGATCAACTCGCGCGAAAGCCGCTCTCGGCGATGCGGCTCGCCGGGTTCGTGATGATGACCTTTCCTTACCTTGCGTGGAAGGAAGCTGTTCAATCGACAGGATACCAGGACGGCCTTGCTGCTGCCTTGCGTGGAGGCTGAGCAGTCGCCCATATTGTCGTATAAGGAGACACTTCATGAAGAAGATCCTTGTTTTAGC
>JAFGPY010000371.1 GCA_016935955.1 Planctomycetota bacterium
CCCGGCACGTTGAACGTCTTGCTGGCCGACGTGAGCGTGATGGTCCGCACGGCCGCATCGTCCGACAGCGTAGCCGTCGGCACATGTCGCAGGTCAGCGTCGAGGGTCAGTTCGGCGTGGACCTCGTCGCTGCAGACCACCAGGTTGTGCCTGCGGCAAACGTCCATCAGGGCGGCAAGCTCGTCGCGCGTGAACAGTCGTCCGACCGGATTGTGCGGATTGCAGAGCAGGACGACGCGCGTCCGCGGCGTGACGGCCCGGTCCACGGCCTCGATGTCCATGACCCACCGTCCGTCGCGGCAGACCAGCGGCACGTCGAGCCGTCGACGGTCGGAGGCCTTCGGGGCCGCCAGGAAGGGCGGATAGATCGGCGGCATGACCAGCACCTGGTCGTCCTCGTTGCCCACGCAGCGGCAGGCCAGGTGCAGGCCCGAGCCCAGGTCGGGCAGCCAGACCAGGTGCTCGGCGGCAACGGTCCAGCCGTAGCGGTCCTTCATGCGCTTCAGGCCGCAGGCCACCAGTTCGTCGGGCGGATACGTGTAGCCGAAGATGCCGTTCTCGGCCACGCGATGCAGGGCGGCAACGACCTCCGGCGGCGACCGGAAATCCATGTCGGCGACCCACATCGGGATGACGTCGCGACCCTTGTACTTGTCCCACTTGACGCTGTTGGTGTTGCGGCGGTCGATGATGGTGTCGAAGTCGTAGCTCATGCACGGCTCCAGAACAGAACGTCGTTGCCTTCCCGCAATGGCGGCTCGCCTGTTGTCCCCGCACCGCGCCGTGTCGCCGCCGCCCTCACGATTCGCGACACGCACTCGGCGTGTGTCTCACATCTTCACCAGTTCGCGGCAGGTGTCGTCCATCCACCGTTTGACGGCACTGTGATGATAGCTGCTGTACGGCAGGCTGTCGGCCAGGAAGGCGAAGACGATCGTGCGACCACTGAGCGTCCGGACGTAGCCGGCCAGGGCCCGCGTGTCGTTGAGATAGCCGGTCTTGCCGTGCACGCGACCGCGCACCGGCTCGTCGCGCATGCGGTTGCGGAGCGACCCGCTCGTGCCCCCGCTTACCGCCAGCGAATCGAACCACAACTCGGCGTGCTCTCCACGGTGCATCGCCAGCAGCAGGTCGGTCAGCATGTGGGTCGTCAGCCGATTGCGGCGGCTGAGTCCGCTGCCGTCGTCGAACACGCAGCCGTCGGTCGGCACGTTCATGGCCGCCAGCGTCTGCTCGACGGTGCGGCCCCCGAGGGCCCACGAGCCCTTCGCCGCCGGCCATGGACGATCCTTGCTCGCCGCATGGGCGGCCAGCACCTTGAGGATGCACTCGGCGTAAAGATTCTGGCTGTTCGTGTTGGCCACGGCGACCGATTGGCCCAATGTCGACGAGTGAACCACCAGGGCCTCGAAGCCTTCGGGCAGCCGCCAGGCGTCGGTCCACAGCCGCCGGCGGATCACCTTGCCGGCGATGCTGATGCCCTCGGCCTCCAGGGTCTCGCGGATCACCGTGGCGGCAAACATCCCGGGATCGTGCACGGTCCGGAAGTAGGTCTGCGTGCCGCTCTTCAGGGGCACGTTACCCTGGAGCTGAAACCGCTCGGAGCCGCGCGGGCGATCGATCTGGAGATGATTGCCGCTCTTGGCCCGCGTCATGATCTGGCCGACCAGCGTCACGTACTCGGTCGTCGGCAGCACCTTGACCTTTGCGGCATCGCCGTCCTTGTCGCCCGGACTGATGCGCAGCTCGATGCACGAATCGTTGAGCACCAGCGCCCCGACCGGCGCCGTGTGCCATTCCAGGTAATCCTTGGGCGGCCAGTTCGGATGCGTCCGCTCGTCGGCAAACAGCGAATCGTCGAAGACCAGATCGCCCTTGACGCCCGTGATGCCGCGGCCCTTGAGGACGGCCGCCCAGCGCTTGGGCGCCGCCGTGATGTCGTCGTTGTAGAATCGCCCCGACAGGTTCGGATCGCCGCCGCCCAGAATGGCCAGGTCGTCGCCGAGGGTGCCGATGATGGTTCGCAGCTTGAAGTCGGGCCCGAGGACGTGCAGGGCCGCCGCTGTGGTGGCCAACTTCATCGTGCTTGCTGGCGTCATGGGCGCCGTCTCGTTGGCCGCCAGCAGCACTTTGCCCGACGCGGCGTCCACCACGTGGGCCGCAAGACGCACGTCGGCGAACTTCGGATCGCTCGTCAGTTTCGCCAGCAGTGCGGCCAGGGGATCGGGCGGCGGGCTCTCGGGCGCGGCCTCGTTGCTGCTCGGGGCCGCCTTCTCGGCGGCAGGCGCGCCGGCGGCGTGATTCCCGGCAAGCAACAGGGCGAAAGCGACGGCGACCGGAATGAGTGTGGGGTGGCGACGATGCGGCAACGAATCTCTCCTTTGCTGTCTTGGGGAATCGATTGACTCGTGGCGGCTCGACAAGCGACAGTCGACTGATTATAATGGTCGCAATCGTCGCTGGCAACCTCGGGTTCTTCCATGAACGAAATGACGAACAGTGAGAGCGTGGTGGCGCGCCGTCTTGAGGCGCTGATTGATGCCGTGAACCGCATCAACACGTTCCGTCCGCTGGACGACCTGCTGCTGTACATCGCCCGCGAGGGCGCCCGGGCCCTGGACGCTCAGCGGTGCACGGTTTGGGTCCTGGACCGGGAGCACGGCGAGCTGTACAGCCGCGTGGCCATGGGCATCACCGACCG
>JAFGPY010000372.1 GCA_016935955.1 Planctomycetota bacterium
CGAAGGCAGGCATCCTGCTGATCGGCTTCGGCAATCCGGGGCGACTGGACGATGGGCTGGGTCCTGCTCTGGCCGCCAGGATCGAGCAGTTGCAGTTGCCGAATGTCACGGTCGACTCCGACTATCAGTTGACCGTTGAGGACGCCGCCGCCGCGGCCGAGCATGACGCGGTGATCTTTGCCGACGCGGACGTCAGCGGGCCCGAGCCGTTCTACATGCGGCGTCTGAGTCCGGCCGGGGGCACGCTGAGCTTCAGCACGCACAGCATCACCCCGCAGGCCGTGCTGACGCTGGCCCGCGAGTTGTTCCGCACCGAGCCGCAAGGCTTCCTGCTGGGCATTCGCGGCTACGAGTTCAACGAATTCGGCGAGCGATTGTCCGAACAGGCCACGAAGAACCTGGATGCCGCCGTGACGTATCTTGCGAAGGCGCTGGAAACGGGTAAGATTGAGGAAATTCGGGCCGACGGTGTCCGGCCGTGAGGCGGGTCGGCCAAGTCCTGGATAGGGGAAACGCAATGCGCGACGGTAAGCACGTGATCCTTTGCATCGATGACGACGACGATATCCTGCTCGTCCTGAAGACGATCCTGGAGGCCAACGGCTACATGTTCGCCGGGGCGTCCAGCGCCGAGGAAGGGCTCAAGACGTACAAGCAAGTGGCGCCCGACCTGATCATCGTCGACCTGATGATGGAGGAGATCGACGCCGGCACGAGCTTCGTCCGCGAGCTCAAGGCCCAGGGCTGCAAGGCCCCGATCTACATGCTCAGCAGCGTCGGCGACGACCTGAACCGTTCGACCGACTACTCGGCGCTCGGCCTGTCGGGCGTGTTCCAGAAGCCGATTGAGAACGACAAGCTCCTGGGGCTGCTCAAGACGAAGCTAAAGAAGTAGGGAGTTGTGATACTGCCGCTGATGCGACCCTGCTCTGACGGGCAATCGTGATGCCAGCGGCGTTCTGCATCGGCCTTGCCAACCAAAAGACCGCGACAGATGCTGTCGCGGTCTCTTTATGCGCCCGCTCAGATACGAACCTTCCCCGTGTAGACCCACCACTCGATCAGCACGACGAGTAAACCGAGCCCCACCAGCCAGGGCCACAGTTCGCGGCCGTCCATGACCGCCTCGGCGCCCTGGGCCTCGATCTGCTGGCCCGAGACGGCCAGTTGCTCGGACGGAGCCGTGTAGCTCTCCCCGGCATCGAGCAGGTTCACGGCGAAGATGCGTTCCGTGCCGCCGGAAGCCGTGAACCGATACAGCCCGACTCGCGACGTGCCGCCGTAGCGGAACTTGCCCGAAGGATCGGCGGTCAGTTTTTCCTCGCCGCGCTGAGGAGAAACGATGGTCGCCTCGGCTTGTCCGGAGGTCGACTGCACGACAATCGGCTGACCGACCGGCAGCGAGGCGCTCTGCCCCTGCTCCACCTCCGCCCCGAGAAACGTCACGACATTGTAGCAGAACATAACAAAACCGGATTCGAACGGCCAGTTGGACTCCAGAAGATCGAACGGCGCCACCAGGGCCATGCCGCCCGGACGCCGGACCATGACCAGCGCCGGCCCGGCATCGAATTCAGCAAGGACCGTGCCCTCGCGCGGCACGTCGAGTTGCAGACACTTCGAGACGAACAGGTTGCCGAGGTTCACGTGGTTGAGCACCGGGTGCTTGCTGCGCCAGTCGATGACGAACTGGTTCTCGGCCTGCCCCTTGACGCCGAGGCCGAGCAGTTTTGGCGGCTGGCCGAAGACCAGGCAGTTGGCCGCCGGCAGCCGCGTGACCTCGCAACGGTCGAGCACGATCAGCCCGTAGGGCCGCTCGAGGCTCATCGCCTCGTGATCCATGGCCTCGAACTGGCTGGTATTGTGAATCTGCAGCTTGGCGATCGGGCAGGCCCTCAGCGCGGACTCCAGCGGCGAGTTGCCCTCAGTCACGAGCAGGACGCCCAGACGTTTCGGCGGCTGGAGAATGGCCCAGGCCACGTTGTCGACGGCCAGGGCGTCGTCGCGCATCAGCCGCACTTCGAGCACACCCGGCTCAGGGTCCGCCAGTGAGAACGAAACCGACGTCTGCCCCGGCTGGTCCGGCTTGCCGTTGGTTCCGGCCGTCAGTGGCGGCAATTCGATGCTACGGACGGCCTTGACGTTGCCGTTGATGCCGAGCTGAACGTCCGACGTGACGGTGTCGCCGCCGAAATTCGCGAGGTTGGCGAAGATTTCCACGCGGTTGGGCTGGTCGAATGGCCGCCGGGCTTCCAGGGCGATTACGGCCACATTGTCCGCCGAGGTCCCGACGGCATGGAAAGTCAATTCGCCCTCGCTGACCAGGACGTCGTCCAGGTCGGCGATTCGCCCGTCGCTGAACAGTTCGATGCGGGCGGGCGTTTCACTGCTGCGGTTGTTGGTCTCAGCGCCTCGCGGCGTGGCAAACGCCCGGGCCACGGCAATGGCCTCGGCCACCTTCGACACGTTGTCGGTCGGCTCAATCGCATCGACCGCCTCGCGGAGCTTGCTCTTGTCGGCCGTGAACGTGCACAGCACTTGGGCGCTGCGGTCGAAGGCGATGACCATGGCCTGTTCGGCCTCGTCGCTGAGCGACCACGTGCGCTTCTCACGGAGCGCGTCGATCATGGCCCTGGCCTGCCGCTTGGCCTCGTCCAGACGACTCGGCTGCACGTCGGTCGCATTCATGCTGGCCGACCGATCGATCAGCAGGACGACGCGGCTTGAGGGGGTGCTGCGCATCTGCACCACCGGCCGCGCAAGGGCCACCAGCAATACCGCCAAGGCCAGCAGTTGCAGGATCAGCAGGATGCTGTTGCGTATCATGCGGAACGGTGCGTTGACCCGCAGGTCCTGCACGGCTCGTCGCCACAAGAGCGTACTGGTGACCAGTCGCTCCTGCCGCTTGAGTTTCAGGAAGTACAGGGCCACGAGCGCCGGCACGGCGATTGCCGCCGCAATGCCTCCCGCCCATGGTGCAAGCCATTCCATCCGATTCTCTCCTCACCGCTACGCCGCGCTCAGGCCAGCAGGCCGCGCCGCCGCAGTTGCTCCAACACCAGCCGCTCGATCGGTTGCGACGAGTCGGTCAGCACGTACGTGGCCCCGCGGCGCACGCAGAACTGCCGCAGTTCGTTGCAGTAGGCCGCGAGGTTCTGCTTGTAGTACTTGACCAGCGCGCTGCTGATCGTCACTTCCGAGAAGTCGCCGTCCTCAACGTCAACCAGCTTGAGATCGCCCACGAGATCCGGGTCGCGTTCCTGCGGGCTCAGCATCTGCATCATGTACAGGTCGTAGCGATCGCTGCCCAGCCGCTTCAGGCCCGCATCGTAACCTTCCTTGAACAGGAAATCCGACAGCACCACGGTCACGCCTGAACCGAGCCGCCCTGCGGCAAGCTGGCGACAGGCCTTCTCGAAATTCGTCGGCCCATCGGTCTGCCGCGTCAGCAGAAACTCGACCATCTGGTGGACGTAGTTGCGGCCGCGCATGTTGGCCAGCTGGCCGACCACGCCGTCGGCGAACGCGCTGAGCGTGACACGGTTGTTGTTGACCAGACCGATGTAACCCAGCGCGGCGGCAAGACGCTTCAGGGCCAGGTCCTTCCGCGGCTCGCCCATGGACATCGACGCGCTGAGGTCGATCAGGATGTTCAGGCTCAGGTCCTGCTCTTCCAGGAACAGTTTCAGGAACAACTGGTCGAGACGGCCGTAGATATTCCAGTCGAGGAACCGCAGGTCGTCGCCCGGCACGTACTGGCGGTGGTCGGCGAACTCGATGCTCTGGCCGCGACGCTTGCTGTGCCGCTCCCCCTTGAGCTTGCCCTGGACGATCTTGCGGCTCAGGACGTCCACGGCGTCGAGCCGGGCCATGAACCGGCTGTCCAGCAGGTCCGTCAGGCGGTACCGCGAAGAGGATGTCGTGCGGCCCGGCGTCATCCCTTAGTCGCCTCCTCTTCGGGCGCCGTGGCCACCTGCTTGAGAATCTCCAGCAACAGCCCGTCGTTGTCGATGCCCTCGGCCTGGCCCTCGAAGTTCAGCAGAATCCGGTGCCGCAGGGCCGGCAGGTACGAATGCCGCACGTCCGTGAAACTGGCGTGGAACCGCCCGTCGAGCAGAGCCCGCACCTTGGACGCAAGCACGAGCGACTGCACGCCGCGCGGCGAGGCCCCAAAGCGAACAAATTTGTTGGTCATGTCGATGGCGAACTCGCCCTGCGGGTGCGTCGCCAGCACCAAGCGGATGGCATAGTCCTGCACGTGCGGCGCCACCACGACCCGCTGCACGAGCTGCTGACCGGCGATGATCTCCTTGCCGTCGATGATCGCCTCGGCCTTCGGATTATGGCCGGCCGTGGTGCGATCGAGAATCGTCGCCAACTCGTCGCGCGAGCTGTAAGGAACCAACAGCTTGAACATGAAGCGATCGAGCTGAGCCTCGGGCAGCGGATAGGTGCCCTCCTGCTCGATCGGGTTCTGCGTGGCCAGGACGATAAACGGCTCGGGCAGGCTGTAGGTCTTGCCGCCAACGGTCACCGAGTGCTCCTGCATGGCTTCGAGCATGGCCGACTGCGTCTTGGGCGTGGCGCGGTTGATCTCGTCGGCCAGGATGCATTGGTTGAAGATCGGCCCGGGCTCGAAGCGGAACTCGCGCCGGCCCGTGTGCTGGTCTTCGCTGACCATGTTCGTCCCGACGATGTCGGCCGGCATCAGGTCGGGCGTGAACTGGATGCGGCGGAAGCTGAGCGTCAGTGCCGAGCTGAGCGTCCGCACGAGCAGCGTCTTGCCCAAGCCGGGCACGCCCTCCAGCAACACGTGGCCACCGCAGAACAGGCTGATCAGCACGCTGTCCACGATGTCCGTGTGCCCGACGATGACCTTGCCGATCTCGCCGCGTAGCCGCACGAACATATCGCGGAACTGCTCGCACTGCTTCTCGACCGATGCGTGTTCGTCTATCATGATCGCGTCCCTTTCCTATGACGACTCGTTCGTCTCGTCCTTGCCCCTGTCGCGGCCGGCGCGGCGTTTGGCTTTCAGCAGCCGGTCCAGATTCGATTCCTCGGCCTGCCCCTTCGCGGCCTTCGTCTCCGTGTCGCCGGCCTTCGACGCGGGACGGATCGGCGCCAGGTACTCCTGGTCGGGCAGGTCGGTCTTGGCGTCGGGCGCCGCCGTGAACCGTCGACTCCTGACCTTCGCCTCCTCCTGCTGCGTCAGCTTGTCGTGGACGCCCTTCTTCCGCTTGATGAGGGCCTCCATGTACTTCTTGTCCTCGCCCGGCCGCAGACCGAACGGCCGCCTGACCCACTCTTTCAACTTGCGGCCAATAGCCCGCACGTCGACGGCCACGCGACGTACGGCCACATCGAGGATGAACAGCACCAGCCACAGAATGACCAGCGGCTTGGTCGTCGGCAACGGCGTCTCGGGGAAGGTCAGCCCGGCGCGCGTGAACAGCTCGGCCTCATCGGCCCGCGCGGTCAGGATGCGGCCGCCTGTTTCCTTGGCGATCTGCGACAGCAGCGCGAAGTTGTCCGTCAGGTCGCTGTACTCCGGAGCATAGGGTACCGTCACAACGCTCTGGGCCATGCCGAGTCGGTCGGCCTCGCCGGCCTTGCGATAGCGGAAATTGACCAGGTACGATCCCGACTGTCCGGCCGTGAACTTGGCCCGATACTGGCCCGGCCCGACCTGCGACAACGTGATATCCTTGGGCTCCATGTCCGGGCCGATGGCACGCCCCGTGATCTCGGAGAACTGAACGAATTCGCCCTTGGCGTCCTGGGCCTCGACGGTCACGGTCACCGTGCGGCCCTCGACGTCGGCGAAGACTTCGCACTCCGGCGACTGGCTACTCTTGGCCGCCCAGCGGACCGTCTGTTCCCAGAACCGGCCATATCCGCCCCAGCCCGACCACGCCCCGGCCCAGCGACTGTCGGCCGTGCTCGTGAAGGCCACCGTGCGGCCCACACCGACCTGCCGCGAGGCCAGGATCGGGTCCTTCTCCGGCCCCGTGACGATCAAGTCGCTGACGCCGCCCATCTCGTCCGTCAGAACGTAGCCGTCCAGTTGCGGCAAGGCGCCGCCCAGGCCACGAACGATCTCGCTCAAGCCGCTCGTCACGTCGGGACGGAACTCCTTCTCGACGATCAGCGAGCGTTTTACCGTCTGGGCTTCCTTGATGAAGATCTGCGGCAGGCTGTTCGGATTCGTGACGTGGTAGAAGCGTCCGCCCGTGGCCTGGGCGATGCGTTTCAGCGACATGACGTCCGACGGCGAATGCGGAAAGACCGCCACGCCCGTCACGGTGATGCCAGCCTGCTTGAACTTGCTCAGCAGCGCGCTCGTAGGCGACGACGGGTCGCCGTCGCTGATCATGATGACGTGCTTCTGCACGGCGTCGCAGGCCACGAGCTTCGTATAGGCGGCCTGCATCGGCTGGTGGAAGTCGGGCATGTCGCCCATCTGCATCTTCTTGATGGCGGAGATGACGGCCGATTTGTCGCCGGCCGGTCCGAGAGGATGGTCCCAGACGCCCGAGCCGGTGTTCCACCCGTAGCTGATCACGCCAACGAGGTCCCGCGAACTGAGGGCCTTCACGGCGGCGATGGCCACCTGC
>JAFGPY010000373.1 GCA_016935955.1 Planctomycetota bacterium
CTAGTGCTGCCGTGAGCAGGCCCAGGACTGCGAGGGTGTACAGGTTGCGTGCTTTCATTGTGTGACCTCCTATCATGACGTGATGAAGTACCCGCCTGGCAAGCCCCGCTGGCCCACCGTCGACAACGTACCATCAATCACGAAGGCGAGCAAGTGCAAAAGTAGTTAGTAACAGATAAGATGTGATATGGTAGTGTAGCGACCTTCCGGACGAACCTGGGATGCCCTTGGAGGGCGGCTGCCCTTGGGGGGCATCCTGCAGCCGTCCGCGAGGCAGGGGCCTCGTTTGCCGGGACGGTCGAGGCGATTTCCCCCCATTACGCCCTCGTCCTGCGGCTGGACAGCGGCCACCTGCGGTCCTTCAACGCCGATCGCGTCCGGATTGTTTGAGAAGGCATCTTCCCCATTTTTACAATGACCTGGCTCTGCTGGCCGCTCCGGTGGGCGGAAGAAAGTCGTTTTCATTTCATGCTGCTCATCCTGTCGCAAAAGTCAGATCGTGGATTTTTAGTTCCTGCGGCCAGAACTCATAACATTAGCTAAAACAATAAGATAGAGACGTCCTAGCTGGCTATTTCCGGCCCGAATGCCGCCTCGACTTGCTTTCGTTCGTGACAGCCGTATGTTACTCCTTGCCGCTGGAGGGGGCTCCCGAAAGGTGATTTTCGACTACCAACCTTTAACGGGGGCCAAGTGCGGTGAAATGTTAAGACGGGCAAAATGCGGAACAAGGGGAAGCATTTTGGTTAAGTTGACGGAAAGAAGGTCCGATAGAGCATGTGATTTTGTGGCCTCTGCGAAGAGAGCCACGGAGGGCTTTCTGTTGCAGCAGGACATTTTGGCGGCGCAGCGAACCCTGTGAGGCTCGTCGCGAAGGTGGCCTGAGGAGATAGGAAAGCGGTAGGAGGACGTATGGGGACGGATCCCCGGAAGTTGCGTAAGCCAGTAAACGGTAATCTCAAGGTGCTCCAACACGGAGCGGGAGGTTTTAGTATGAGTCGCACGAAACAAGCTTTCACCCTTATCGAAATTCTGATCGTCGTTATCATCCTGGGCATCCTGGCCGCGGTCGTGATTCCGCAGTTCAGCGAGGCCTCGAACGACACGCGCGTTTCCAGTGTCATGACGGATCTCAAGCTGATCCGCAGCCAGATCCAGCTCTACAAAGCCCAGCACAACGAGACGTACCCGGCCACGTGGGACCTGCTGACGACCTACACGGATGCCAGCGGCAACACGAATGCCACGTATAGCTCGACGTACCGGTTTGGTCCCTACATGCTTCGGATTCCGCCGAACCCGTACACGGGTCAGAGCACCGTGACGATTGTCAACGACGCTACGGCGACGGTCAGCGGTGGCGATGCCACTACAGGTTGGTGGTACAACTTGGCCAACGGTGACGTGAGGGCGCACGTTCCGGATACGACTGAGACGCCTGACGAAACGAAGGTCAACACGCTGTAAGACGGTACACGTGCGGGCCAGGGATAGGCTAATCGCCCCTGGCACCGGCGAGAAGGGGACGCCGACGGAGGCCGTGTCTTGGAGAATCGAGACGCCGGCCTCCGTCGGAAAAACCCTTAAGTTTGAAGGCAACCGAGGGTTGCGGGTTTGACAAGTGACGCTAGACGGAAGGCTCGGGGGCTGACCCTCCTGGAACTGGCGATTGTCGTGCTGATTCTGGGAGTGCTTGCTGCGGTTGCAGTGCCGTATGTCTCACAGGGAACGCAGCAGGCTCGCCAAGCCGCCCTGGCCGACAACTTGAGGGAAGTACGCCTGGCCATCGCCAGGTACATGGCTGAGCACGGGGGTGTGCCGCCGGGGTATCCCGACGGCGATGTGACCAAGGCTCCCACTGAGAAGGCCCTGCGGGCTCAGTTGACGCAGCAGACGTACCCGTCCGGCGAGGCGGTGACGTGGCTGCGGCAAAGGCAGTACGGCAGTCGAGGTTTCAACGGGTTCGTTCTGGCCGTCGGAGGCTCGCTGCTGTTGGGGCAGTTGGGTCCGAGCGGACTCGGAGCCGAGGCGCCGGCCGAAGAGACGGGCTCGACCAGAGGGCCGTACCTGCGGGAGTTCCCGGAGAACCCGCTGAACGGCAGCGACAAGGTGTACATCGTGACGAGCATGGCGGCCATGGAAAGCGCCGAGGGCGACGCGGACTACGGATGGATCTACCGGCCCTGTGACGCAAGCTTCGCCAGTGCTGTGAAGTGTGACGACGTCCAGTAGTGCAACTGCCGCAAAGTGCTCGGATAGAGGGGTGGCTCAACGGACTGGGAGAGCCCGTGCCACGGTATAGACGAGCAACAGGCTGAAGGCACGAAAGCAAACCCACCTGAAGTCCGGCTGAGCTGAAATGAAGCCAGGCGCCGCCTGGCACGGCCAACGCGGCCACGAGTACCCGAGATGTCGGTTTTTGGCCTGAAAACTGCGTTTTGTAGCCGTTTCCTCGCCGAGGCGACATCCCGAGGACGAAATGGACCGCGTAATTATTGTAGCCGGAGTGTTAATATGGGCGATATGGGAATTGCAGGAAAGATCGTATCGGGGCACCGAGTGGTGCTCAAGGTCCTTGGGGCGGCCATTCTGGTGGCCCTGGCGGTTGGGACGCTGAGTTGGGCGTCTTCGCCGACACCCAGGGGCGTGGTTCCTGCGGGAGAGGTCCTGCCGGATACCGGACGCCAGTTCGAGCAGACGAATGCCCGGCTGGACGAGGTCACGCGGCAGCTGCGGGAGGTCAACGCCAAGTTGGAGGCGTTGCAGGGCATCCTGACCAGCGGCAAGGTCGTGGTGACGGTCAAGGAGGCCCCCGCGGCGGCAAAGCGGGGCGAGGGGCGGTAACAGAGGGTTGCTGCCCGGCACGAGGGAGAGGCTCATGGCACGGTTGGGAAAGGCATTCACAATCGTTGAGCTGCTGATGGTGGTGATGATCCTGGCGATCATGGCCGCCGTCGTGGTGCCGATGGCTACCAGCAGCCACGATTCGCAGTGTGCCGCGGCGGCCCGCATGCTGACGGCCGACCTGGAGTTGGCCCAGAGCGTGGCTTTGGCCCGCCAGGCCCCGACGGCCCTGGTCTTCAGCGGCGACCTCCAGAGCTACAAGGTGATCATGGCCACGGGACAGAGCCTGGGCGATTACGCCTCGCTGACGGCCATCGCCCATCCGGGCAAGCCGGGACAGAGCTACGAGATTTCCCTGCCGGGGGAACTTCAGCTTCCGGACGTCACGGTGAATTCGGCCAGTTTCGGCGGGGCCAGCTACGTGCTGTACGACACGTTCGGCAGCCCGGCGGCGGGCGGATCGGTGGTTTTGCGGGCGGGTGACGCGACATTGACGGTCACGGTGCAGCCGATTACCGGCGCCGTGTCGGTGCATTAGGAGAGCAGGCGGTGAAGAAGATTCTGCCCATAGGCATCGATGTCGGGACGTGCAGCGTCAAGCTGGTTCAGCTTGCCGTCGACCGGCACACGTTCTCGGTGGTGGCCTGTGCCAAAGCCGAGTTGCCGGAGGGCAGCGACATGAGCCCCGAGAGCCGCCTGGACATGATTGCGGCCCGGGTGCAGCGTGAGCTGAAGGAGCACAAGTTCCGCGGCACCGACTGCATCTCGGCGTTGATGGACAGCGAGGTCAACATCCGCAGCATTCGCGTTCCGTGCGTCAGCGACGCCATGCTGGACGACGCGGTCTACAGCGAGGCGAAGACGAAGTTCCCGTTCGACATCGACGAGGCGACGCTGAACTACATGGTGGCCGGCGAAGTGCGGCACGGCGAGGACGCGCGGCTGGAAGTGATCCTGCTGGCCGCCCCGAAGCCGGCGGTCGAGGAGCACGTCCGGCGGCTGCACCACATGGGGCTGATCCCGGCGTCGCTGGACGTTCAGCACTGCGCCCTGTTCCGCACGTTCGAGCGCTACCTGCGCCGCAAAGAGGACGAGAACGAAGTGAACGTCTTCGTCGACATGGGCGGCATGACCAAGGTGGTCATCACGCGCGGTCGCGACATTCTGTTCATCAAGAACATCAACAAGGGCGCGATCAGCTTCAACGAGGCGGTGGCCTCGCGGCTGAGCATGAGCCTGTCGGAGGCCTCGCAGCTTCGGCGGCGGGCCATCAAGAGCGTCCAGGACAGCGCGGCGGGCGGCAACGATGTGGACGGCCAGGTCCGCCAGGCGCTGATGGATGCCATACGGCCGGAGATCGAGGAACTGGCCGACGAGATCAACAAGTGCCTGCGGTACCACAGCGTGACGTTCCGTGGTCAGCGGCCGGCGCATGTGACGTTCATCGGCGGCGAGACGCACGAGGGCGACATTCCCGAGACGCTGGGTCGGCGGATTGGTCTGCCGGTGATCATCGGGCAGCCGTTTCGCGGCATCGGCACCGACAATCTTGGGCCGCACGTTGATCGCCGCGGCATGTTGAGCGAATGGACGGTCGCTTTCGGGCTGAGCCTGAAGGGGGCTTTCATCCGGGGCTACGGCCTGGGCCAGAAGTTGGCAGGATAGACAGCGATGAAAGAAATCGAATTTCTTCCAGAGCATCATGTTCGTGCCCGGATGGACACCCGGCTGCGCTTCACGCGCATCTGGCTGCTCACGGTGATGGCCATGGCCATGGTCTGCCTGGCCATGTACCGGGGCAACCGCATCGAGGCCGTGCGCGACCAGCTGTCGCAGGTTCAGACGGAGTTGTCGGTGGTGGACGCGGAGTTGCAGCGGATCGGCCGGTTGGCCGACGAGCGAGACAAGTTCCTGGCCCAGCGGAAGCTGGTCAAGGGCATCGAAGGCAACGGGCCGCGCGGCGAACTGATCGCTTCCATCACCAGCAAGCTGCCGCGAGAGATCATCCTGTCGCGGCTCGACGTGGACACGCAGTCGCGCGAGGTGCCGCTCAACGGTACGGCGGCCCAGGTGGCTCGCGGGGTCAAGGCGCCGATGAAGACGGAGGTTTTCGATCGCGTTCGCCTGGAGGGCTATGCGGCCGATGATCTGGCCCTGGCCCGCTTCCTGCAGGAACTGAATGAGACGAAGTCGTACCAGCAGAGCCAGTTGGCCTTCTCGAAGGACGCGACATTCCGCGGCAAGGACGTGCGCGTCTTTGCGGCCACGTTTTACGTGGCGCCCGAAGGGGTCAACCTCGACATGATGCAGTGGACAGGGGGGCGGCGATGAACATTACGCTGACAGGACATCGCACCGTACGCAGCCAGTGGATCACCGTCGTCGTGGCGCTGGTCATGGTCGCCAGCTTCGTGGCCGTGTTCTACATCCCGAACGCCCGCAAGCTCGGGGCCGCCGAGACGTCGCTGAAGGAGGCCGAGGCGGACCTGCAGGAGAAGCTGATGCGGTCGAAGGACCTGCCGGTCCTCCGCGACGAGGTGCGAGCCATGGAGGTCGGCTACCAGCGCGACCTGGCCCGCATTCCGGCGGAACCGCGCACCCCGGAGTTCCTTGAGGCCGTGACGGCGATCATGAAGGAAGCCGACATCGGGCAGCGTGAAGTGTTGCCGCAGGCGCCGAGGGTCAGGACGGAGTACGTGGAGCAGCCGATCTCGATCAGCTTCGAGGCGCCGTTCGATGCGGCCCACGAGGTGCTGACCCGGATTGAGACCATGGACCGCATCACGCGCGTCGAGAGCCTGGAGATGGTGTCGACGCCCGAGGCGGAAGGCGACGTTCGCGTGAAGCTCAGCGTGGTGGTGTTCTACAACAACAAGGGCCAGGACGCCGGCAGTGCGGCGCCGACCCAGTTGGCTGTCGGCAGTGGAGGTCGCGGATGAGCCCCTCTCGCAAGCCAGTTTCGCAGTGGAAGATGATGCTCATCGGGCGTTCCTCGGTGGTCATGAAGCGAGTCTTCGTGGTCATCCTGGCCATGGTGTCGCTGACGGTCTGGGCCATCACGGTCCTGGGCCTCGGCCTGTTCCGCTCTGACAAGACCCCCAAGGGCCTGACGGCGACGGCCCAGGCCGCTCCGAACGTGGTGCAGACGCCCGTTTCGCAAGCGACCCTTGCCGCGACGCCGGCGGAGCCTGCGGCCCCGGTGCAGCAGGCTGACTTGGCGGCGGTTCGCAGTGAACCGACGGCCCGGATTCGCAATCCGTTCCTGGCGGACGAAGAGGTGTTTCCGATCGAGCGGCCGAGCGAGAACGACGTCGAGGTCGGTGCCGTGATGCAGGTCAAGGCCAAGGCGGGGCCGAGCCCCGAGGAACTGAAGGAAGCCGACAAGGCGGCCCGAGTCCTGGTCCTGATCAGCACGACGATCGGCGAGAGCGGCGCGCGGGCGGTCATCGACGGCAAGATGTGCAGGGTGGGCGACATGGTCGGCCTGCTGGAAGTGGCCGAGATTGGCCGCGGCCAGGCGACGCTCAAATTTGGCGAGCGGAGCTACGAGCTTCGCGTCCCGCACCTGGAAGGGACGCTGATGGGCGGCAAGGCCCCGATGGCGATGATTGACGGGCGCGGCTACCGCCCGGGCCAAAGGCTGGTCAACCCCGTGGCAATGGCCGGGGGCGAAGTGCGGCCGGTGACGACGTCGGTCGTCGTTAAGGAAATCAAAGCACAGTCAGTGATACTCACGGTTCGTGGGGCTGACTTTGAACTGGGGATGGGGACTGACAAGGAGCTCAAGCGGATCGAACAGCGTCAGTCCGACTGACGGCGTTCCGCGGGAAGCAGTCGTGGAGAAAAGCCATGAAGGCGATCAAGTGGCGTAATACGAATCATCTACTTCTGGGCGGGGCCGCACTGGCCCTGATTCTGGCCGGGCTGGGCGTCCAGGGCGTCCGCGGTCAGCAGGCTGACGGGCAGCCTGTCCAGAACGGCGCCGAGGCCGAGGCGACCGAGACCACCAAGGAAGACGATGGCGAGCCCATCACCTTGAACGTCAAGGATGCCGATCTGTCGTCGGTGCTGAAGCTGTGGGCCAAGCAGCGCGAACTGAACATCATGGCCGGCAAGGACGTGCAGGGCAAGGTTACGGCCGACCTCTACGGCGTGACGCTGGACGAGGCCTTGCATGCCGTGCTCGACGTCAACGGCTATGCCTTCCGTCGCGAGGGCAAGTTCATCTACATCTACACCAAGCAGCAGCTGGAGGAGATGAAGATCAAGGAGGCCAAGACCGACACGCGGATCTTCCGCCTGAACTTCATCAACGTGGACGACGCGCGGCAGATTATCCAGCCGGCGCTGTCGGAGAAGGCCAAGGTGGCCACGACGTCGCGGGCCGCGGAGGGCATCCCCTCGGGCGGCGACGCGGTCGGCGGCGACAGCCTCAGCGTCCAGGACGTCCTGGTGGTGACCGACTACGTCGACAACCTGACCCAGGTCGAGAAAATTCTCGGCATGCTGGACGTGCGTCCGAAGCAGGTCCTGGTCGAGGCCACGATTCTGGAAGTGACCCTGCAGGACGATTGCAGCCTGGGTGTGGACTTCAACGTCCTGGCCGGCATCGATTTCAGCAACCTTGTGCCCGGAACGGGCTACAACGTCCTGAACCCGAACAACACGGTGACCACGGCGGGTCTGGCCACGGGAGTCGAGGGCATGCCTTTCGGGCGTGTTGGAACGACGGGCTTCGCCTCGCCGGGGACGGGGTTCCAGGTCGGCATCATGACCAACGAAGTCAGTGTGTTCGTGCAGGCCCTGGAGACGGTCAGCGACGTGAACGTGCTGTCGAATCCGAAGGTCCTGGCGCTGAACAAGCAGCGGGCCGAGGTCATCGTCGGTCGGCGTCTGGGCTACCGCACGACGACCGTGACGCAGACGACGGCCGTAGAGACCGTGGAGTTCCTCGATACGGGTACGCAGTTGCAGTTCCGCCCGTTCGTCAGCGACGACGGCTTCATCCGTATGGAGATTCATCCCGAGGTGTCCAACGGCTCGATCGACGGCCTGGGGCTGCCGAGCGAGACGACCACCGAAGTGACCTGCAACGTCATGGTCCGCGACGGCCACACGATCGTCATCGGCGGCCTGTTCGACGAGAACACGCAGATCGACAAGTCGCAGGTGCCGGGCATCGGCGACATCCCGGTGGTCGGGGCGCTGTTCCGCCAGGATCACCAGGCGACGACCCGCCGCGAGATCGTTGTGCTGCTGACACCGCACATCGTGGACCACGGCGCGGCGAACGCCGAGGGCCGCGAAGCTCTGGACTACATCGATGCCACGATCAGCGGACTGCGGTCGCGGTTTCCGATCTACACGCGCGAGAAGCTGACGCAACTGCACGTGGCCCAGGCCGAGAAGTTCTACAACAAGTACCTGGAGACCAACTCGCTCGCGGACCGCGCCCTGGCCCTGTGGAACCTGAAGCTGGCTCGCCACGTGGCGCCGAACAACCGCGAGGTGAAGGACCTGATCGACAAGCTGCAGACCGAGCAGGGCGAGGCCCGTCCGCGTCTGCAGAGCGAAAGCGTGTTGTGGAGAAGGATGAAGCAGGGCGGCATGCTGGACGGTCTGCCTGCGGTTCCGCCGCAGACGACGGCGCCGGCGGCCGGCCCTGAAACGAACAAGAACGCTCAGCCCGAGCGCTGAGCGCGCCCTCTGAGGGAGAACGGCGATGAAACGAATGATTTGGATTACGGTTTGGGCGCTGATGCTGGTGACGGCCGGTTGCCAGACGCAGCGGGAAGCTCGTGAGGCGGCGCAGCAGCGGTGGGCCCTGGCCCGCAACAAGGTCCACCTGCAACTGGCCCTCGATCAGTACAAGACCGGTCAGATGGAAACCTGCAAGCAGCAGTTGGCCAAGGTGCTGGCCACGCCCGAGCCGCCGGTGACCGCCTATCTGCTGGCGGCCAAGGTGGCCATGCGCGAGAAGCGCTTTGACGAGGCCCGGAGCTACCTGGACGTGGCCCTGCACGCCAGTCCGGACGCGCCGGAAGCCTGGTACGCCAGGGCCCTGCTTGACGAGTTCGACGACGACCTGGAAGCGGCCGTGCAGGCGATGGCCAAGGCCCATCTGCTGGATCCGAACGATCCGGAGTACCTGATCTGCCTGGCCGAATTGCACGTCAAGCGAGGCGAGGCCGACAGGGCCCTGGAGGTTCTGGAGACGGCCCAGGGACGGTTCACCTCGCACGAAGGCATCCAGAGCGCCCTGGCCGACCTCTACACGCTCAAGGGCAACCATGCCAAGGCCATCATCTCGCTGCGGCGAATCCTGCGCGTCAACAGTGGCGACGAGGAAACCCGCCAGCGTCTGGCCCTGGCTCTGGCCGCCGACGGGCAGGCCGGGCAGGCCGCGCCGCTGCTGGAGCAGATCATCGCTTCGCAGAAGGGCGAGTGCATGGCCCTGCGTGCGGCCCTGGCCGACTGCTACAAGCGGCTCGACAACTATCCGCAGGCCGAGGCAATCTATGCGAGCCTCTGCGCCAAGCAGCCGGGCAACGTTCACTGGAACTATCGCCTGGCCGAGATCTACGCCCTGCAGAACGACGACGGCGCCGCCCTGGAGCGTGCCCAGCACCTGCTGACGATCGATCCGACGCACGGCGACGCGCGTGCCCTGGTCGGCTACCTGCAGATGGCCAAGGGCGATCTGGACAGCGCCGAGAAGAACCTGAGGATGGCCCTCGACGGCGCCAGCCAGCCGACGCTGGTGGCCGTGGCCCTGGCCAAGACGTTGCAGGGCCTTGGACGGCAGAAGGAAGCCGACGAAGTGTGGGCCGAGTACGGGGGTCACGTGGACATGGCCCGCAGCAACGGCGCCGCCGGTTCGATGGCGACGACGCATGCCGGGGCGTTCCACCTTGGACGGGGACTGTAAGACAAGGAGTCCGCTGAAGGACAGGCCATGAAACCTCGGCAACTTGTCATTCTCATCGTGCTGGCTGTTCTGGAGCTTGGCGCTCTGGCCCTGACCCTATTGCCCAACCTGCGCGCCGATCATGGGCTCTCCCTCTACGTCGTGATCGGCGCGCCTCTCCTTATTCTCTGTTCGGCCGCTCTGGCCCATGTGCTGCCGCGGTGGCTGAGTTCCAACGCACCCGACCGCCTGGCCGAGCGCCTGGAGGAAATGGCGCGCAGCGGTCAGGTCGATGACCTGGGCGAACTGCCGGTCAAGAGCGAAGCCCACCTGCCGGCGGCCGTGAGGATGCTGTTGACGTCTGTGCGGGAGCGTCTGGAGGCCCAGCAGTTGACGCTTCGCGAGGAGCAGATTCGCACCCGCATTCTGCAGGCCGACAAGAAGCACATGCAGGCGGTGCTGAATTCGATCTCCGACGCGGTGCTCGTGACGAACGCCTTCGGTGACATCACGCTGGCCAACGGTGCGGCCGAAGACGTGCTGAAGTTCGGCTTCGATCCGGAGCAGCGGGTCCCCGTCGGCGAGATGATCGACGATGAGGGCCTGTCGCAGGCCATGGACCAGCTTCGCAAGAGCGAGCACCACGTGCCGCGAAAGGTCATCGAGATGCAGCGCGGGTCCAACGGGGACCTGCGGACCTACAAGACGACCGTCAGCGCGGTTCGCTCCGACCAGACCGAGGGCGGCGAACTGTCGGGCATGGTGCTGGTGCTGCACGACGTGACGCGCGAGCGCGAGATGGCCCGCATGAAGAACGACTTCGTGTCGAAGGTGACGCACGAGCTGCGCACGCCGCTGTCGAGCATCCGGGCTTACGTCGAGATGCTGGTCGAGGGCGAGGCCGAGGAGCCCGAGACGCGGAGCGAGTTCTACAAGATCATCGACAGCGAGAGCGATCGCCTGAGCCGCATGATCGACAACATTCTGAACATCAGCCGCATCGAGGCCGGTGTGACGAAGGTGCAGAAGGAAGACCTGGCCCTGACGGGCCTTCTGAAGAACGTGGTCGATGTGCTGAAGCCGCAAGCCGGTGGGAAGAACCAGTCGCTGGAGGCGGAATTGTCGCCGGTGTTCTACCAGGTGTACGGCGACCGCGACATGCTGTACCAGGCGATTCTCAACGTCGTCTCCAATGCCATCAAGTACACGCCCGAGGGCGGCAGCATCCGCCTGTCGAGCGACCTGGTCGAGGGCATGGCGGTGGTGAAGGTCGCCGACACGGGTCTGGGCATCCCGAAGGACGATCTGCCGCGTCTGTTTGAGAAATTCTACCGTGTCGGGGCCAACAAGGGGGCCGCCAAGGGCACGGGGCTGGGGCTCGCCCTGGTCAAGGAAATCGTCGAGACGTTGCACCACGGCAAGGTGGCCGTGGAATCGGAGGTGGGCAAGGGGACAACGTTTATTCTGCAATTGCCGGTCGCCGAGTAATGTGCGGAGCACATGGGGAGAAGCGATGGAACGCCCGAGGATTCTGATTGCCGATGACGAAGCGCATATCATTCACGTGGTCCAACTGAAGCTGCAGAACGGCGGTTTCGACGTCGTCACGTCCATGGACGGGCAGGAGGCCCTGGACATGGCCCGGACGCTGCGTCCGCAACTGCTGATCAGCGATCTGCAGATGCCCATTCTGAGCGGGCTGGAGGTTGCGGCCGCACTGTACCAGGACGCCGAGACGCGGGACATTCCGATCATCCTGCTGACGGCCAAGGGCTTCGAAGTCGACGACCAGGCCACCGCCAGGACGAACGTCAAGATGGTGATGACCAAACCGTTCAGCCCGCGTGATCTGCTGGCTCGAGTCAACGACCTTGTGGGACAGACGGCGAGTATCTGCTGAGGAGCGTTTCGTGACGACCTTCAAGTTGCCTGAACAGAAAGCCCTGCCGACCGAGAGCGTCGATTCGTGGTGTCGCGAACTGACCGACATCACCGGTCTGGCCTTTGCGGCCTGGGACACCGACCTGCGGTTCTGGATGGCCGTCGGATTCTCGTCGACCCTGACGGGCCTCATCGTCGGGTGCGAGCCGCTGCGCAAGCGGATGCAGGAGCCGGTGGAACGAGCCCTGGAGAACGGCCGGCCGCAACAGGTCGACCTGGGCGCGGGGCTGCGCTGCATCGCGGTTCCGGTCTTTCGCCGCAGCCGGCCGGCATTTGTCGTGGCTGCGGCCGTCCTGGGATGTGACGCCTCGGCCGAGGAGGCCGCCGCGTGGCTCGCCCGGGAGGGCGGCTGCCCTGAGACCGAGGCCAAACACCGGCTGCGCGGCGAGCGTCCTGTGGCCGACGACGCCCTGGCGGCGATCGTTCGGCTGCTGACGGAATTCGGCAGCGAACGGATCAAGCGCCTGGACGCCGAGGAGGAAGTCATTCACGTCGGCGGCAAGCTGTCCGAGAGCTACGAGGAGATCACGCTGTACCAGCGGATCGCCTCGAAGATTCGCGTGTCGCAGCCGTCGGAGGCCTTCTTCCTAGCCCTGTGCTCGGAGATGCTCGAATTTCTGGAAATCGAGGGGCTGGCGGCCCTGTTCCGCGACACGCAGGAACAGACCGGCGAGCCCCGCGTGGCGACCGTCGGCGACGTGAAGCTTGACGGCGACGAACTGCTGCGGCTGTACCATCACTTCGAACGCGACCTGATGGACGGCCGCGAGGCAATCATCGCCAACGAGTGCCGGGAAAGCCGGGAGTTCAGCGACGTGGCGCCGGACATCAACAACATGGTCCTGGTGCCGATGCGGCAGGGCAACAAGCTCTACGGTATCCTGGCGGCCTTCAACAAGCTGAACGACGGCGAGTTTTTCTCGACCGACGTCAAGCTGATGTCCTCGGTCACGGGGACGATCGCCGTCTTCGTCGAGAACTCGCACCTGTACGACAACCTGCACCAGTTGATGCTGGGAACGGTTCGGGCCCTGGTGTCGAGTATCGACGCCAAGGACCAGTACACCTGCGGTCACAGCGAGCGCGTGGCCTGGATCTCGCGGCGAATCGCCGAACGCATGGGACTGGACGGCGAGGACGTGGAGCGCGTCTACCTGGCGGGCCTGCTGCACGACATCGGCAAGATCGGCATTCCCGAGGCGATCCTGCTGAAGAACGGGCGGCTGGAACCCGAGGAATACGACGTGATGAAGAAGCACCCGTTGATCGGGGCCAAGATTCTGGCCGGCGTCCGCGAGTTGGAGGGCGTGATCTCCGGCGTGCTGCATCACCACGAACGGCTCGACGGCCAAGGCTACCCGAAGGGGCTCAACAACGAGAGCGTGCCGCTGGAGGGCCGCATCATCGGCTTGGCCGACTCGCTGGATGCCATGACGTCGCACCGCGTTTACCGGCCTGCGATGCCCCGGGAGAAGGTGCAGAACGAAATCATCCGGTGCACGGGCACGCAGTTCGACGTCCGTTGCGTGGACGCCCTGATGGACATCGGGCTCACGGAGATCCTCGACAGCGTGCCGACGCAGAGCGGCGAACTGTCGATCGGCGCCGGGTTGCAGTGGAGGAACGCACAGTGACGACCACGGCGGAAAAGTACGGGGACGTGACGGTGATCAGCGTGGAGTCGGAATTCTCCGGCGACACGGTGAGCCAGTTTCGTCGCGTGGCCGAGGAGCACCTGGGCGAGGAGCAGCAGTGGTTCGTGCTCGACTTCGAGAAGACCGTCAGCATGGACTCGGCGGCGCTCGAAGCTTTGCTCTGGTTCCGCGACGAAGTCGAGGGCCGCACGGGCCTTGTGAAGGTCTGCGGCCTGGACGACACGTGCGCCAAGATCTTTGAACTGACGCGGTTCGACCGCAAGTTCGAGGTCTTCGGAGAACTGACCGAGGTCATGAAGTCCTACGAGTAGGAACAACGCGATGGCCGTACAGACAGGCGAAAAGATCCGGCTCGGTGACGTCCTGCTTGACCAGGGCGTCATCACCAAGGAGCAGCTCGACGAGGCGCTGGTCCAGCAGAAGCAG
>JAFGPY010000374.1 GCA_016935955.1 Planctomycetota bacterium
ATGACCTCGAGGCCGGCCTCGCGCGAGTGGATGACCATGGGTTTGCCGACGCGCAGGGCCAGCTCGATCCCGCGGCGCAGCACCCGCCGCTGCGCGTCGCGCGGGCTGTGCTCGTAGTGGTAGTCGAGCCCGAATTCGCCCAGGCCGACGACGACCGGCTCGTCGGCCTGCCGCTCGATGACCGGCCAGTCGGCGTCGGTGATCTTGGCGGCCTCATGCGGATGGAAACCCACCGTGGCATAGAGCCGCGGGGGCGACAGGTCGGGTTGGTCGCCCAGCACCGCGGTCGCACGCAGGGCCTGCTCGATGGCCACGGGGTTGGTGGAGGGTTCGGTGCCGATATTGATAATGCTCGTCACGCCGGCCTCGGCAGCGCGGCGGAGCACCTGCGGCACCTGCTCCAGAAGCTTCGGGAAATACAGGTGGGCGTGGCTGTCGCAAAGCGGTTCGTGCGTGGTCGGCATGGTCTGTCTCGTCGGTCTTCGGTTCCGCGTGGGTCCGGGGGGGCCCACCTACGTACTGCGTTTGACCACGGCACCCACGCTGCTCAACAAGCCCCCAGCACCGCTGGGGATCGGGATGGTTGCAGACGTTCGTATCCCGCCGCAGTGCGGCGGGCTTGTGCCCGTAGCGTCTTGACGTTCCGCGTGGGTCCGGGGGACCCACCCTACTCCTGCTGCGGTGCCATGGCCGCTTGCGGCCATGCTGAATGTTTTCCCGTTGCGCGGGCACGGCAGGCCGTGCCCCGGAAGCCGTGCAAGCGCGGCATTGCCGGCCCACCACACCCTTGGGTGCCATGGCGGCCGTCGTGTGCCGCCATGTCGATGGCACGCAGAATCACGCATGCTTCTCCAAGGAGAAGCATGGCACCCGGCCATGCCACCCGCCGCTCCGTCATCCCGCAAGCCCCCGGCATCGCCGGGGGATCGAACGGGTTCCGACGTTCCGTATCCCGCTGCGGTGCAGCGGGCTTGTACGTCTTCCCGTTCACCACCCTCAGTGCGGCCCTTCGGGCCGCTCTCCCGTCAAGGAAGAGCGGTCAACGCCTCACGGCCGGAAGGCGCCGGGGGTGTGGCGGAGCTCGGGTTCGCCGGTTCCGGCGGCGTCGGGGAACGAGACGGCCACAACGTCGAAGCGGAGCGGCGGATCGCTCAGCCCTTTGGCCTTCAACCAGGCCTGGGCGGCGCGGACGATGTGCCGCTGCTTCTTCGCGCCCACGGCATGCTCGCCCATGGCGATGTCCTCGCGCGAGCGGGCCTTGACCTCGACGAAGACGATGCGGCCGCTGATCTTCTCCTGGACCACCAGGTCGATCTCACCGAACGGCGTGACGACGTTGCGGGCCAGGACGCGGTGTCCGGCCTGCTTGAAGTAGCGCGTGGCCAGTTGCTCGCCCTTTTGGCCGAGGGTCTTGCGGAGTTCGAAGTTGAACAAGCCCATGGCGGTCTCCTGTGGAAAGACAATCGAACGACCAAACGTCCCGGCCGACGGCGGCCGGGCTACATAGGATTCCGCTCGGTCAGCCGCGGCCGCGAGGCCCAACTATAGCTCCGGGCGGCGGCGGCGTCAACGCCGGGACGTTTTGCCTAAAGGCGGCGCTTGACAGCACACGATACGAAATGGAGAATGGCCCGTGATGTAATTCCATTCACCGACCCACCACGGATGGTATTCGGCACACTGTAGGAATCGCAGCGACGCAACGAGCGGCAGGATGACGGGGGCGAAGGATCGCCGGTCGGTTGGTTGCCAGTCGCCTGGGGGCTTTTGCGCAGACGGGACGGTTCAATGAATATTGTCAGACGCCTGGTGGTCGTACCGAAACTCCCTCCGCAACTGGAGCGGCTCAAGGAACTGGCCTACAACATCTGGTGGAGCTGGGATCCCGAGGGCCGTCAGTTGTTCCGCCGCCTGGACCCCGACCTGTGGGAACGGACGTACCATAATCCGGTCCACATGCTGGGTTCGGTCAGCCAGGACAGCCTGAACGCCCTGTCCGAGGACGAGGGCTACCTGTCGCAGCTGGAGCGGGCCTGGCAACGGTTCCGCGACTACATGGACTCCAGCCACCGCTTCAGCCACCGCGAGGTCGAGGGCCAGACGTTCGCCTACTTCTCGGCCGAGTATGGGCTGACCGAGGGCCTGCCGATCTACTCGGGCGGCCTGGGCGTGCTGTCGGGCGACCACATGAAGGCGGCCAGCGACCTGGGCCTGCCGCTGGTGGGCGTGGGGCTGCTCTACCGCGAGGGCTACTTCCGCCAGTACCTGAACGCCGATGGCTGGCAGCAGGAGTTCTATCCCGAAAACGATTTCTACAACATGCCCGTCCGCCGCGTGACCGGCCAGGACGGCTCGCCGCTGGTGGTCGACGTGGACTTCCCCAGCGCCGTGGTCAAGTGCAACGTCTGGCGGATCGACGTGGGTCGGATTCCGCTGTACATGCTCGACACGAACCACCCGGAGAACTCGCCGGAGCACCGCTCGATCACCGCGCAGCTCTACGGCGGCGACACCGAGAACCGCATCCGCCAGGAGATGATCCTGGGCATCGGCGGCTTCCGGGCCCTGCGTGCCATCGGCCAGTCGCCGACGGTCGTGCACATGAACGAGGGCCATGCGGCCTTCGCGGGCATCGAGCGCGTGCACCAGATCATGTGCGACAAGCAGGTCGCCTTCGACGTGGCCATGCAGGTGGTCCGGGCCGG
>JAFGPY010000375.1 GCA_016935955.1 Planctomycetota bacterium
CCGCCGTTCAGCCAGTTGCACAACTGGCTCAACCATCCCGGCGGCGAAGCGCACCAGGTCTACGCCGACACGATCCTGCGCTTCTTCGAGGCCAAGTAGGGGCACGGCCTGCCGTGCCCGCACAAACCAATGTGCAAGATTACGGGGCGGCCGCTCGCGGATCAGCGGTCGCCCCTCTCTATGCGCAGAGCGGACCTCACGGTTCGCCTAGCTCTACCGCTTCAGTCGGCAAGGATTTCGGTCGCACCGCGCCGGCTGCGAGTGTTCCTCGCAGTTGCCAGTACGACAACATCTTGCCCAGGCGTCCGAGCGGGCCCATCAATCCCAGCCGCGCGATCAACGAGGCCACGGGTGCAGCCTTGCGATAGACGAGATTGAAGGCCAGGTACGGCCGCAGGCGGTCGGCCCGGTCGGGCAGACGCTCCAGGATGGTTCGCCAGGAGTAGAATTCGCGGTACATCCACAGGTATCCTTCGCGCAGCAACTCGGGCGACATCTGCGCCGGCCGAAACACGACGTGTGACGTGTTGTAGTGCCGCAGGTCGTGATCGATGATACGACCCTCCCGCAGCAGCCGCTCGTACAGGGGCGTCCCGGGGTAGGGCGTCAGGATGTGGCCGGTCATCGTCTCGATCCGCCGCGACACGAGCCAGTCCATCGTGTGCTCGAAGACGTCGGCCGTATCGCCGTCGAATCCGAAAACCAGGCTGGCGTCGACCATCATGCCGCGGCGATGAATGGCTGCGATTGTCCGGTCGTACTCCTGGACACGGTTCTGGCTCTTGCGGCACGAGGCGAGGTTTGCGGGGTTGATCGTCTCGAAGCCGATGAACAGGCTCTTGCACCCTGCGGCCGCCATCGCATCGAGCAGGTCCTCATGGTGACCCACGTCGGCCGACACGGCGGCATGCCACGTCAGGCCCAGGGGCGCCAGCGCCTCGACCAGTCGCCTCGCCCTGGCTGGATTTCCGATGAAGTTGTCGTCAATGAACATCACGTGGCGGATGCCCAGCGACGCGATCTCGACCAGGACGTTCTCCAGGGGCTTCATCCGGTAGCCGCCGACGAAATTCGCGGCACTGCTGTAGCAGAAGTCGCACCGCCACGGGCACCCGCGGCCCACGACCAGCGTGTTGCTGAACAGGTAATTCTTCCCGGCGATCAGTTCCCATCGCGGCACCGGCGTCAGGGCCGGGTCCGGCGGCTCCGCGGCGCGGTAGACGCGCTTCAACCGTCCCGCCTCCGCGTCGTCCACCAGGCTCGCCCAAAGCGTCTCGGCCTCGCCGACCACCACCGCATCGCAGTGCGGTAAGCAGGCCTCGGGGCACGCCGTCGGATGGATGCCGCCATAGACCACGGGAACGCCTCGCTCGCGGTACTGCCGGGCGATCTCGTTGGAACGGTGGGCCGTGTCCACTTTGACCGTGATGCCCACCATGTCGGGCCGATCGTCGTGGCGGACGCGCTCGACGTTCTCGTCGGCGATCGTCACGGTGTGCCGCCACGGCGTCAGGGCTCCCAGGACGAGCAGGGCCAGGGGCGGCGCCATGTGTGTCTTGAAAGCCGAGTCGACGGGCCGCAGCGACATCCTCGGCGAGACGAGTTTGATCCACATGGCCGCCACCTTTCGACAGGGAGTCTCCGCGACCGTAGCGCTTCTGTGGTTCGCGCCGGTCAACGTGGCGGCGCATTGTCAGACGCTGAGTAACGGGCCTCGACTCCGCCGCACCAGGAAAGCCGCGGCCCGTATGACTGCCCGCCTTTCTCGTTCACCGCAAGGCGTCAGGCCTGCGGTGACTTACCGTTCTTTCCGTTGCTCTCGCCCATGAAGCCCGGGGGCTCCTCGTCGGGCGGCATCTGTGCCGCCTGGCTCCCGGCCGCGCGAATCGGCACGAGCGGCGGCTGCACGGGGCGGCGCTCCAACTCCGGCATCGTCTCGCCCCAGCGGACTTTGGCCGTCAGGACCATCAGCACCGCCAGCGTGATGATCGAGGCGATCGTGATCGTCAGGCCCGTGAACTCCTTCATGAAGAAGGCGTAGCTGAACAGCACGAGGTAGACCAGTTGCGACAGGCCGGCGTAGAGGATTCCCGCCTTGGGGCCCGCGACCATCCACAGGTACATCACCGCCAGCAGCACGCTCACGCCCGCAGAAATCCAGAACGAGCGGTGCAACTCGACGTGGCCCACCATGTAGGCCAGCAACAGGTGGAAGGCGAAGAAGGCCGCCGACAGGAACAGGTAGTGCATCGGGTGCAGGGGCAGGCTCTTGATGATCTGGATCGTGACCATGATGACGAAAAAGAAGAACAGGCAGACCGGCGCGAAGCGGCAGATCAACTGGACCAGCGTGCCCGGCTGTTCTCGCTGCGGCATGCGGACCAGGATGTCGCGTGCGTTGGAGACCAGCTTCTTGGTCCACACCAGCGTGTACTTGCCCTCGGCGTCAGGCGTCATACTTCGCTGGTTCGGCGGCCCGGCTGCAGCGTCGTTGGGATCGAAGTCGTAGCCGGGATGGTTGATTCTGAGCGTCAGCTTGAGGTCGCGGATCATCCCGCCCTTGGGCAGGCTGTAGCGCCAGGATTCGGTGCCGGTCGAGGCGTACGAGAACGTCACCACGCTCGACGCCCCCGCGGGCACCACCGTCTCGACCCGTGTCGTCCACTCGGGCAACGCCTGTCCGTCCACCGTGACCTGTTGCCGCGAGAACTCCGCCTCGCTCTCCGGCGGCGCGAACTGGACCACGTACCGTTGTGCCTGGTCGGTCTCGTTCGCGATCGTGTAGCTGCCGCTGAAGTCCACGTCGTAGACGGCGAACCATTGCAGGCCGCGCTTGCGCTGTTGCGTGTTGATGTCCACCGTCACGTCGCTACGGGCGATCGGCACGATCGGCGCCGCTTTCGAGTCGACGCCCTGGCAGACCGTCGGCTCGCGCTGGGTCTGCGGGCTGCCCCACAGTTTGGTGACGTCCTCGCCCAGGTGTTTCTTGGAGTCATCGGTCCGCTGCTTGACGGTGTGTCCCAGAAACAGCCACGCCATGGCGGCCAGCACCCAGATCATCACGATGACCGCAAGTTTCTTGGCATTCATGATCCTTCTCCCGCGCAGCCGTTCACTGCGCCCGGCCCCTGAGCATTCGCTCCAGGTTGTCGACGTATCGTCTGAACGCTTCGCGGCCCGCCGCCGACAAGCGAAAGACGGTTTGCGGTTTGCGGCCCTTGAACGATTTCTCGATCTCCAGGTATCCGGCCTCCTGGAGCACGCGCGCATGGGTCGACAGGTTGCCGTCCGTCAGGGCCAGCAACGTTTTCAGTTCGGTGAACTCCAGGCTCTCCACGGCCGCCAGGCTGCTGACGATGCCCAGCCGCACCCTCTGGTGGATCACCTCGTCGATCTTGTCGTGTGCCGGTTCGTGCGGCAACTGTCTACCCTCCGTGCCGCGCCCAGACAACCACCCCGTAGACCAGGTGGAACCCGCCGAACGTCACGGCCATGGCGGCGATCTCGTGCGATTGGATCCAATCGCTACCCAGGGCCCCCGCCAGGATGAACGCGGCGCCGAGCATCTTTACCTCAACCGGGCTGAACAGGCCGACCGACCAGACGGCCATGCCGTAGAATATCATCCAGAACATGACGATCAGACCATACTCGAAATGGCCGGCAAGCATCCACGTCGTTACTGCTCCGAGGGCGAACCCCGGGGCAATCGCCAAGGCCGTCTGCCACTGCTCGCGGCCCCAGTACCGTCTGCAGCCCAGTCCGCGGGCCCGTCGCCATGTCAGCAGCAGATTCGCTCCCGTGGCCAGCACCAACACGCCCAGCCACACCGCACCCACCAGCGGCATGTTTTCGGTTGAGGCATAAATCGTTCCGCCCGTAAGGTGCCAGGAAACGCCGCTGCCGGCCAGTGCCAGCACGCCGGCGATGATGCCCGAGGCGCCGCTGCGGGTCGTCTGGCGCAACGGCCGCTCCATCAATTCGCGGATCACCTGCAAGTGTCGCGCCGCCTGTTCCGGTGTCATGGTCGCCACCTCATCTACTCCGTTTCGGCTCGCGCCGCCGTCGGATTCGTTCATCGCCGCGTCCTCCGCTGCCGTCACAGACTCCGGTCACTCTCGCATCTTCCGCTGTTTCTGCGCCGCGTTGTTGTAGGGGCACGGCCTGCCGTGCCCGGCACTCTCGCAGGTCAGTGCGGCCGCCGGTTGCGACGTGTACTCGCAACGCGGCGGAGCAGGGCACACGCGATGCCGCACCGATGGTACACTCGCCACCGCGTGCCCGGCCGCGACTCGTCGAATTGTATCGTCTCGTCGCCGCGCCGGTTGCCCTGCCTGCCGCCATCAAGAAACGCCCCTTCGGTCCATTCGTTGCTTGCGGTCTCGCCGCCCGGCGGGTCGGTCCAACGCGCGAGAATGGTCTGCCCGGACCGCCCGAGCGCCGAAAGGGCGGCACACATGCCCGGTCCCAGGTCGCCCCGCGCCGCCATGGCGGCTCCCGGTCGACCTCCGTCCTCCATCGTTCTTTCAGAGTAACTCACCTCGAGTACCCCCGTTGCCCCTCTCCTATCCCCGTGTTCTCGTCCCAGTTCCCATCCCAGCTCTTCACCCCAGTCATCCCGGCCATTCAGCCACCGTCCGCCACAAGCGCCCCGTACCCGTCCGCAATCCTCTGCGGCGGCCTGCCCTGGGTAGGTCCGAAGGGGCATCGTCTCTCTCTCTGCCCACCATACGTGACCTTCCCGGTCGCCCTAAGCCAGCCTGTCGCCCACGGAACGGGCCCTAGGACAATCCCATGCCCCCCACGACGGCAATGGTCCGCCCGAGGCAGTCCAGCGGCCAGGCATGCCGATTCTTGCCGCACAGGCCTCTCCAGACACGCTTCTTCGCCTGCTTCGGTTCGTGAAGGAACCGCCAAACCTTCCCCAACTCCCAAAGAATGGCAGAAAGAGGCCGAAATCGCCGCTTTGTCTTACAAAGTACTTTATGCCACGGTTGGCTTTGTCTGTCAAATAAAAACCGGGAAAAACTTTTGGCTCTGGCGGTGGCGGGTGAACGAGAGCGGAGGACTGCGGGGCAAATCGGGCTGGGAGGCCCTTGCCGGGGTGCAGAGACTATCGATTCAGGCGGTCGGGGTACGCTGAGGTGTTTTCGCTCAGCTGCTTGAGTTATCGCGATCGGGACGGGTCCGGTCGTCATTGCGGGCGAAGAGCATTCGCACGTAGCTGTCGGTGATTCGGGGCAGAGGCCCGAGGCCTAATCGCTCGAAGGTCTCCTCCACGGTCTCCTCGTCGGGTGCCTCGGCCTCGACGAACAGGCCCAAGTCCGGCACCTCATCCAAGGTCACTTCCGCGGCACCAAGTCGCCATGTGCGGCGGCGCTTCTCGTAGCTGAACGTCTCGATGTAATCGAGCTTTCCCAGGATGCGGGTCATCGTCTCGGGGTCGGCCACTTCGACCTCGTACTCGGTGCGGACCTTGGTCCGCCCGACCCGCCGCGGGCCCTTGTAGGTCAGCAGCACTCGCCGACCGATCTTCTGCGCTGTGTCGTCCAGCGGTTCGTCGGTCCGCATTCGCAAGGCGCTGTCGCTCTCGAGCAACCGCCGGTCGGGATGGTCGAAGAAGCGGTCGAGTTGCCGCCACTGGCCGCCATAGACGGCGCCGAGGTCGCGGCAGCGACGGTCGATGGCCGCCGCATCGTCGATCCGAACCTTGGCTTCGATCTCCGTGGACATGCATCTATCATACCCGATCGGCCGCCTGCCTGCAAAGCGCCGCCAGCGTGCTTGACTTCCGCGTCCCGGGCGTCTATCGTCATGGCGACATGAGCACCGCCGAGACACTGTCGCTGCGCGCCTGTGACGGCTACGAGCTGGCCTACCGGCGTTACCTGCCCGACCAGGGCCGCACGCCCCGCGGCCTGGTGGTCTATCTGCACGGCATCCAAAGCCACGGCGGATGGTACGAGGCCTCCAGCCGCCATCTGGCCGAAGCCGGGCTGGCCATCTACTTCGCCGACCGCCGGGGCAGCGGAATGAATGCGGCCGACCGCGGGCACGCCGACTCGTGGGAGCAACTGGCCCGCGACGTCACGGATCTGGAAGACCGCGCCCTGAACGATTGGCTGTCGATGGCCGGACGCCTGCCTCTGGTGCTCGTGGCCGTCAGTTGGGGCGGCAAGCTGGCGGCCGCCTTGGCGGCCATGCACAGCTCTCGCTATGCCGGGGCGGCCCTGTTGTGCCCGGGCATCTGTCCGAAGCGCGACGTGTCGCCGGCCGTCAAGTGCGCCATCGCCTGGTCCCTGGCTCGCCGTGCCGGACGGCAGCAGTTCCCCATTCCGCTCAGCGACCCGAAGCTGTTCACGGCGACGCCCGAACGGCTGGAGTTTCTGCGCAGCGACCGCCTTTCGCTGCACGAGGCCACGGCGCGGTTCCTGTTCGAGAGCCGCCGCCTCGACAACTACCTGGCTGCGGCCGCACCGTGGATCACGACACCGCTCCTGGTGGCCCTGGCCGAGCGCGACCAGATCATCAACAACCTGGCGACGTGCCGCTACATGATGGAGACGAGTTCCGCCGATCGGACCGTCAAGTACTACGGCCGCGCCCACCACACGCTGGAATTCGAGCCCGACCCATCGCGCGTCTTCGCCGATGTGGCCGACTGGGTCCTCAAACGATGTGAGGCCAAACCATGAGCGACAACACACTGAGTACGGCGCTGATCGTCTACTTCAGCCAGACGGGCGCCACGCGGCGCGTGGCCGAGGCCGCGGCCGCAGGGCTCGAAGCGCAGGGCCTGCGGTGCAGGACGGTCGACCTGCTGAAGGCCGATCCGGCCGCGGCCGCCGAGTTCGATATCATCGGCATCGGCACCCCCGTGTTCTACTACAAGGAGCCGCCGATCGTGCGGCGCTTCATCGAACGGCTGCCGGCGGCCAGGCGCAAACCGGCCTTCACCTTCATCACCCACGGCGGCAATCCCGTCAACACCCTGCGGCGGCTGCAGAAATGCCTGGCCCGCCGCGGCTACGCGGTGGCCAACAGTTTCTCGTGCAACGGGTTCGACAGCTATCCGATGTACCTGAAGAGCTTCCGCGAGTGGGGTCGCCCGAGCGACGAGGACCTTGCCGCGGCGCGGGACTTCGGCGAGCGGCTGGCCAACGAGTGCCGTTGGCTGCGCGACGAGAAACGTTTCGCCACGCCGAAGTACCGCTTCGTCGGCGGCAAGTACTTCCTGCTCAGCCAGATTCTCGCCGGCGGCATGATGAAGCGAACCTTCCCCAACCACGAGGTCGATCCGGATGTCTGCACCCGGTGCGGCACGTGTGCGCGGGCCTGCCCGACGCAGGCCATCACGCTGGCCCCGTTGCCGACGGTCAACGACGACTGTATCTGGTGTTACCTCTGCGAGCGCATCTGCCCGGTGCAGGCGTTCGTCAACGACTGGGTGCCTTTACGCAGGAAGATGAAAGTCGAGTAACCCTCCGGCGTCCTGCCCGGAGGTCGGGTGCGGATCACCCGCCCCCGCCGGCCGCATTGCCTCCGCGACGACCGCCGAAGTTGCCGCCGGGCGGCCCACCGAAGTCACGTCGCCGGCCGCCGTCGTCGGACGTCTCCGCACTGTTGACGGCTTCCTGCTGCTCGGGCGTAAGAATGCCGCTGAGAGCGACCTTGTACTCCTCGTCGATCGGGGCCATGGCCTGCTCGCCCTGTTGCCGCAGTTCGTTCATCTGCTCGAACAAAGTGCGGGCCTCGTCGCGTTTGCCCTCGGACATCAACTGCATACCCTGCTGTCGCAACTGTTCCTGCTTCTGCCAGATGTCGCTCATGGCGGCATCGATCTTCGGCTTGAGGTTCTCCTTCAGGGCGTTGAGCTGGTCGCGCTGCACGTCGCTCAGGCGGATGGCCTCGTTGCGGCCGCGCTCCAGGACCCGCAACCGCCGGTCGCTCGGAAGATCGTAGCGGCGTTGTTCCATGCGATCCCGCATCATGCGGCCGGCCATGGCCCGCATCAGCGCCCGCTGCTCGTCCTCGGTCAGGGTGTCGAGGATGGCCTTGATCTTCTCGTCCATGTTCTCGCCACCGGCTGCCGCCGGGTTCATGTCGTCGGGCGGCGGCGCGTCGCCTATCGCCGGCGGTTCCTCGTCGCTCTCGGCCGGAGCCGCGGCAGGCCTCGCCGCGGGTCGAGTGCGGCGGACCGGTTCGGTCTCAACCTCCGTTGTCTCGGCCGGTGCGACGGCTACCGGCTGAGTGGTTTTCGTGTCCGACGGTCTCAGCCATGCCACCGTGACAATGGCGCCGACCGCTAGAACAACGACTGCCACGGCCACGCCGATCAGTATGCGATGCATCTGATGTCTCCTGTCTGAAAGGACCCTCATTCACCTTCGTGTGAAGCCATTCCCAGCGCACTGTCCCCTGATTCATAGTCTAACGTTGTCCTGACCGGAGCATTGCGGCAAATCTCGCGGCGAGCCCATTTCAGGCGTTTGACGCGCTTCAGCGGGTGGATTTCGAAAGGACGCTCTCCGAATGGCCCTGAACAGGGTGTTTCAGGCCTCCGGAACGCTCATTCTCATGCCGCTGTCGAGGAATTTCGCTCCCCGCTCGGCCAGGGCGGCCCGTAGCCGCTCGCCGGGAACGTCCTGGAGGTCCAGGCTGTCGGCCGTCGCCCAGGCCGCCGCCAGACCGGCCGCCTGACCTGTGGCGGCGCAGGTGCCCGTGACACGGTACGAGGCGTGGGCCTCGTGGCTGCCGCTGATGCAGCGACCGGCCGTCAGCAGTCCGCGAACGTCCTCGGCCACTAGGCTGCGATAGGGGATCTCGTAGGGCTGGATGCGGGCCAGTTGCTTCGGCGGCGTGCCTACGCGCGGGTCGGGCTCGTGGATGTCGACCACGAAACCGCACGAGGCCACGGAGTCGGGGAACGTGCAGCCAGCCTGCAACTCGGCCAGGGTCAGCCAGTGGCGGCCGCGGATACGGCGCCCTTCGCGGATGCCGATCTGCGGCGCGGTCTGCACCAGTTCGATGCCTTCTAGGCCCGGCACGTGGCGCAGCACCTCCATGGCCTTGTGGACCTGGCGGCGGGCGTCGATCGTGCCGCGCGTCAGGTCGGCCGGGTCGAGCGTGTTAAGTCGGTAGACGTGCGTGAGCTGCACGTCGGCGGCGCCGCGGGCCGGCACGGTGATGATCCACGGGGCGTACTTGACGCGCGGGAACGGCAACTCGAAATCGATCTTCTCGTGCTCGATCGCCTCGGCCATGGCGTCGTAGAGCACGCGGGCGTCGTTCATCTCCCAGTCGCCCAGCCCGCGGACCTCGAACATCAGCGTCATCGGCTGAAGCAGGCCGTCGCTCGGGCGGCCCAGTTCGTAGCGGCACCCGGCCCGTGCCGCCACGTCGCCGTCGCCCGTGGCGTCGATGACGACCTTGGCCGTGACGGC
>JAFGPY010000376.1 GCA_016935955.1 Planctomycetota bacterium
AGCACCCGTTGCCGCAAATCCATAGAGTAGGTCTTCATGCCTACTCTATCGGCCATGACCACAAGCAAACGTGAACTGCTCTAGAATCCTCGCCGGTCGCGCCTTCGTCGAGCTCTTCGCCGACGACTCGAAGCTCGTGCGCGGGCTGAGGGCGGCGCAGCGGAAGCTCCAGGCCTTCGGCTGCGCGTCAGGCCAGGTCGGGATCGTCCACGGGGGCGTCCTGCCGGGCCAGCACCTCGCGCTTGGCCCGCCGGGCGCGGTAGATGCAGTAGCCCAGACCGCCGTAGAGGAAAACGGAGGCGAACGCCCCCATGACCACGGCCGGGTACTTAGGATAGTAGTAGATGCCCGCGAAGACCAGCGTGGCCCAGATGAGCACCTTGACCATGGCGGCCCGGGGCGCAGATCCGTGCTTGTTGCTGATGCCCATAAGAACGGCGGCAAGGACAACCGATCCGTAGAGCGGCAACCAGCCCAGGACCACTTCGACGCCTTCCATGTAGGGTTTTTCCCGCGGCTGGGTCACGTTTCCAAAGATGCTCCAGACGAGGATGATCGTCAGAACCAGTGGCGCTAGAACTGCAATGAAGGCATCCCACCAGCCACCGATCTTGATGTCGGACACGGAGTTGATGTAGTCTCGCATCTTGCGGGCGCCGAAGAACCAGCCGATGACGATGCACAAGGCCAGTGCCGAACCGATCATTCCGTAGTCGATGAACGTGCTCGTGGTGGTCAGATACAGGTCGCCGTTCCTGGTGCAGTAGATCAACCCACCCGCGAAACCCAGCAGGCAGACGAGCCCCAGCGCCAGGTGGCGACTCAGGTTGAACTCCTCCATCACGGCGGCGGTGATCGCTTCGACAATGCTGAAGGCCGAGTCGATGCCCAGGCTCAGCAGCGTCAGGAAGAAGAGCACGGCGAAGAAGTTCTGCAGGATCGGCAATTGGGCCAGGGCCGTGGGGTAGGCGATGAAGGCCAGAGAGCCGCCCCCCTTCTCAAGGTAGCTCGGGTCGCCCGTGACGTAGACCAGATAGCCCAGTACGCTGAAGACAGCGAAGCCGGCGAAGAAGCTGAAGCCGCAGTTGATCAGCCCGGTCATGAAGGCATTGTTGGTGATATCCACTTTGCGGTCGAGGTAGCTGGCATAGGCGATCATCACGCCGAAGCCGACAGACAGGGAAAAGAAGATCTGGCCGTAGGCCGCCCGCCAGACGGTAGGCTTGAGCAGATACTCCCACTGCGGCGTCAGATATCGGATCAGCCCCTCCTGGGCGTTCTCCATCGTGATGCCGCGGATGAAAAGGATCACGACGAGCAGAATCGGCAGCGGCACCGTGACCAGAACGACCTTGCCGACCTGCTTGACTCCTCTGTGGATCAGAAGGAACATGCCCACCCAGCACACCGCCAGATAGGCCGCAACCTGCCACACGAACCCGCCCGGCCTGCCTCCGAAGACGTCCACATCCTTCACCGTGCGCTGGACCCTGTCGATGAGGAAGCCTGTCGCGTCGGTCTTCCAGAGGTCGATCACTTCCGGCTTGAAAGACTGAATGAAATACTCCAGGCACCAGGCCATGACCACGGTGTAGAAGCAGACGATGATGAACCCGCCGACAACCGCCCACCAGCCAACCCACTTGAACGTCGGACGGATGCGCTCGACGGCCTGCGGCGCGGCATGCTGCATGCGATGGCCGACCGAGAACTCCAGTATCAGGAGCGGGATGCCAACCGACACCAGCGCAATGAAGTACGGCAACAGAAACGCGCCGCCGCCGTTCTCGGCGCAGACGGCCGGAAACCGCCAGAGGTTGCCGAGGCCGACGGCCGACCCCACGGCAGCCATGACGAAACTGAAGCGGCTGGTCCAGTGTTCGCGAGGTTGCACGATGCGGATGCCTCCACGATGGATTGAACGGACGTGCCCAGCGACGTGAGTGGTCGACGTCGCCAATGATGCCACGGCGCGGCATCTGCGTCAAGGGCATAGGTGCAAAGGTCGCCATGTCGACGAGAAGAAGTCCTCACCGGAACTCGGGACCGGTGCGGAGGCGTGCTATGTCTCCTTGCCGCGAACGGCCGGAAGAAGCCGGTGGCGCACGATCAGTGCGGCCATGTAGACCAGCAGGCCGATCAGGACGATTTGCATGTAGAGACTCGCACGCTCCGCCTCGGCAATCGAGATCAGAGAATATGGAGCGACCACAAAAGCGAACCAGAGGCAATCTCGGACGGCGGCCGCTGGGTTGCGACGGTCGAGCAGACGAACAGCCGCGGTGCATGCCACGAGGACCACGGCGGCAATGGACAGTGCCGTGGGGAAGGCGACGTTCAGGCCCGCCAGACTGGCCAGCAGGGTGTTGAACAGCGTGTAGGCTACCAGCACAAGGCCGACGATCGGCAGGTGCACGCCCTCGCCGGAAATCAGCCGCGGAGCCACCAGCAACAGGACCAGCAGCAACATGCCGACGGGCGCCGCACCCAGCACACGCCCGTAGAGGTAACCGGGCTGCGCGGCCAACGGTAGTTTGACTCCGATGTCGAGCGACGTGATGGCGTTGTCGAGGTTCCAGCTCAACGTGTAGTTGTTGCCGGTGATCTCGCTGAGTCTCTCCAGCGACGGCATGGAACCGATGGGGAAGTCGAGCCGATTGGCGGGAATCCCCTGCATGTGTATCGCGACGCGATAGTGCGGCGTCAGGACGCGGCGCTGCGGGATGAACCGCAGGTGCTCCAGCCCGCGGGACTCGTAGCTGATTTCGACCGTGCGGCGGGCGCCGGCGCCCATCGGAACATGCCACACGTTCTGGTCGTCGCAACTTTCCATCTTCTCGGTGTAGTCTTCGCCGTCAACCAGCACCTGCACCTTGTCGCAGTACGGATACGGGAACTGGTAGTACATGTCGGCCGTCACCGCGCGGCTGTGCCGGTTGACGATCACGTACTTCAGACGCCAGAGATCGTCATAGCCCGCGTAGTTGGCGTTGCCCAGTTGTCGCGGATTGTCGCGCACGGTGATCGCGATGTCGGCCTCCTCGACGCCCCGCTGATTCACACCTTCGTTGCGTTCCTGCTCTCGGCGACTGACAATCGACGGCAGTTGCCCGTCAACGGGAAGTAGCTGCGGTTCTTCTTCCTTCCAGTACTCCTGCTGGATGATTTGCCCCTTCTCGCCGGGCAGTTTGATCGTCCGCGAGACCCATGTCCGCTTTTCGGTGAAACTCACATGCATTTCATTCTGCTCGTGGGGGCCGCCCCACTTCATCAGCACGGCATCGCGATTGCGGCTGGTAATGCGGCCGAACTCGTGCTCGAACAGCGTGGCCCGGTAGTCCAAGGCCACGATCAGCACGCGGGCCAGCACGAAGACCACCAGCAGCTTGAACAAGCCGCGACCGAGCGAGACCATGACGGCTCGCCACACCTGTCGGTTCTGGCACTCGCGGCACCAGTTCCGAAAGGCGGCGCCCGACCAGGCCACCAGGCCCAGGGCGATCAGTGCGGCGGCCGTCGTCATGGCGATCATGAGCGGTCCCGAACCGAACAGGCGACGCAACGTGTGCATGACGAATTCGTACATGGGGAGGACCTCCTTGTCGTTGTGCCCACGTCACCGGGATGTGTGCGAGAAGTCGCGCGGTCGCACGTTCTGCAAATGGATCGGGCTTGGGGGATGTGCGGCCTTCAGACTCGGCGATACCCGCAGACGGCATCCTATCGCGCCGGAATCAGCGTGCAAGCAAAAGCCTCTGAACGCGCAAAGATTGCGCGGAAAACTGCACGTCGAGCGTCGCGGTCTCGGTGGCAGGTGAACACCTTGCTAACACTACAACGCCACATCGTGGCATGGGCATCTTGCCCATGCGTCCCACGGGCATCCTGCCCGTGGGCCAACGGCGTGGTGCAGGGCCAGGATGGCCCTGCGACTCACGGGCAAGATGCCCGTGCCACGGTGAAAAGGCCTTGTAGCGTTGTAGTACTAACTGGCGTCCATCCCAACCTCGGCCGCAGCGATGCGGCCCGACAAGGGTTGCCCGGTCCGACCAACATGGGTATAGTATGTGGCGACCGATCGTGGTGTACCCGCTGCCCTACTCCTGGACAATAGATTGCGAATGGCCCATGACACATCCACCCATGAGCACCAATCCTGCCGGCAGCATCTTCCGCGACAAGTGGTTCTGGACGATCGTCCTGGTGGCGCTGGCCATTCGGGCCGGATTGCTGGGATGCGCCTTGCGGGACGGCCTCCCGCTCGATAGCGCCGACACGCCGACCTACACGAACCCCGCCCGGAGCCTGCTGGCGGTCGGCACCCTGTCGCAGGACAGCGAACCGCCCTATCGCATCGACACGTTGCGGACGCCGGGCTATCCGCTGCTGATTGCCGCAGTCTGGGCCCTTGCCGGCGGCCAGATGCAGGCGCCCGTTGCGATGGTCCAGGTGCTGCTCAGCACGGCGGCGGTTGGTTTCGTCTATGCGGCCGGGCTTCTGATGATCGGGCGTCGGGGAGCCATCGTGGCCGCATCTCTGCTTGCCATCGAAGGTCTCAGCGCCGCCATGGCCAGCTACGTATTGAGCGATTCGCTGTACCAGTTCTGTGTGGGACTCTGGTTCTACCTGCTGGCACGGTTCCTTCGTGACCGCTCATGGCCGACACTCGTGGCCGCAAGCCTCACCGCGGGTCTGGCCCTGTACGTTCGGCCTGTGGGGCTGTTGTTTCCCCTGGTCCTGGCCGGACTGGCGTTGTGGACGACCCGCGGCACGTGGAGCGGACGGCTGAGCCGGGCGCTGGCGGCCGTGCTCATTCCTGCGATCGTCGTCTTTCCATGGTGTCTGCGGAATCATCTCGGGGCCGACACGTGGGAACTGACGACCATCGCCTCGCGCAACATGCTGATCTTTCGTGCCGCCAAGGTCAAGGCCATGGTCGAGGGCAAGGATTTCTACCGCGAGGCACGGGCCGAACTGGTGGCCGAGGCCGAGTCCCGGACGCCGCCGGACGCCACGCCCGGGGAGCGTCTGCGTATCGGCCGCAAGGTCGCCATAGACTACATGTGCAGCCACCCGCAGGCGACGATGCGGGCCCACCTTCAAGGGGCCGTGGTCCTGCTGGCCCTGCCCGATCGCTGGTCGGTGCCCCATTTGTTGGGCGCTGACGAACAGGGAGGCATTCTGCACAGCCAAGCAGGTTGGGGCGACAAGATCCGTCAGCTTTGGCGCCAGTATCACAGCGTGACGCTGGCCTACATGATCGCCTCAGGACTGATGCTGGTCGGCCTGTGGATAGCCGCCTTGGTCGGCTGGTTCCGAGCCTGGCGTTGCGGCCGCCGCACTGAGGTTGCAGCTCTGATCATCACACTCGCCTGCCTGATTGCCGCATCGGTCGTCCCGGAAGCAGAGCCCCGGCTACGTATCCCGCTGATCGTGCCGCTGGTTCTGTCGGCAGGACTGGCCTTTGCCGCCCGGTCCGCTCTCACGGACACGACCACCGCGCGTGACGGCGGCTGAGGTCGGTCATAGCGGGGCCGCCCCATATCCTCCAGCGGTGCAGAGGCTTGTTCGGCCCCCGAAGATTGCCATGGCACAAGCCCGCCGCACTGCGGCGGGACACGAACGTTCCCAACTGTTCGATCCCCCAGCAGCGCTGGGGGCTTCAACGGCAGCGCCGCCGAACGATTCAACCGTGAAATGCCCTGAACAAACGGGGTATCAACGCACAGCGGAGTCGGTGCGCTTCAGGAGGAAGAAACGAAGATCGGCCATGGACATGGGGGCGTCGTCCCACGAGTACCGCCGGTCCGGCGACTCCGACGGGAGACGGTTGACGGTCACGTAGTGTTTCTCCCACCACGGATCGCGACAGCGAGCCACGACGTTCGAGTCCAGCAGCAGATATTGCGGCAACGAACCGTCGGCCGGAGCCCGCCGCTCGGACAACGGCACGAGGTGACAATTGCTCAGCGGGATCGGAGGCAAATTGTAGGCCGCAGGCGGCATAATGGTGCCCATCTCAATCGGCACGGCGTGGTGCTCGTCCAGGTTGAGGACGGCGACCAGGGATCGCGCCGCTTCGTTGCGGGAACTGTGCGGACCACTGTCGCTGCGGTAAACGGCCAGGTAAGGAACCGACCAGACCGTCAGTACAACAGCCGCCAGCAGTGCGGTCACGAGAACGGTCGCCCACTGGCGCCGAACGAGGCAACGGACCAGGCCCACAATCGCCGGCGCCAGGAGGACGGCCGGCATCAGCGCGAAACGGGCCACGGTCGGGTCAGAGGATCCGCCGACCGCCGCGACTGCGCCCGCCACCGTCAGCAGCCAGGCCGGAATCAACAGACGCGCCTCGCGATTGCCGACCGCGGCCAGCAACGAGACAAGCCCCAGGACGGCCACCGGCCAGGACATGGCCCGGGGAAGATGCAGCGAGAAGAACCGGGCGGTCTTCGCAACAAGTTCGGCCATCGCGCCGTCGGCCGCAGACGACATGTATCGGTCCGCCACGTCGCCGCTAATCTCATGGACTTCCGCCCAGACCGCCATTGGCTGCATGACGTACCAAGGATTGGTCGCCAGCACTACGATGACGAAGCACAGGCCGGCCAGGACCAGGTGCCCGATGGCCGCGCGGGGCGTGCGCCACCTCGCGGCCACAATCGCCGTCACAGGCATGGCCAGCGAGAACGAGAACGACAGGGCCATGGCTGCAGCCAATCCGCTGAACAGGCCGGCCAGGACGAGCCATTTGCGGCCGCCCGACGGGTCGCGCCAGTAGCGTAAGGTCATCTCGGCACACAGGAAGACAAACGCGCAGGCCGGCAGATGCGGTTTGGCCACGTGCATCCAGTTGACCGTGGCGGGCATGACCATCACCAGGGCCGCCGTGAGCAAGCCGAACATTTCACCGCCGAACAAGCACCCGAAGCGATAGGCGGCATAAACCAGCAGAACGGTCATCGCCACCACGAACAGCCGCGCGGCCAGGTAGAACCGACCGAACTGCTCGGGATGCTCCAGGTACCAGGCGGCATCGCCGGTGACTTCGATCAGCCCGACGGCACTGCCGCCGGCAATGAACAGCGCGGTCCCGAAGAGCATCGGCCCGCCGTAGCGGTACACGCCGGGGTTCAGCCGCGGCAAGCCCCGCAGGGCCTTAAGCACCAGGTACTCGTCGGGATGATAGGAATACAGGAGGGTGCGGAAATATGTTTTGAGCGTCGCGGGGGCGGCCGATATAGTATCGTCGGTCTGGGTCGCGGCGGCATCGTCGGCGTCCAGACTTGCTCGGGCAATCGACTGCAATTGCCGGGTTGATGCGCCGGGTAGTATCATCTCGCGGCGCCGGCTCGTCGGCAACCCCCATTGGATGCCGATCAGCCCAAGCGTCACCGTGGCGGCCAGCAACAAGAGCAAGACCAATCTCGAAGGTCGCATCGACTTATGGTAGACCGCCCCAATCATAACGAGCAAGCGAAAAGTCATCGGGGCAAACGAGGAAACCTGTGAACGAGAAGACAATCATCATCATGCCGGCCTACAACGCCGAAGCCACGGTTGAGCAGACGGTTCGCGACCTGCCGCCGGACTGTTGCGACGAGATCATCCTGGTGGACGATTGCAGCACCGACCGCACGGTGGAAATCGCCGAGCGGCTGGGACTGACGGTCGTGCGGCACGAGCGCAACCGCGGCTATGGCGGCAACCAGAAAACCTGCCACGACACCGCCCTGGCCCACGGGGCCGACTACGTGGTGATGATCCACCCGGACTACCAGTACGATCCGCGCCTGGTGCCGCACGTCGTCGGCTTCCTCAAGGCCGACATCTGCGACGTCGTGCTCGGCAACCGCATCCGCACCCGCAAGGAAACCGTCGGCAGCGGCATGCCGATGATCAAGTATGCGGCCAATCGCTTTCTGACCATCACCGAGAACGTGGTCTACGGGCAGAACCTGGGCGAGTGGCACACGGGCTACCGGGCCTACCGCCGCAAGGTGCTCGAAACCATTCCCTATCACCGCAACAGCGAGGACTTCGTGTTCGATTCGCAGTTCCTGGCTCAGGCGGTGCACTTCGGATTCCGCATCGGCGACGTGCCTGTGCCTTGCCGCTACATGCCCGAGGCCTCGAGCATCAACCTGCGGCGGTCGACCACCTACGGACTGATGACCCTGTGGACTGTCGCCCGTTGGTGCCTGCACAAGACCCACCTGACTCGGTGCGACCTGTTCCTGCCGAAGGAGCCCGCCGGGAACGATCAGGCTTCTTCGCCGCAACCGCCGGCGAATTGACTCGCCGACTGTCGCGACAGAGTCGTATACTGTTGCGGCAGATGCCTACGCGAGGCCCAGTGTGTCGAACCGCATAAGATTAGAAATCCTGCTTCTCTCTCTGGCGATGCTGCTTGCCATCGGCAGTGCCTCACAAGCCGACCTGCCCGATCCCGCGCCACCGCAGTCGCCGGCCGCGCGGCCCAAGGGGCTGATGCTGAGGCGACCCGACCCGCCGGCGGCCAACCAGTGGACCAATAACACCGTGCTGGAGAACGCCGCCCTGCTCCAGGGAGCGTCGGACCGCCTGGAGGCCGACCTGCTGATGAAGCGGATCGCCGACCCGCGTCTGCCTATGCCGTCGGAGTGGGACCAGCAAGTAGGTCATGTGGCGAGGGTGGTTCACGTCGACTCCGAGCACCTGGCCTCGCGGACCGAGGAGTTGCTCCTGCTGCTCGACAACACGACGGCCCTGCGAGACGCCGGCTCCGGGCAACCGCTCCAGGTTCGCCACAGGGCGGCCGCGGCCCTCTCGGTGATCGGTCATATCTGGTTCGGCAGTTTCCCGACCTGCGGCCCCGACGAAGTGCCCACCGAGCAACAGCAGGAACAGGCCCGAAGAATCGCCGAGCAGTGGCGCAACTGGTGGCAGGAGGCCGAGCCGCTCGACGACGAACAACGCCGCGAACTGGCTCTGAGGCTGCGCAAGCCGCTCCTCGAATCCGACGACCGCGACCTGCTGTGGCCGAATCTGGTCCACGCCCAGAGCGACAGCGACCTGACCGCCCTGCCGATCGTGGGCAGGATGGTGGGCGAGGTCGGGCCCATGGATGCGTCCGCTCAGCGAGTCATCAGCCTGTACGGCAACCTGTGCCGACTCGCGGCCGCACCCAAGGATGCCGCCCTGGTCCTGATCGACTTCATGCGCAAGAACAACGAGCCCGGAACCATCAACAAGTCCGCGGCACTGCGACAGGCCACCTTCTACGTGCAGCAGGCCTCGGGAGTCTCCCTGAACTACTACAAGCAGGTCGAGCCGCCGCCCGGCGAAGAGGCCCAGGGCGGTCCCAACGAGTACATCATCGACCCCGAAGCGATCGACGCCTGGGAGAAGGCCATCAAGGAAGAGGCCGAGAAGCCAACCGTCGACCGCAAGGCCGACGACGAGGATGACGATGAGGTCGAAGATGCCGGTGATTAGCCAATAGGGAAGCTACGGCCATGACCAGCCTTGCCGCACCGAACATCGAACGGTTGCTTGCCGCCCTCGACCACCGCAAGCTCGACCGCGTGCCCAACTTCGAAATCCTCATCGACAACAAGGCCACGCGGCAGATTCTCGGCATGCCGGCCGAGGGCGACCGCGTCACTCTCTGGACCCTGCCACCCCGGGAGGCCGTGCGACTGGTGACGGCCGTCGGACAGGACGCCGTCGCCTGCTCCCTGACATGGATGGTCGAACCCGACGGGTCGATCCTCACGGACGACGACGCCGACCGCATCGTGCCGCCCGATCCGCGACAGGCCCGCGACAGGATGCAGCCCTACCTCGACGCTATCCGCGGCACCGGCGTGGGACTCTGCGCCCGGCTCAGCGGCCCCATGACCCTGACCTACATGGCCCTCGGCCCCGTGCCCATCCAGTCGTTCATGTACCTGCTCTACGACAACCGCCCGCTGGTCGAGCGGCTCATGGACATGTTCGTCGACTATCACGTGGCCGTGATCGAAGCCGTCAAGGACCTGCCCTACCACTTCTACTACATCGGCGACGACATCTCCTCGACCACCGGACCGATGATCAGCCCCAAGGACCTGGCCGACCTATGGGCCCCGCGGACCGAGCGGCTCATCCGGACCGCACGGGCCACCGGACGCCCGATCATCTTCCACTGCTGCGGCATGCAAGCCCCGATCCTGCCCTACCTGGCCGACTGGGGCGTCAGCGCCGTCCACCCGCTACAGCCCGTGGCCAACGACATCTACGCCGTCAAAGCAGAGTACGGCGACCGCCTGGCCCTGGTCGGCAACATCGACGTGGCCGGATGTCTGAGCTTCGGCACGGCCGACGAGACGCGCGAGAGCGTCCGCGAGCACATCGACCGCCTGGCCGACGACGGCGGCTACGTCGTCTGCTCCAGCCACTCGATCATCGACTCGGTGAAGGTCGAGAACTACCTGGCGATGTGCGAAGCCACGCGGGAATTCGGCAGGTACTGAATCACGAACAAGCCCCCGGCACCGCCGGGGGATCGAACGACAAGCGGCTTATCGTATCCCGCCGTAGTGCGGCGGGCTTGTGCGCCACAAGCGGACTCCCGGCGACGCGCCTCAAGCATGTAGGGTGGTTGCTTGTCGTGGATCCCGAGCTTGTCGAGGGGCAGCCACGCGGAACGCTCACGGCGACAGCGGGTCGTGCTGTTGCGACTCGAACTTCTGCAGCCGTTCGAAGGTCGTCTCGTCGGCCTTGACGGCCCGGATGCACTCAACCAACCGCCGCACCTCGGCCTCGAAGATCTGCCGCCCCTTCTCCACTGTGGCCGGACCGGCGTCGCCGGCGTAGGCCAGCGGATACATGCTGTACCACTCAACCGGCGTGTAGCCCTTGACGTCAGCGATGGGCCGGGCCTCGCCCGCCCGGGCATCCACATCGCCCAGGGCCGCCATGTCCACACAGTCGCCGAACAGGTGCAGGCTCAGGCTCGTCTCCAGTTCGCCGGCGTGGTGCTCCTTGACGTCGCTCTCGCGCAGGTGGTCGAAGCCGCGGAAGATGCCCTCCGGGTACTGCACCGCCAGGTAGTCCTTGCCCGCGCCGCCCAGGTCCTGCATCAGCAGCGGCAGCCAGTTGCGGTTGCC
>JAFGPY010000377.1 GCA_016935955.1 Planctomycetota bacterium
CGGGCAGGCCTTCGGCGTGCTGCTGCCGATCCAGACGGTCGGCGTCATGGGCGACAGCCGCACCTACGAGTCGGTCATCGCCGTGCGAGCCGTCGAGACGAGCGACTTCATGACGGCCGACTGGTTCCACTTCCCGTACGAGGTGCTGGCGACGATCTCGAACCGCATCATCAACGAGGTCCGCGGCGTGAACCGCGTGGTCTACGACGTCTCTAGCAAACCGCCGGCGACGATCGAATGGGAATAGCCGCAGCGTGTGAGCTGCACGGCCGTCGGCCGCCGCACCGGAGTCCGCGATGATCACGACCGACCACATGCTGGCCGCCGCACTGGTGGGCGAGGTGGCCTTTCGACGCAAGCTCGGCTGGGCCGGCATCATCGTGGCGGCCGTGGGCGGCCTCGTGCCCGACCTGGACCAGGTGGCCATCCGCCTGCTGGCCGACGGGCCGTTCGCCTACCTGAAGTACCATCGCGGCATCAGCCACTCGTTTCTGTTCGCGCCGGTCCTGGCGGCCGTCATTGCCGCCGCGGCTTGCCTGGTCTGCCGCACGAGGAAGTTCGGCTGGATGTTCCTTGCGGCTCTGGCGGGCGTGATGTGCCAGATTCTGCTCGACTGGCCGACGTCCTACGGTACGCAACTGCTCAATCCGCTCAGCGACGCCCGCTATGCCCTGGACTGGATTTTCATCATCGACCCGTACCTGACGATCATGCTGGTCGTCAGCCTGGCGCTGACGTGGCGGAGTCTGAAACGCGGCGACGATTACGTCCGCGTGGCCGCGCGCGGCCTGGTTGTCGTGGTGGCCTACATGCTCTTTCTCGGGGCCCTGCATGGTATGGCCATGGACCGGCTGGAGCGGCAACTCGCGGACATGGAAGTGGACCGCGGCACCGTGCGGCAAACCGTCTGTCTGCCCGTGCCGCTGATGCCGATGGTCTGGACCGCCTGCTATTCGACTCCCGGCCGCACGCACATGGGACTGGCTTACGTGCTCGGCGACACGCCGATCGATTTTCACACGCTGGCCGACTCGCCACCCTCGGCGGCCATTGCCGCCGTGAAGGCCGATCCTCGGACCCGCACGTTCCTGTGGTTCGCGCGGCTGCCGGTCTACGACGAGAAGGTCGACGAGCAGGGCACGTCAACCGTCCTCATCTACGACGCCCGGTTCCAGGGATACGTTCCGTGGTGGGGCTGGCCGAAGCGCAGACCGTTCCAACTCCGCGCCGTGGTCGACCGCGACGGCCAGGTCGTCTCCGTCGACCGCACACGCTGGGGCGAGCTACCCGAGTAGCCTGTATTCGCTCTTCGGCGCGCCGCACTCGGGGCACTGCCAATCGTCGGGGACCTCCTCGAACGGCGTTCCCGGCGGCACGCCGCCGTCGGGGTCGCCGACTGCCGGATCGTAGATGTGCCCGCACACCGAGCATTTCCACTTGGCCATTGCCTCGTCCTTTCTGCACGCATAGGCAGCGAATCGTATCGTCGTTCTTCCCAGTCTCTCCGATTCGGCCCCCGATGGCAAGAGGCCACTCAACATGACTTCCCGGACAGCGCGGAATTCGGGACTCTCCCGGCCTTGGCGAGCGTTTCACGATTGAGAAGATTCCTCCTGCGGTCGAGCGGGCCGCGAGGAGGGCTCGAAATCCGAAGCGAAGGAGGCGGCGATGGGGATGTGGTGCAGAGCGATGATCGTTGGGCTGGCAGTGGCAGCGTGTTTGCTTGGTCTGGCCGTCTGTTCGTCCGTGGCGCAGACGGCATCGGACGAGAAACCGGTCGTCGTGCTCGACACGAGCAGCGCGTGGCGGACCTATACCGTCCTGAAGCCGCCGGTGGTGGACTACGACGGCAAGATGAAGCCCATCACGTCGCTCTACCCCTGGGTGGACCGGGAAACGGCCCTGGCCCCCGAAGGATGGACCACGCGCGGTTTCGCCGACGAGGCGTGGCTGCGAGGCAACGCCCAGGCCGGGCCGCATTCGCCCTACGCCTCGAACCTGTACCTGCGGGCCCGATTCGAAGTGACCGATCCGGCGCAGGTGAAGGACCTCAAACTCTCGGTCATCTATCATGGCGGCGCCATCGTCTACGTGAACGGCCAGGAAATCGCCCGCAACCATTTGGCCAAGGACGCCAAGGAGGCGACCGCCGTGGCCGAAAGCTATCCCAAGGGCGTCTTCGTCCTGGACAATGGCGAGATCATCGTCGACAACTGGGCCTACAAGGGGCCCAAGGAAGCCATTACCGGTCGGGACCGCCAACTGGACGTGTCCGTTCCGCCCGCGGCGTTGCGCAAGGGCGTGAACGTCCTGGCCATTCAGGTCATCCGCGCTCCGTACGACAAGTCCGTGGCGGAGTACTGGGACAAGTCGAAGCGCAAGGACACCCGCGAGCTGGGCGACCCCGAACTGCCCTACGATTTCAACTGGTACACCTGCGAACTGAAGGGCGTCAAACTGACGGCCGCGGGGGCGGCCGGCGTGGTGCCCAACGTCGGGCGGCCCGAAGAGCTTCAGGTCTGGAACGGCGACGTGTTGACCCACGACACCTACGCGGACGTGGGCGACCGCTGCGAGCCGTTGCAGCCGGTCAGCATCACCGCTCCGCGCAACGGCTGGTCGTCGGGCAAGGTGGTCCTGGGATCGTCCAAGGCCATTGACGGATTGAAGGTGACCTGCGGCGATCTCAAGCAGGGCGACGCCGTCATTCCGGCGGCGGCCATGCGGGCTCGCTACGCCGTGGCGTTCGCCGACCAACCCGACGTCCGCCTGCCGCTGGAAAGCCTGCTGGAAGAGCCGCTGGATTCGTTTCCTGCCGCCGCGGGGGGGACCGTGGTTCCGGTCTGGCTGACCGTCAAGGTGCCGGCGGATGCCAAGGCGGGCACGTACACGGGACAGGTGACGGTCGAGGCTACGGGCGAGAAGGCGCTCGTCGTGCCGGTGACGCTCCAGGTGAGCGACTTCGTCGTTCCGGACACGCAGGACTACGTGACGTGGATCGAGCTGATGCAGTCGCCCGACACGC
>JAFGPY010000378.1 GCA_016935955.1 Planctomycetota bacterium
TGCCTCTGGACCCGTCTACACGCCGGATCGCTCCGAAGCTATTCGGGTCGCACGGCCAGAGGCCGTGGGTTTAGCTCGTGCTAAGGCCCCGCCTCGTGGAGCCTCCGGGACTCGAACCCGGAACATGTAGTTCCTCCGGCATTCGCCGGCAATCAATCACGACGCTACGCTCTCCCAGCCAACTCGCTCAACAGCGACAGGCGACAAAAGTTGAAGAGACAGTTCGGCCCGCCATGGTTCTGGGCCTCGCCAGGCGAGACCCACGGGATTCGAGCCCGGAGCCATGTAGTCCCTTCAGCATTCGCCTGCCTCCCGCCGAGACGAGAGCGGCCGCGACAATCGGTGACAAGACGTTTCGCTGAGCTACGGCCTCCGCACTCGCGGCACCGGCGGGGATCGGACCCGCGACCTCCCGGAATCTCACCGGGCGCTCTCACCATGTAGTCCTGCCGGCATTCGCTGCCGCCACATCACGTGCTACGCTGCCAGGTCGGACAAGTTGGTGCCGAGACGCAACATTGGGTTATGTAGTCCCGACGGCATTCCGGCCCGGCGGCCATCTTCCGTCACTTGTACAGCCATCATAACGAGGCGGTGACAAGAGTGGCAAGACACACCTCGTCTCCACCCGGGACGAAGTGGCGGGATTCGAACCCGCGGCCCGGTCTCCCGGGCCTTGCCGATGTAGTCCTGCCGGCATTCACCGCCGCGCCGATTGACGTTTCACGCTCCTGCAACCCCGAGCCCGGCCGGGGCGGACAAGTGATGTCGAGACGTTACATTGACAGTGTAGTCCCGACAGCATTCCGCCCCGGCGCAGACCCTTCTCTGTTACAGCTCGACCTTCTCGATGACCTCCACCCAGTGGCCGTCGGTCAGCCGACCAGCGGCGAACTCGCTCGTGATCTCGAACACCCGGTCGGTGAAGCCGCCGACGTTCAGGATGTCCGGCCGCTCGGCGGCCTGCGTCGAGCCGTACGGCTGGAGGTCGATGCAGACCATTCGGGCCGAGGAGTTGCGGGCCTTGAATCGCGCCCACTCCTGCATCGTCGCCGTTCCCCGGCCGCACCCCGTGTCGACCCACGACTCGTTGTCCGAAACGTAGACGACCAGGTCGCCCGCGGCCTTCCGCTGGTTCAGCAGCGCCAGCGGAGCGCTACAGTTCGTGCCACCGCCGCCGATCTTCGACAGCTTCTCGGCGTTGGTCATCACGCTGTCGCGCGGATTGAGCCGCAGCGAGACCACGTTCTGCTCGAATGGGATCACCTCGGCCCGCGGATTCTTCCGCAGGATGGCCGCAGCCACCAGGGCCGCCACGTCGATGCACCGCACCGCCGTGGTCGAACCCTGCCGGTAACCCGTGACCAGCGAGCTCATCGAGCCCGACACGTCCGGGAAGACGTACACCCGGCCGTCAATCTGCGGCACATTGGCGATGGCCGTCTCCATAGCGTCCTGGAGAGCGTCCTGCACACAGCCCGGCACGCCCTCGCCGGCCATCGTCCACGCCATCATCAACTGGTACGGCAGCACCCGCGACCGGGCCACCGCCTCCGGATCAGCCAACCGGGCGGCGATCAGGTCCGCCATCCCCGGCTGCTCGAACACGCCGTGCCGGGCGAAGGTGTTCAGGTTCATCCGCGTCATCTGCCACGGCGCCTGCCGGGCGATGGCCGTCCAGGCGGCCGTGTCCAGGTCGAGCGAGGTCAGCATCTCGAACGGCACGTCCGGCACCTCGGCCGACGGCACTGCCTTCCACGCCTCGTACTGCCGCACGAGTTCCGGCAGCGCCTCGGCGTCGTACGCCCGGCCGATCAGGTAACCGTACAGAGCTTCTCGCGACGCAGTCTGCGGCTTCGGGTGAACCATCTTCACCACGTCGGCCAGCGACGGATCGTTACCGACCGACGCCCGGAAGACCTGCTCGTCGGTGCGGGCCTCGAGCCACGCGAGCACCAGTCGCTTCGGCATCGAGCCGAGGCTCTTGCGGCCGACGACGCCGCTCCGGATGATCTGCACGAAGTTCCGCAGCATCTTGCCGTTGTCGATCACCCGGTCGAAGACCCGCGCCAGCAGCTGCGGCGATCGGACCGACAGCACCGCGCACAGCAGCGCCGGCGTGTCCTTCATCGCCCCGTGCTGGCGGCAGTAGAGCGCCGTCCGGGCGACGAACTCCGGCTCCACCTGGCCGCACAACTCGAGGATCGTGGCCAGTTGCGTATCGGCCGAGGCATAGAACGTCGCGTTCAGGCAGCCCGTGGCCGCGTACTGGGCCAGGGCGTGCCGCGGCGTGAAGGCGTAGGCGGATGCGAGCTCCTCGTTCAGGGTGTTCGCAGCCGGGATCAGCCGACCTACCAGCGACTTGAACAGGTTCTTGTTCGCCATCTCTCGTTCCTCCTTCGGACAAGGTGCCTTGAGCTTCATTCCGATGGGCTTCTGTATTTGCAACGGACGTGCCAGAGCGGGAGAATTCTTTTTGTAAACCATAATTCGCGCCAGTAGCTTCAGTTGCGACTACCCGGGCATCGTCGCACGATTCGCACTGGACAGTATCCTGGCCGATAGGCTAGACTGCCGGCGTATTTTATAGATCAGAGGATAATCGCATGGCCAAGAGGACGATTGCCGTTTCGCTCCTCGGCACCACCCTCGATGCCGGAACGGGGCCCAAGCGCTGGGAGCGGTGGCGGCCCACCGTCGCCCTCTGTCAGCACGAGGACCTGCTGGTGGACCGTCTGGAACTCCTCCACTCCCGCAAGGACACCCGGCTCGCCGAGACCATCGCCTCCGACCTGGCCACCGTCTCGCCCGAGACCGAGGTCCGCCGCCACCTCGTCGAGTTCAAGAACCCTTGGGACTTCGAGGAGGTCTACGGCACGCTGCACGACTTCATGCACGCCTACGCGTTCGATCCCGAGCAGGAGGACTACCTCGCCCACATCACCACCGGCACCCATGTGGCCCAGATCTGCCTGTTCCTCCTGACCGAGTCGCGGGCCTTTCCCGGCAAGCTCATCCAGACCGCCCCGCCGCGCCGCGGCCGCACCCCGGACGTCGGCAGCTATGCGATCATCGACCTCGACCTGTCGAAGTACGACCGCCTGGCCTCGCGCTTCCGCCAGAAGATGCGAGACGACGTGTCCTACCTGAAGTCCGGCATCGAGACCCGCAACGCCGAGTTCAACCGGCTCATCGAGCGGATCGAGCGCGTCGCCCTGCACTCGACGGCGCCGCTGCTGCTGACGGGGCCGACCGGGGCCGGCAAGTCGCTCCTGGCCCGGCGCATCTACGAGCTCAAACACCAGAGGCGCCAGGTCGCCGGACCGTTCGTCGAGGTCAACTGCGCCACCCTGCGCGGCGACGCGGCCATGAGCGCCCTGTTCGGCCACGTCAAGGGCGCCTTCACCGGGGCCATGAGCGACCGGCCTGGGTTGCTCCGCGCCGCCGATGGCGGGATGCTCTTCCTCGACGAGGTCGGTGAACTGGGCATGGATGAGCAGACAATGCTGCTCAGGGCGGTGGAAGAGAAGAAGTTTCTGCCCCTCGGCAGCGACCGTGAGGTGGCCAGCTCGTTTCAACTGGTCTGCGGCACCAATCGCAATCTGCAGGCCGACGCCGCCGATGGCCGCTTCCGCGAAGACCTGTTGGCCCGGATCAACCTATGGACCTTCCGGCTGCCGGGCCTGCGCGACCGCACGGAGGACATCCCGCCGAACCTCCAGTATGAGCTCGACGAGTTCGCCCGCTCGACCGGCGCCCACGTGACCTTCAACAAGGAGGCGACGAACCGTTTCCTCGCCTTTGCTGCCTCGAGCGAAGCCGCATGGGCCGCCAACTTCCGCGACCTCAACGGGGCGGTGGTCCGCATGGCCACGCTGGCCCCCGGCGGCCGCATCACGGTCGAGGAGGTCGAGGAGGAGATCGCCCGGCTGAAGGCCGCCTGGCGTCGCGAGGCGGCTGCCGGGTCCGATGAGGACGTTCTGCGTGGACTGCTGTCCGACGAGCAACTCGCCGAGTTGGACCGTTTCGACCTCGTCCAACTGGCCGAGGTCATCCGTATCTGCCGCCGCGCGCGGTCGCTGTCGGACGCCGGCCGCACCCTCTTCGCCGCCAGCCGCCGCCGGAAGAGGAACGCCAACGACGCCGACCGCCTGCGCAAATATCTGGCCCGTTTCGGTATCGACTGGCACGACCTGTTCAGGGAATGACACCCACAAACCAGTCGGTTGGCCTCTTTTCTGTGCGACATACCGACGAAGTGCCTGATGAACAGGACGAACGAGGGCCGCGAGAAGATCGATGGCCGGCCAGCCGTGAAACGGGCCAACCTGGTCGATTTCTGGCTGCGGGACAGCGATCTCTGGTTGCTTCTTACGGGTACGGTCGCCGCCCCGGCAGCGACCGCCGGAGAGAATCGAATTTCGCCCGCTTGGATCGCCTGGGCCAAGCGGACGGTGATGGATGTCAGTTTCGTGCCGGCCCGTTCCGAGCGCAACTCCGATGTGGGGCTCAGCCGCGCCGATGCGTTGACGCTCTAGCTGTGCCGGTTGATGAGAGTCCGCGATTTGATGGACCCCGACAGCGATCCGGTGCGTCACAGCGCCGTCGAACTGGAGAACCTGCTGCTCGGCGCGGCCCACGCCGCTCACCTGGGGATCGACCTGTGCCGGCTGGACACCCCCGACCGGGGCGGCAGCGAAAGCGTTCTGGGCCATGCCCTGCACGTGGGCGTGATTCAGGCGTACCCGGCCGGCACTGAAAAGACTGCCAAGCCCGGCGACAGGCCGACAGTCACCTACGGACTGACGATGTTGGGGAAAAACACCGTCGACGAGGCCAACGCCCCACCGCCGTTTCGGTGGTCACCGGAAGACGCGATGGAGTCGGATTGGTCGGATGACGACCATGACCGACCTTAGCCGCGACGTCGAAAGACTGCCCGCCCTGGGCATTGCCAAAGCCGCCACCGATGGGGATGCGGAAGCCGCCGCATCAGACGCCGCGCAGAGAAGTCTTCCGACTCCGTTGCCCAAGCGGCCGCACCAGCCGTCCCTGAGGAACTGGCCGGTCTGGCCTCGAACTGGGATTCGCTGCCCGAACACATCCACAACGCCATCGTCGCCCTGGCCCGCGCGTGAGCCGAGTAGGTCCGAGGCTTTCTCGCGTCTCTGCCCATGGCAGACCAAATTGGCTACTCCTTGTCCATCCACGCGCTCCTGAACGTGGCGATCCTGCTCCCTCAGAGAAGCACGTGGTCTCGGATTGGATGGCTCGCGACACGGAGTGGCCAGGAGAGTTAAGGACTGTTGGTGTCTACCGCATCGTGCGCGGCAAGTGGTCTGGAGCTACGGCGTGTCACTATGTCCCGCCCGACAGGTCCGCGCTGCCATGGACCGCCTTATGATGACGCTTGGTCATCCATCGCATCGCGGTCTGCGTTGGCGACTAATCTTCCTCCGCGATGCCCTGAACGTTGCCTGCGCCATATTCGCTAGCAAACTTAGTGTACCACTGGGAACTGCTGACAGGCGCGTGTACTTCGTCTGACACGTACCGCCATCTCTGGAGATCCCTGCGGACATCATTGACCATCGCTTGGATTTCAGGAGACCACTGTGTTTCGCAGTCATCTGATCTGAGCAAGGCCTGAACGAGTTCACATCGCGACTGGGTCATGGGGAAGAGCAAAGATGCCCGTTCCCGGTTGAGTCGAAATACCTTGTCTACCCTCATGCGTGGCTGCTGGTTCTCGTCAAACTCAAGCGTCCTATCGTGCGGGCCAGACTTCTCGTCGCAGATGAGTCCGACCACCTGAGGCGTCACGATCTTGAAGTCCCGTCCTATCGCCTCCAGGAGCAGCGGGCTCAGCCAACTCCACTCGTGCCATTCCGGTGGCGTTTCACGCTCACGCCCCGGAGCTGCCACGAATTGGTACAAGATGTAAAAAGGTTTCTCTGGCAGCGTCCTGCACAACAGCGTCGCATTCATGTTGGCCTGTGCCCAATTCCGAATCCGAGTTCTGAGACGCTGACCCGTCGCCTCGTCAAGCGGAGAGTATCTTGGGCTGGCCCAGTAGTACTCAAGTTCCACGGCAAATCGCAAGCTGGTCTGGAATGCCTGCAATAGCTCCCCCCAAAGCCATTCTTCGTATTCGGGAGGTCGTCGCCCCCTCCCCATAATCCTGCAGAGTGGAATGAACGCAGCGGAGCTATCGGAATGTGCGTCCGCGCCATCGGTCCTGAGAATGCGAGAGAAGATCAGGGAGCTTAACTTCACAAGGTCGGAGCCATTTAGAAACTATCTCAAAAGCCCTCGTTTTGCCGATAACCATCTGCGGACCTCTGGTGAAAGGAGATGCAGATGGGCAGACGACGAAA
>JAFGPY010000379.1 GCA_016935955.1 Planctomycetota bacterium
CATTCCGGCCCGCGTGGCCATCGATCAGGCCATCGAACTGGCCAAGCGCTTCGGCGCCGCCGAGAGCGGCTCGTTCGTCAACGGCATCCTGGACCACGTGCTTCGCGAGGCGCTGCCCGATGCGGCCAATCGCAATGACGCCGACCGGGTGCAGGCCGCCGAAACGACTCCCGAGCCCGACGCCTCGGCCTGATTTTCCGTAGAGGCACGGCGCGGGCGTGCCTGCAGTCATGTAGGGTGGCTGCTTGCAGCCACGCGGAACCTGACACAGGGTGCCACGCTTCTGCTTGCAGAAGCGTGCCGAAACGTGATCGGGTGGCATGGCCACGCTTGACGTAGTCCCCGAGTAGTGTCGAAGGGCGTGGCCATGATCAGTCTCAGGAGCAGCACATGGTTCTCGGTAAACTGTTCAGCAAGCTCAAGAGCGGCCTGGCCAAGACCCGAGCCTCCCTCGGTCGCTCGCTCAAGCAACTGATCACCGTCGGTCGCCGCATCGACGACGACTTCATCGACGAACTCGAGGAGATGCTCATCCTGGCCGACGTCGGCGTGCAGACCACGCAGCATCTGCTGGCCGACCTGCGCGAGAAGTACCGCGACAAGGTCATCGAGAACCAGGACGAGATTCTCAACTTCCTGAAGCGCGACCTCCGCGACTCCCTGGGCGGCGAGCAGCGGGCGCTCAATGCAGCCCCGTCCGGGCCGACGGTCATTCTCATCTGCGGCGTCAACGGTGTGGGTAAGACGACCAGCATCGCCAAGCTGGCCCGCCACCTCACCGAGCAGGGCAAGAGCGTTCTGCTTGCGGCCTGCGACACGTTCCGCGCCGCCGCGACCGACCAGTTGGCCATCTGGAGCGAGCGCGTGGGCGTCGAGATCGTTCGCCACCAGCCGGGCGGCGACCCTGCCGCCGTGGCCTACGACGCCGTGGATGCTGTGCTGGCCCGCAAGATCGACGTGCTGATCGTCGACACGGCCGGACGCCTCCACACGCAGACCAACCTGATGCGTGAGCTGAACAAGATCGTCCGCGTCATTCAGAAGAAGATTCCCGACGCCCCGCACGAGGTGCTGCTCGTGCTCGACGCCACCACGGGTCAGAACGCCATCAGCCAGGCCAGGACGTTCGGCGAGGCCGTGCCGCTGACGGGCCTGTTCCTGGCCAAGCTCGACGGTACGGCCAAGGGCGGCATCGTCGTGGCCATCAAGAAGCAGGTCAACGTGCCGGTCAAGTTCATCGGAACCGGCGAGAGGCCCGAGGACGTAGCCGTCTTCGACAGTGAGGCCTTCATCGAGGCCCTGTTCACCCTGGAGTAGCGGGATGCCCGAGTCCACCGAGACCATCGTTCAACGCATCTGCGACGAGGCCTCGCGCCGCGGCGCGAGCTTCGCCGACGCCCGGGCCGTCGAGACCCTCGCCGACAGCGTCCTGGTGCAGGACACGCGGGCCAACAAGCTCTTCAGCTCCGCGGGGTTCGGCATGTGCGTCCGCGTGCTCGTGGACCATTGCTGGGGCTTCGCCTCGACCGACACCGTGAGCCCCGCCAGCGCCGCGGCGTGCCTCGACGAGGCCATGGCCCTGGCGCGGGCCAGCGCCCGGTTCGTCGAGGAGCGGGTCGAGATCACCACGCCGCAACCCTTCGTCGACTCCGTCCGCTCCGTGGGCCGCATGATGCCCGACGAGATGCCGGCCGCCGAGAAGGTCCGCCGCGTCATGGAGTTCGAGGCCGCCGGCCGCCAGGCGGCCGGCGGCAAGATCGTCAACTCGATCGTCTCCTACAGCGACGGGCGGCAGATCGAAACGCTGGCCAACACCCTGGGCACGCGCATCCGCACCGAGACCTGCCGCAGCAACCTGGTCACGCAGATGGTCGTCAGCGACGGCAAACAGCTGCAGCGGGCTGTCGAGCACCGCGCGATCGTCGGCGGGCCGGAACTGCTCGTTGATACGGCGGCCGACGAGTTCAGCGTCCTCGCGGCCCGCAAGGCCGTGGACCTGCTCTCGGCGAAGAAGTGTCCGGCCGGGAACTTCACGGTCATCTTCCACCCGTCGATCACCGGCCTGCTGGTGCACGAGGCCCTGGGCCACAACGCCGAGGCCGACGCCGTCTGGGCCGGACAGAGCCTGCTCGAAGGACGCATGGGCCGGCAACTGGCCTGCGAGGCCGTGAGCATCATCGACGACTCGACCATTCCGGGCGCCTACGGCAGCTTCCGCTACGACAGCGAAGGCACGCCGAGCAGCCGCCGCGTGATCATCGACCGCGGCCGCCTGGTTTCGCTGCTTCACAGCCTCGAGACGGCCAGCAAGTTCGCCGTGCCGCCCAACGGCTGCGCCCGGGCCGACGGCTACGAGTCCAAGCCGATCGTCCGCATGAGCAACACGTTCATGGATCGCGGCACCGTGCCGTTCGACGAGATGATCCGCGGCATCGATCGCGGCATCTACCTGCAGGACGGCCACTGGGGCTATGTCTTCGTGGCCAAGGGGCAGTTCATCTGCCACGCCGGCCGTGCGAACATGATCGAGAACGGCCGCATCGGCGAGCCGCTTCGCGACGTCAGCATCAGCAGCATGACGCTCGATACGTTGCAGAACATCGATGCCGTGGGCGACGACTTCGAGATGAAGATGCCCGGCACGTGCGGCAAAGACGGGCAGGGGGCCCCGACCGATACCGGCGGCCCGCACGTCCGCGTCCGCGACATCGTCGTCGGTGGCCAAGAGGCATAGGCGCGTAGGGGCACGGCCTGCCGTGACCGCAGTGTGGGCTGTCGATGGTTGTTTCGGCATGGCGGCACACGACGGCCGCATGGCACCCCGAGGAGTTGTCGTAGGGGCGGCTCGCGAGCCACTCGGAGTAACAAGAGTGCCATGCTTCTCCTTGCCGGCAGGCCCTGAGGCTGTCGAAGGGGGAGAAGCATGCGGAGGGGTGACGTACCGGTCGGCATGCCTGCGGGGCAGGCATGGCACCCAGAACACGGCTGGGTGGCATGGCCACGCTTGACGTAGTTCCCGAGCAGTGTCGAGGGGCGTGGCCATGACCGCAGCAAACGTGGCAGCATAACGAGAGAAACGCAACGATGGCCGAAACCGATCGCTACTATCAGCTTGCCGAGAAGGC
>JAFGPY010000380.1 GCA_016935955.1 Planctomycetota bacterium
CACAGTCCGGCCGTGGCCGTCAACTGGGACGTCATGCACCCGGTGCGGGCCGGAGGCTCGACCATGGACCTGGCGTTCGAGACGCTGCAGCCGTGGATCGAGCACCTGCACGTGCACGACGGCACGCGCACCCTCGACAAGCTGGAACTGGCGCCCATCGGCACGGGCGACTTCGATCACCGGCGCGTGATCGAGCTGCTGGCCGGCATGGACTACGACGGCTACATCAGCGGCGAATGGATCAACTGGGAGCCGGTGGAGGTCCATCTGCCGCGCGAGCTGGCGACGCTGAAACGATACGAGAGCGAGGTGGACTGAATGGCGGCAGCCGCCAAACCGATTCGCAACGTGCTTCTGCTGTTGGGCGATCAGCACCGAGCCGACTGCCTGGGCTGCTACGGCAACCCCGTGGTGCAGACGCCGCACATCGATCGCCTTGCGGCCACGGGCGTGCGATTCACCAACGCCTTCACGCCGCAAGCTATCTGCACGCCGGCCCGGGCCTGCATCCAGACGGGGCTTGAGGCCCGCAACCACGGCCTGATCTTCAACTGGGAGTTCCAGAAGTTTCGCGGCGGCGAGCTGAACCTGCGGCCCGAGACGCGCGTCTTCAGCCAGGACCTGTGCGAGGCCGGCTGGCGGTGCGCCCACCTGGGCAAGTGGCACGTCGGCGACGTCAACAAGCCGGCCGACTACGGGTACGAGGGCGCGTACCACCCGGGCTACGGTTTCCCGGCCAAGCACCCGGACTACCTCGACCACCTGAAGCAGTATGGGCTGGACGGTTTCCATTTCGAGCCGCAGATGGCCGACGCACACCGCATGATGAATCACGGCCCGCAGCAGGGACCGCAGGAGGCGTCGGTGCCGGGCTACCTGGCGGCGCGGACGATCGAGAAGATTCGCGCCTATGCGGGCGAAGGGCGGCAATGGTTCGTCTCGTGCAACTTCTGGGGCCCGCACACGCCGTACATCATCCCCGAACCGCACTACTCGATGTACGACGGTGCGGCCATCGAGCCGTGGCCCAACTTCGACTGCTCGCTGGACGACAAGCCGTGGTGCATCCGCCGACAGGGCGAGTTGTGGGGCACCGGCTGGCTGACGCGCGACAACCTGCGGCACCTGATCGGCAAGTACTACGGCTACATCTCGCTGATCGACGCCGAGATCGGCCGCATTCTCCAGACGCTGCAAGAGGTCGGCCAGTTGGACGAGACGCTGATCATCTACACAGCCGACCACGGTTCGTCGGTCGGATCGTATCGCATGTGGGACAAGGGATTCGGCATGTACGATTGCCTGTGGCGCGTGCCGCTGGTCGCGTCGCATCCCTCGATCGCTCCGCGGACCAACGACGGATTCGTGAGCCTGCTCGACCTCGCACCGACGTTCATCGACCTGGCCGGGCGCACACCGCGCGACAAGCTGGACGGGTGCAGCCTCGTGCCGCTGTTGACCGGTCGTAGCGACGCGGTCCGCGACGACCACCTGATCTGCGAAGGCTGGGGCCACCAGATCCCCTTCTGGCAGCGGATGGTCCGCACCAGGACGGCCAAGTACATCTACAACCCGACGGCCCGCGACGAGTACTACGACCTCGCGGCCGATCCCCACGAGACGCGCAACCTGATCGACGACGTGGACCGCGGCGAACTGAAACGCATGCGGGCGCTGATCCGGGAGCGCATCGTCGCCACGAACGATCCGCTGCTCGGCTGGAGCAAGAACCTGGGGCAATAGGAGGGTGCCATGCTTCTGCTCGCAGAAGCATGCCGATGGTTTGCACCGGCACAAGCACGCGTCTGCAAGCAGACGCGTGGCACCCGGTTGCTGGGCTGGAGCAGGAACCTGGCCGAGTGAGACGCGGACGGAGACGCACCGGCGACCCCGCAAGCCCCGCTACGAATTTCGCGAATGCCCGCAACGCCCCCATGTTGGGGAACGTTTAACGGACCGGAGTTCTGGTTCCGGGAACGGGATGGGTACGGACCCTAGGAGACAATAATGAGAACAACGTTAATAGGCCTTCTGACCGTCGCTTGCACGGTCTTCGCGGGGCCGGCCGCCACGGCCGAACAGTGCGATTTTAATGCCGACGGTGCCCTGTCGGCGTGGACCGTCACGGGCGACGTGACACTCGATAAGACCAAGAACCGCGAGGGCGAGGGCGCCTCGCTGAAGGTGGGCCCGGGCGGCAAGGCCGTCTGGACGCTCCGCGACAGCGACGGCAGCGGCACGGTCGAGATGTGGGTCTACGAAGACGGCTCCGCGCCAGCCAAGCCGAAGGACCCCGGCCAGGGGTCGCTCTGGGGCGTGGGCCAGAAGGACGGCCACGTGCTGGCCATCGGGTCGCTCTACGCCCGCTACCTGGGCGGCGACACGACCTACTCGGCCGGCGAGTTCAGCCTGACCGACGCCAAACTCAAGCCGTGGCAGAAGGTCCAGTACCTGGGCCTGAAGCGCAACGTGGGCTGGCACAAGTGGACCTTCAGCTTCGATCCCGGGAAGGGGCTGGCGCTGCTGTGCGACGGCAAGCCGATCAAGCGCTACGACTGGAACAAGTCGCTGATCGGCGCCCTCAACGCGATCGTCATCACGGGCGACCAGACGGCCGACCGCAATCAGACCGTCTGGATCGACGACGTGACGGTCACGCTGGGCGGTCCGATGCAGGCCGCACCGACTCCGCCTGCGCCCCCGCCGCCGGCAACGCCGGAGACGGACCCGGTGGTGGAGAATTTCAAGGGTCTGCGGCCCGAACTGGTCGGCCAGCATCCGCGACTGATCTTCGACGCCGCGGGTCTGGAGAAGATCAAGGCCTTCGCCGCAAGCGACGAGGGCAAGCTCTTCTGGGACGACCTGTTGGCCTACGTGCCGGCCTGCAACCCACCGCAGCAGCCGGGATACCTGGGCGACGCCACGGACGGGCAGCGACAGGGCCTGTGGAAGTCGCCGAGCGTCGGCCTGCATTACCTGATCACCGGCGATAAGAAGTCGTTCGCGAAGGCCAAGGGCTTCCTCGAGCATTTTGTGTCGCAGGAGCACTGGGAGACCGGCCAGGAGACCGACAGCGGCATGAGCGCCGCCAATATCATGATCGGCGCCGGGCTGCTCTACGACTGGCTCTACAACGACCTCGATCCGGCGTTCCGCGAGAAGTGCCGCCAGAAGATTCTGCTGCAAGCGCGGCGGATGTACTACCGCGGGCACCTGAGTTCGGCCGGCGGTCCGGGGTACTGGAAGTCCGATCCGCAGAACAACCATCGCTGGCACCGCAACGCCGGCCTGACGCTGTGTCTGCTGGCGGCCGCCGAGAACAAGCCCGAGGAAGGCTGGATCCTGCAGAAGACGTTCGAAGAGTTGAAGTTCATCGTCGACTGGCTGCCGGAGGACGGCACCAGCCACGAGTCGCCGTCGTACATGGTCTTCGGCGGCGCGCACCTGGCCCTGGCCATGCAGGCCAGCGACCGCTGCTACGGGACGAACTACCTGGACGGGCCGTTCTTCAAGAACACGCTGATGTACCGCATGCAGACGCTGACGCCCGGCCTGTACGACACCTTCGACTACGGCGACAGCGGCGGCACGGGCGGCTACAACTCGTACCATTTCCTCTACGCCGCTCATTGCCGCGACGCCAATCTGATGGCCGGCCTGAAGGAGATGCTGAAGGCCACCACGCGAACCAACGACAAGGGCCGCGAGGTCAACAGCGCGTTCCAGTTCGGCTGGATGGGCTTGGTGTGGTACGACCCGACGCTGACCGGCGGCTCGATCGACAACCTGCCCAGGAGCTACTACTTCGGCGACATGGGCCTGGTCTACGTCCGCGACGGCTGGAAGGCCGACAACGTGGGACTGTTCTTCAAGTCGTCGCCCTACGGCGGATTCAAGCTGAACAAGTACCGCAACGACAACGAGTACCGTTACCTGAACGTGGCCCACGACGATCCGGACGCCAACCAGTTCCAGATCTGGACCGGCGGCGGGATGGCGGCCCAGGACGACGGCTATGCATACCACAAGGTCACCAGCAGCCACAACACCATCCTCGTCAACGGCAAGGGCCAGGCCGGCGAGGGACAGCACTGGACCCAGCCCGGCCGCGACGGCGTCCAGGACATGACCACCCTGGCCCGCATGACGGCCTACAAGGACGCCGGTGACGTGGTGGTGGCCGAAGCCGAGGCGGGTGGCGCGTATAAGGACCTCGACCGCTATCGCCGCACGGTCATCTGGGCCAAGGGCAAGTACGCCCTGATCCTCGACGACATCCGGGCCAGGAAGGAAGCCGACGTCACGTGGCTGGTGCAGTCGAAGGACGTCGAGACGCTCGATGCCGCAGCGATGAAGTTCCAGCTGAAAAACGGCAGTGCCGTGTGCGATTTCCAGATGGCCGCCGACAAGCCGCTTGCGACCACGGTGGCCATCTCGACGGCCGACAGTCGCGGCAACTCGATGGACCTGAAGCAGCTTCAGGCCACGGCCAAGGCTGCAGCCGTGAGAATCGCGACCGTCTTCGATCCCTGGCATCGCGGCAACGTGAGCGTGGCCCTGGAGGCCCAGGACGGCGACAACGCGAAGATCGTCGTCAAGGGGCCGGACTTCGCGGACGTCTGGACGTGGCAGGCGGCGACCGGTCAGTGGGCTCCGGCTTCGCTCTCGGGCCAGCTTGCCGGCGGCAAGTCGGTGAGCGTGGGCCCGCAGGACAAGGCCGACATTCCGCACCTGTAGCGGGCGTGCGAAAACTCTGGACATCGTACGCCGAACGTCGTAACAATAGCGGACGCCTCGGGGACACAGCCGGTCTGTGGCGGCTTGCTGTGTCCCCGCCGTTTTTCCTGTTAGGGAGTGGGCCATGACCTTCCGACTTTCGCTGCTTGCCGCGCTGCTTGTCGCCTCAGTTCTGCCCTGCACCGATGCGACCGCCCGGACCCGGCCCGACCAGGTGCTCGTGGTCTACAACAAGGACTGGA
>JAFGPY010000050.1 GCA_016935955.1 Planctomycetota bacterium
ACTATTCGACGTCTAGTGAGCGTGCGGTGTGATCAAGCGCATCTTATCCACGAGAGGTGTTCACCATGGGACGCGAATTCATCATGGCCTAGCCTTCGGCTAGACCATGGCACCCGCACCCGTGCAACTCGTGGCGGATGGCCTTTCACCAGGGTACGCCGTGCAAGGGGTAATGCCGTCTGGGCCGCGCGAGGCCTTTCCGCTTGACCGGCGGCGGGCGGGCGTCTACTTTACAGCGCTATGAATGACTCTGCCGAAAAGCGGCCCGAACGGGTCCTGGTGGTTGAAGACGAGCCGGTGATGAACGAGCTTGTCTCGGAAATCCTGCGGTTCAGCGGCTTCGAGCCGGTCCGGGCCCTGACGGGCGAGGAGGCTCTGAACCACTGCCGCGAGGATCTGCCGGCGGCCATGCTGCTGGACATCATGTTGCCGGGCATCTCCGGCTACGAGGTCTGCCGGCGGATGAAGGCTGCGCGGCGAACGAATCTCGTGCCGGTCGTTATGCTGACGGCTCTGGACCGCCGCGACGATCACATTCACGGCATCCGCGTCGGGGCCGACGAGTACGTGACCAAGCCGTTCGACCCGGAAACGCTCGTGGCGGCGCTGCGGCGGACGATCGACCACGTGCACGAGCGGCTGGCCGGTGGTCTGCAGGGGCACATCGAGCTGAAATTCCAGAGCGACATCAGGTACCTGGAGGAGGTCAACGCCCTGTTGCTGGGCTTGTACGCCCACAGCCCGTTGTCCGAGGAGGACATCCAGCAGATTCGCTATTGCCTGATCGAACTGGGTCGCAACGCCATTGAGTGGGGCTGCCGTGACAATCCGGACCTGACGGTACAGATGGAATACACGATGACCGACCGCGACCTGACGTTCGTCATTCGCGACCAGGGTCCGGGCTTCGATCCGAGCCATTTGCCGCACGCCGCCGACGGGCAGGACGCCGTGGCCCATACAACCGTACGCGAACAGATGGGCCTGCGCGAGGGTGGCTTCGGCATCCTGCTTTCGCGGAAGTTCATGGACGAGGTCCGCTACAACGCCACGGGCAACGAGGTCACCGTAGTCAAACGCTTCCCGGCCCAGGCATCCTGAGGCGGCCGATGCCGCGGCGGATGTCTTTGCGCCGCCGAAGCACTAGCGGATACGAGTTTTTAAGCGGTCGGTCTCGCAAGTGAGTTGGGTGCCATGCCTGCCCCTGCAGGCATGCCGACAGTTGCTCACGCTACGCATGGCTGCGGGGCAGCCATGGCACCCTCGATGAGGTGACGCGGCCATCAGCGAACAAGTCGTCAAGCGGTTCCGAACACGTGCCAGGCGGGGGGGACCATCATCATGAAACGAGCGGTTTTCTGTGGTCTGGTTCTGCTGGTGTCGTCGGCGGTGGTGCAGGCCGACGGCGGATACTTCGCACCGATCGAAATCACCCTCCTGAAAGACGCGCCGCCTCCGTCCAGCGACGTGCAGCAGGCGTACCTGATGCACTTCGACGGCATGGAGACCCTCTGTCTGCTCAGCAACTATCGCGGCCCGAAGGCCGACTTCGCCTGGGTGATTCCCGTGCCGTCGCGCCCCGAGGTGACCAAGGGCAACCGCGACATTCTGAGCGCTCTCGAACAGATGACACGACCGAAGCTTGCCACCAGAAGTGGGCCGGGTGTGCCGATGGGCTGTAGCGCGCCGCCGGCCGGCGAGGTGGATCTGGGCGTGACGGTGCTGGAAGCCAAGCGGCTCGGCGAACTGGAGTCGGTGATCCTCAGCGCCCGCGACGGCAGGGGTCTGGTCCAGTGGCTCACGGGCAAAGGCTTCCACGTGCCGGACAAAGCGCGGCCGGTTCTGGACGAGTACGTTCAACAGGGATTCTGCTTCGTGGCTCTGCGATTCTCGGGCACGGCACTACGGGCTCCGGCGGGTGAGGATGCGGGGGCATCGCCTGCCGCCTCGGGACATGTGGGCGAAACCGACGGCGTCTTCCTGGAGTTGCGGTTCGCCACGGAGAAGCCGTTTTTCCCGCTGGCTATCTCGTCGATCACTGCGGCCGCGGATTCGGAGATTCTGCTGCTGACGATCACCGAGCACCGGCAGGAGCCGATCGGTTGCGACTTCATGGAACTGAGCGAGATGAAAGCTGGGTTGCGGCTGCTGGCGTCGCGGCCGAAGCTGCCGGCGATGCCCCTGGTGGAGGTGCTCAAGGAGGAAGGGCGACATGGCCGGCCGGTGTTCGCCGTTGAGGCGGCGCTGCCGTCGTTCGCCGAGTTCGACGCCGACGGGCGGCCGGGCATGCAGCACCTGTTGCAGTACACGGGACGCTCGCGGGTCCGGGCGTCGTTCATCACGCGGTTCCATGCCGTGATGGGGCCCGAACAGATGACCCGTGACGTGTACTTCCGCGACGCGGCGAAGGACGTGCGGCTGGATGGCGTGATCGAGGTGGCCGATGCCGGACGCCCGCAGGCGATCGCCGCGGCGCTGGCGATCGTGCCGTTGGCCCTGCGCGGTCTGGGGCGCAGGACTCGAACGCGCCGCCGCACGCGGCTGGCCATGATGCTGGCGGTCGTGGCGCTAGTGGCCCTGGCGTAGGGGCACCGAATGCCGTGCGCAATGCACGCTGGAGAATAGTCATGCACCTTTACCTCGTTCGACACGGTGAGGCGGTGGCCAAGGAGGTGGATGCCGACCGGCCGCTGTCGAAGGCTGGCCGGACCCAAGCTGAGGCGATGGCCGCATTCCTGAAACCGTTGGGCATTGACGTTGCGGCCGTGTGGCATAGCACGAAGACCCGCGCGCGGCAAACGGCCGAAATCCTGGCTCCTTCGCTACACGCCGGTCGCGGGCTCGTCCTGCGCAAGGGCATCAAGCCGCTGGACGACGTTGGGCCGACCCTGCACGCGCTGCACAAGGCCGAGTTCGACCTGATGATCGTCGGCCACATGCCGCACCTGAGCGTGTTGGCTTCGACCCTGCTGGCCGGCCAGTCGGGCTGCGACTTCGTGGACTTTCCGACCGCCAGCGTAGCCTGCCTGGCCCGACAGGAACACGGCTGGAAACTCCTGTGGCTGGTCGGTCCGGACCAGGTGGCGTAGACCTCGCGCCCGCGGCGGTCTCCCGGCGGCAAATTTACCCGGCGAACCTTGCATCCTGTGGTCGGCGTCGATACCATAAGGGCCTCTCGGCGCACGGGGTCTGCGCCGGCGTTACGAGACGGGGATTCCAAGATGGCCAAGAAGGCAAACAAAGCGTCACAGGCGGGCGACGGAGCCAAGCTCTGGCACGGTCGCTTCGAGCACAGCACGGCAGCCAGCGTTGAGCGGTTCGTCGAGAGCATCTCGTTCGACCGGCGGCTGGCCAAGTACGACATTGCGGGCTCGCTGGCCCACGCCCGGATGCTGCGCGAAGTGGGGCTGCTGACGGCGGCCGAACTAGGTCGCATCGTCAAGGCCCTGGGCGAGATCGACCGGCAGATCGATGCGGGCAAGTTCCCGTTCGACACGAGCCTCGAAGACATTCACATGAACATCGAGTCGGCCCTGATCTGCCGCACGGGACCGGCCGGCCGCAAGCTGCACACGGCCCGCAGCCGCAACGACCAGATCGCGCTGGATCTGCGTCTGTGGGCGCGGGACGAGTGCGACGCCGTGGCCCTGGCCATCGTCGAGTTGCAGCGGGCCCTGGTTCAGCAGGCCGAGAAGAACCAGACGCTGGTCATGCCGGCCTACACGCACCTGCAGCCGGCCCAGCCGGTGCTGCTGGCCCACGTACTGCTGGCTTACGTTGAGGAACTGGCTCGCGACGTCGATCGCCTCAGCGACACGCGGGCGCGGGTCAACGTCCTGCCGCTCGGCGCCGGGGCCGTCGCCGGGACGACGCTGCCGATCAATCGCGAGCGGGTGGCCGAACTGCTGGGCTTCGCCCGCGTGGCGCGGAACTCGATTGACGCCACGAGCGACCGCGATTTCCTAGTCGAGTTGGCCTTCGACCTGTCGATGATCGCCCAGCACCTGTCGCGCTGGGCCGAGGACTGGATTCTCTGGTCGACCAACGAGTTCCG
>JAFGPY010000381.1 GCA_016935955.1 Planctomycetota bacterium
GCGGCTGTGCTGTGGCTGGAGCCACGAGTACCTGTTCCGCGTCCTCACCCAGCAAGACCAGGGGCTTTAGATGCGATTGCCCTGGCCCGGAGGGCCAATCGCCTTGACTTGTCGTCAACCTTGGGCTAACATTCCATGTCCGCGCGATGGGTCGATGATCGCGGGTCGGGCCTGCTGAGAGTATCGCCACTGTCCGGCGGCTGATGATGAGGGGCATTCGTAAGGTAGTCTTCACATATGAACCACACGACCGCCACGTTGCGAATTCCGTCAGAGGTTGATGAGATCAGGGTGGTGCAGGACGCCATCATGGACAGGATGCACGAGGCGGGATTCAACGGAGACTCGTGCTTCGCCGTCAAGCTGGCCCTCGAAGAGTCGCTCATCAACGCCGTCAAGCACGGCAACCATTTCGATCCGAAACGTTCCGTCTTTGTCCGATATGAAATCAGCCCCGACTGCGTCCGCATCAGCGTCAAGGACGAGGGTCCGGGGTTCGATCCCGAGCAGGTGCCCGACCCGACCGCCACGGAGAACCTGACCAAGCCGAGCGGCCGCGGCATCATGCTCATGCGCGCGTACATGGACGAGGTCAGCTACAGTGACGGCGGTCGTAACGTTACTCTCGTGAAGAAGAGACGCTGAACGCTTCTCTGACTGGGCGGCCCTATGGAAATTCGATCCGAGAACGCCAACAAGGCAGTTGTGCTCCAGTTCGTCGGTGATGCCGACGTCTTCAGCGTCGGCCAGGTGCGCGAGGCCCTCGGCGAAGCCCTGGCCAGTTCGGGCAACCATGTCGTCTGCGACCTGACGAAGATGGAGTTTGTCTGCAGCGACGCCCTGGGATGCCTGATCAGCGCCCGTCACGACGCCGAGCGGGCAGGGGGGTTCCTTAAGCTGGTCGGCCCGCAACGACGCATCGCCGAAATCCTCGACACCACCCAACTGAACCAACTTTTCGCCGTCTACCCGACCATCAAAGAGGCGCTGGGCGGCTGACTTTCCTGAGAGACTTCCGTTCGAAGTGATGCCCTACGGCTGGCGTGGGCCGCCGTGCCCAAGGAACCGTCCACCTGTCATGCGTCATGATAGAGTTCGCCGGGGCCGAGTTCGTCCGGAAACTCTCCGGAGTCGAACAGAAATCGCCGGACCGACGTGCACAGGTGGCACTTGTCGGCGTAGCCGTCCGGTTCGTCGCGGTAGCCCCGTTCAACGGCCCACGACCGCAATCCCCAAGGGCCCTCGGCCACGAGCAGTCGCCACAGCGGTCCTGGCGTCCGGGTGAGTACCTCGTCCAGCGGCCGCACGTCGTCCGTGCGACCAAGAATCAGCCCGGCGCAGGTTCCAGGAAAGACGTGGCCCGACGGATCGACATGCACGTGGGCGCTGTCGCGCAGCGCTTCGCTGCACGCCTGCCCGCGCAGGGCATCGGCCGGGTAACGGTCGACCAGGGGCGACAGTTCCACGGCCGCGCGGCCGGTCATTCTTTCCTTGTGCTGCGCGAGCGCCTCGCGATAGGCCGCCCGCCGCTCGTCGTCCGACGCCGGCCGCAAATCACGCAGCGACTTCAGGAACCGCCACCTGCGAGCCCGCACGCCGCCCGGGCCCAGCACCTCGCGGGCGACATCCCATAGCCGCACGACACAATCGGGATCGACAAACGTCTGGTGGTACACGTCGGCCGACAGGCTCAATTGCTGCATGCCCGCTTGCCGCAACTCCTCAAGCCGCTTGCGCGCCAGCACCTCGTCGGTCGCCCAGTAGCCGTTGGTCTCCACGTAGCCGACGCCGTCGAGCCCGGCTTCGCGCGCCGCCCGAACGATTCCGAGCAGCCGACCGTAGTCGCCAAACGGCTCGCCGCCACCCAGGTGGATACCGTGGGACTGCAGCCCAAGGCGGACCATGGCCCTGAAATGGTCGCGCGCCGCCTCGACCGTCATCCAACCGCGCCGCCGCGGCCCCGACAGTTCATAGCAGTGTGCGCACCGGGCGTTGCACCAGTATGTAACCAGCAGCCCCGCCGCCGAAATCCGAATAGCATCACCCTCGTCGCTCATGGCTGCCATTCTAGGCCCTGAATTCTTCGGTGACAACACGCATTGAGCGGATTGGCGTTTCAGCCTGCAGAAGCCAATTCAGGGCTCGTTTGACGGATCAGTGATGTGGTGCCTAACCGGCTTCCTGGTAAGTCGTTACGCCAACATTCGCGACGTCCGGACATTATCTCAAGTTGACGGCAGGGCGGGCCGATATTACCATTGTAAAAATGGGGAAGCTGGGCAAGCTGTCTCCAATTGCTCGCAGAAAGTGGGCCGCCTCAGCAGGCATGGGAGGCGGGGCAATTGTCCTATTGGAAAGGGCCAGATGATGAAAGAGGTCTTCAGCACAGGCGAAGCCGCGAAGATCTGCCGCGTGTCGCAACAGACGATCATTCGCTGTTTCGACGCCGGTCGCCTCAAGGGCTTCTATGTTCCGGGCAGTCGCTTTCGCCGCATCCCGAGGGAGTCGCTCGTGCAGTTCATGAAGGAAAACAGCATTCCGCTGAGCAATCTCGACAGTGGCAAGAAGAAGGTTCTCATCGTGGACGACGATCCGGAAGTCGTGGATCTGTTCGTCGAGGTGCTGGACCGCGACGGCCGCTTCGAGGTGCGGACGGCCAGTTGCGGGTACGACGCCGGCATCCTGACGCAGCAGTTTCATCCCGACCTGATCGTCCTGGACTTCATGCTTCCGGACATCAACGGCAAGGTGGTCTGCGAGACCATTCGCAGCAACCCCGATCTGCAGGACACCAAGATCATCGGCATCAGCGGACTGATCGAGCAGGACAAGATTCAGGAACTCTACAAGGCGGGCATCGATGAGTTCATTCAGAAGCCGTTCCGCATCAGCGAACTGGTGACGCGGATCGGTGAGATGCTGAACGTATAAGCCATCGCCGTCGGTTGTCGCGGGCGACGCTCGCGGCGGCCGGCTTGCAGTACCTGACAGATGAGTCGACGGCCCAAGCACGGGGGGATCGTGCCGCCGGCGAAAACGAGGAAGACCCCGCGGCACGGACTGCCGGGCGGCCCCCGATCAAGGATGGAAGCGCGATGGACGTGAAGGTCCGTAAGGTGCAACTGATCGTTGACCAGGTGGACAACCTGCCGACGCTGCCCATGGTGGCGACGCGGGTGCTGGCCCTGGCGACGAGCGACCATGCCTCGGTTCGTGATCTGGCCGACATCATCGAGAGCGACCCTTCGCTGACCAGCCGCATCCTGGCCCTGGTCAACAGCGCCAGTTTCGGCGGCGTGCGGGCCTCGGTGTCGACGGTTAACCGTGCCTGTTCGTTGCTCGGGTTCGAGGCCATTCGCAACAGCGTCCTCTCGCTGAAGGTTTTCGACCTGTTTAGCCGCAAGGGGCATAACGCCTATCGCACGTCGTTCGACCGCCGGGCGTTCTGGAAGCACTCGTTGGCCGTTGCAGCCGCGAGCCAGCTGATTGCCCGGACGGTTCGCGGCGTGAATCCCGAGGAAGCTTTCGTTGCCGGGCTGCTTCACGACATCGGCAAGGTGGCTCTGGACTTCGTGCTGCCCAAGACGTTCGACCAGGTGGTCCGCCGCGTGAAAGCTCACTGCACGTCGTTCGCCGACGCCGAGAATCGCATCCTGGGTCTGGACCACACGGTGATCGGCAAGCGGCTGACCGAGAACTGGGACTTCCCGGCCAAGCTCATTAACGTGGTCTGGCTGCACCACCAGGAGGCGGCCCATCTGCCCAACGACCTGGAGGGCCGCGAACTGGTTCGCGTCGTGGGCTTGGCCGACCTGCTGGCCCGCGAGCAGCGAATCGGCATGGGCAGCCCGATGTTTGCCGCCGAGGCAACGACGGCCCTGGCCGACCAGCTCAGCATCTCGGCCTCGCACCTGGAGACGATCGGCAAGAAGCTGCACGGTGCCGTGGCCGAGCACGTCCGAATCATGGGACTGGAGAACAGCGACGAGCAGACGCTCTTTTACGAGAGTGTCCAGAACGCCAATGCCGAGCTTGGGCTCGTCAACGAACGGCTGATGATGGCCACGCGGCAGATGCACAGGCAGAAGCGGCACACGGACCTTTTGATCCGCATCAGCCGCTCGCTGTCGGACGCCCGCTCGATGAGGCACCTGCTGGGCGACCTGTGTCGCGCGATGGCCGAGTGGGTCCAGACGGACGTCTGCGCGGTCTATGTGCTGGGCGATGGGCGCGGGTTCATCGAGGGCACCTTGAAGTCCCAGTACGGTGCTCATCCCGAGCACTTCGTGTTTGAGAACGACGCCGGCGGGACGTCTCCTATGCGGCAGGCAGTCCCTTCGCAGGACCACTACGGTCTGGCGCGGGCCGAGCGCAGCGAGGTCTGGCTCTTCGAGCGGTTCGGCACGGGTATGGGCGAAGGACCGTTCTTCACGTTGCCGATCTTCGCGCATGACGAGCGGCAGGGAGCGTTCGTTTTCAGTTGGCCCGATCCGAAGAACCTGCCGCGGGAACATGACTGTCGCGAGATGGAGGTCCTGGCCCATGCTGCCGGGTTGAACATCTCGCTGCTCTACCAGCGCGAGCAGACGGTGAGGATGCTGGAGAGTCTGGCCGACGCGAGCCGCCAGGCATCGGAAGCCAGGGAGGAATTGCTGCACAAGCGCAACCTGGCCAGCGTGGGGGCCATGGCGGCCGGAGCGGCGCACGAGATCAACAACCCCTTGGCGGTCATCAGCGGGCGGGCCCAGATTCTGGCTGAGACCGAGGAAGACGAGCAGAAGCGACGGGCCCTGGACATCATCGCCGACCAGGCGCAGCGCGCCAGCGACATCATCAGCGACCTGATGTCGTTCGCGCGGCCGCCGTCGGCCAAGCGCCAGCCCACAGATTTGGCGACAATCGTTCGCAAAGTGGTCGAAACTCAGGCCGAGCATCTGGCCGATAAGGATATTGCCGTCGAGGCCGAGGGATGCCAGGAGCCTGTGGTGGCCAATATCGACGGAGAGCAACTGCGCTGGGCCATCGAGGAACTGGTGACCAACGCCTCCTACGCCTGTCAGGCGGGGGGACGGATCACGGTAGCCATCGAGCAGGACCGGGGCAACGATCGCCTGTGCCTCAGCGTGACCGACACCGGTTCGGGCATGGACCACGAGACCTTGTCGAAGGCCTACGATCCGTTCTTCAGCGGACGGTCGGCGGGCCGCGGCAGGGGGCTGGGTCTGGCCAAGGTGCAGCGGATTGCCGAGGCTCACGGAGCGTCGGTCCGGTTGGACAGCGCTGTCGGGCAGGGGACGACCGCCCGACTGCTGTTTGATCTGTCAACGGCTGTCCCGGTGGAGATGTCGCCGGCAACGACATCCGATACGTTTTGAGGAAGCCCGTTCCGGCACACAGGTGGGGGCGTTTGCGTAAGGCCAAGCGCGCTGGAGAAGGTCATGTCCGAAGCGAGGATTCTTGTTGTCGACGATGAAGCCGAGGTCTGCGAACTCGTGGCCGATTGGCTGGCCGAAGAGGGCGAATGGGTCGTCGACTACACGACCGAGCCGCTCAGGGCCCTCGAACAGGTGGGCCAGGCCACGTACGATCTCATGGTCACCGACCTGTGCATGCCGGAAATGCACGGGCTGGACCTCGCGCGACAGGCACGCGGTCTATGTCCGAACCTCAGTGTCATCGGCATCACGGGCTACGCCAGTCTGGATTCCAGCGTCGACGCGCTGCGACAAGGTTTTGTGGACTACATTCAGAAACCGTTCCGCGTGGACGATCTGCGGACGGCTGTCTACCGGGCCCTCGCCAATCGGAGCGAACAGAGTCACGGCGAGTCGGCCGCCGACGAAGTGACCCATGACAATGCGGTCCTTGCCGCCGCGAACGACGATCTCAACAAGCGCCTCCAGTTGGTCAGCCGCGAACTGACGGCCATGCAGCAACGCCTGGCCGGACAGGTGGCCAACATGGAGATTCGCTGCACTGCGGCCGATCAACTGGACGGCCAGCGCGATCCGCAGCAGATTCTCGGCATGGGCCTGGTCATGCTCCGCGAGCAGCTTCCGGCTGAGGAGCATGTGATCGTCCTGTTGCAGAAGCAGCCTCCGCAGATGACCGCCCTGGCGACCATCGAGGACGAGGAGATCGTCATCCGCTGCCAGCAGCGACAATTGGCCCGCGGCGTGCTGCGGGCTGTGCTGAAGCGCGGCATGCCGGCCCTGATCGAAGACCTTTCCGATTCCCCGGTCCTTGGCGACGTGGAGCAGTGGATCACCGCCCAGGGTTCGTTGCTGCTCTTGCCGCTGATCGGCAACAGCCGCACGCAGGCCATCGCGCTGGTCCGTCGCAGCGAGACGGGTACCGCTTTCACGATAGTCGAGACGCGACGAGCCCTGGCCGTCTGCGGCGAATTGGGCAAGGCCATCGAGATCGCCAAGACGATCGGGCATCAGCAGGGCGAGGTGTTCGCCTGCCTGAAGCAGATGGCCGACAGCACCGAGGGCGACGGGCCGATGGCCGGACACGCCCGCCGCGTGACGCAACTGGCTCGCGACATTGCCCGCCGGCTGAGCCTGGACGAGGGACGCGTCCAAGTGCTCGAAGTGGCGGCGCGGCTGCACGATATCGGCAAGGTCCTGCTGCCGCCCGAAGTCCGGTCGCGCAACGGCCGCCTGAGCGACGAGGAAATGGTCCTGTGGCAGTCGCATGCCGAGCGAGGCTGGGCGATGCTGCGGCCGCTGGGTTTCCTGGAAGAGGCCGTTGAGTTGATCCACTATCACCACAACCCCGAGCAGTGGGACGCCGACGCGCCCCTGGAGCAACAGATTCTTGCGGCCTCGGAGGCCTACGACGAATTGACTCACGACGGTGTGCACGGCGTGGGGTTGGCCCATGACGACGCCATGGCGGCGGTCCGGGCGCTCTACGACGATGCCGTGGACGCGGACGTGCTCGGCATTCTCAACCAGTGCGCCGCCCTCAGCCAATAGCGACGCGTGTTTGCGGGTTGCAAGAACGTGTCGCACAGCACCACGCCGAAGGATGCCGCGGTCTCCCACCGCGGCTTTTTTCTTGCTCGCAGACCCTGTTTTCGGGATGATTTGTGGCAGTCCCGCCTCTGCGATGCCGGGAGGTCGCGATTTCCGTGAATTTCTGATGCCGGCACCCGTACAAACGATGAGTGCGCTGCACGCGACGACGCCTCGTCCGACCGTACACAATCGCGCCCCCGGTTTCACGAAGGAGATTTCCCATGTCGAGGTTGACCCGTAGGGTCATGAGCTGCGCGTTGACCCTGTTGCTGGTAGGAGCTGCAGGGCTTCCCATGGCCGCGGCCCAGGATGAGGCGACACCGGCGCCCGCCGCCGAAAAGACCGATACCGCCATCGCTCCGGCCGAGGAAGCTAAGCCGGCCGCCGAAGGGCATAAGGAGGATGGCTGGCTGACGAGTCTCGAAGAGGCCAAGAAGCAGGCGGCCGCACAGGGCAAGCCGATCTTCATCGACTTCACCGCGACGTGGTGCCCGCCGTGCAAGATGCTGGACGCCCAGACTTTTCCCGACGAGGGCGTCAAGACGCTGCTGGCGAAATTCGTGACGCTGCGTGTCGACGTGGACCAGGACCAGGCCACGAGCCAGGCCTACAACATTTCGTCCATGCCGACGCTCGTCGTGGTCGACGCCGACGGCAAGCCCTTGGTTCGCCACAGCGGATTCATTCCGCCCGAGCCGATGAGGGAATTCCTCGGCGACGTCCTGAAGTTCTCCGAGAGCCTTGCCGCCTACAGGAAGGACGCCACGAGCACCGAGGCCTTGTTGGTCCTGGCCGACCTGTGCCCGCGGATGGAACTGTCGAAGGACGAGAAACTCGGCTACATCGATGCCGCCATCAAGCTGGCCAAGGAGGACGACAAGGCGCAGCGGGCCAAGCTGAAGCTGTCGCGAGGTGTGGTTCTGGCCGTGGCCGGAGACGCGCGGGAGGAGGCCGACCATGCCCTGCAGGAGGCCGCCAAGCTCGATGCCGACAATGCCGCGGGTGTTCGCGAGCAGGTCGATTGGTACCTGGGCCTGATTGCCGCCGGCAAGGACAAGGACGTGGCCAAGCTGGCCAAGACCGTGGAGAAGTACATCGCCGATTACCCGCTGGAGAAGATCAAGAATCCGGACCTGCGGCTGCAGGCGCTGCTCATGCTCTTCCAGGTGTCGCGCGACCAGGGACAGTACGAGACTACCGTCAAGGTGCTCGAAACGCTCAAAGCCGAGTTCGCCGAGAAGCTGGGCGCCGACAAGATCGACCAGGCCCTTGCCGCCATGAAGGCCGAACTCCAGAAGGAGCAGGAACCCGCGGAGGGCACGAGCACCGAGACGCCGGCCGGCGCTGCGACACAACCGGAGGAGAAGCCGGCCGACACCACGACCAAGCCTGAGGAGAAACCCGCCGAGGACGGTGGGGCGATGCCGGACGCCGGCGAATAGCCGCAGGCGTCCCCGAGATCACACAATCAACCGACTCTGCGCGACGCGCGGCGTCCCTTCTCACCGGCTCGGGCGGCATGCCGTTCGAGGTAAGCCGCAAGATGTTTACCGGTGTGGGACGTCGCGTGTTTCGCTAATTGCTCCGGCGTTGCGGTCGCCACGACTCGGCCGCCTGCGTCTCCGCCGTCGGGTCCGAGGTCGATGATCCAGTCGGCGTGCGACACGACCTCCAGGTTGTGTTCGATGACCAGTACCGTGTTGCCCTTGTCCACCAGTCGGCCCAGCACGTCGAGGAGCCGCTGGATGTCGGCGAAGTGCAGCCCCGTGGTCGGTTCATCGAGAACGTAGAGCGTCTGGCCCGTGGCCACTTTCCCGAGTTCGGCTGCAAGCTTGACGCGTTGGGCCTCGCCGCCGGAGAGGGTCGTCGACGGCTGGCCGAGCTTGATGTATCCCAAGCCGACATTCTTCAGGGCCGTCAATTGGGCCGCGATCTTCGGGAAGTTTTCGAAAAACCCCAGGGCCTCGTCGACCGACATGTCCAGCATCTCGGCGACGTTCTTGCCGCGGTAGCGAATCTCCAGCGTCTCGCGGTTGTACCTCGACCCGTGGCACTGCTGGCAGATGACGAACAGGTCGGGAAGGAAGTGCATCTCGATCTTCTTGACGCCCTGTCCCTGGCAGGCCTCGCAGCGGCCCCCCTTGACGTTGAAAGAGAAGCGGCCCGGTTTGTAGCCGCGAATCTTCGCCTCGCGTGTCCGGACCAGCACCTGGCGGATCAGGTCGAACAGGCCGGTGTAAGTGGCGGCGTTCGACCGCGGCGTGCGCCCGATCGGTGACTGGTCGATCTCGACCACCTTGTCGATCAGTTTCACGCCCGTGACGCGCGAGTGCCGGCCGGGCTTGTGTCGGCCGCCGTACAACTCACGCCGCAAGGCCGGCAGGAGAATCTCACTGACCAGCGTGCTCTTGCCCGAGCCGCTGACGCCCGTGACGCACGTGAACACCCCGAGCGGGAACGACACGTCGATGGTCTTCAAGTTGTGCTCGGTGGCTCCCTTGACGACGATGGCGCGCCGCTGGTTGACGCGCCGCCGCTGGGACGGCAGCAGGAAGTCCGTTCGCCCCGACAGGAACTGCCCCGTCAGCGAATCGTCGCAAGCGGTGATCTCGTCAACCGTGCCCTGGCAAACCACGTGTCCCCCGGTGAGTCCGGCTCCCGGTCCCATGTCGAGCACGTAGTCTGCGGCCCGGATCGTGTCCTCGTCGTGCTCCACGACCAGCAGCGTATTGCCCATGTCTCGCAGGTTGAGCAGGGCCCGCAGCAACCGCTCGTTGTCGCGAGGATGCAGGCCGATGGTCGGCTCGTCGAGGACATAGCACACGCCCACCAGGCCGCTGCCGATCTGCGTCGCCAGGCGGATGCGCTGGGCCTCGCCGCCAGCCAGTGTCTGGGTCATGCGGTCGAGCGTCAGATAGCCGATGCCGATATCGTTCATGAACCCGAGCTGCTGGCGAATCTGCCGCAGAATCTGTTCGGCGATGATCGCTTGCGGCCCGTCGAAGCTTACACCGTCGAAGAAACCGCGGGCCTCGGCGATACTCATCGTGGCGATCTCGGCGATTGACTTGCCGGCCACCGTAACAGCCAGGGCCTCGCGCCGCAGCCTCGCGCCGCCGCACGCGGGGCAGGGCAGGTTGCTCATGCAGGCCATCAGCCTCCGCTTGGCGTACTCCGAGGAACTGTGACGGAACCTCTCGCGAAGCATCGGAATGAGCCCCTCGAAACCGCGGCCGCCATACATCAGCAGCTTGGCCTTCGCCGCGGGAAGGGCTTCGTAGGCCACGTTCTTGTCCACCTTGGCAGCGGCGGCAAACTCGTCGATGATCGACGAGGGCTTCAGGCCCAGCCGCTGGGCGCCCTTGGCCAGCAGTTCGATGCTCTCGGCCAGAGGCTTGCCGGGACTGGTGACTAGAAGCTCGGGATCGAATTCCATGTGCGTGCCCAGGCCGTCGCACGTCGGGCATGCCCCGTATGGGCTGTTGAACGAAAACTTTCGCGGCGACAATTCCTCGAACGATTCCTGGCAGTGCGGGCAGGCGTAGAGTTGGCTGTAGAGCGTGTCGGTCCAGCCGTTGCGTTCGCCTTCGGAAGCCACCACGACCAGTCCGTCGGCCAGCCGCAGTGCCATCTCCACGGAATCGGCCAACCGGTTGCGCAGGTTCGGCTTGATGACCAGGCGGTCCACCACGGCCTCGACCGTGTGCAACAGCGTCTTCTTCAGCGGCGGCGCGGCCTTGACGTCGAAGATGCGGCCGTCGATCCGCACGCGCACAAATCCTTCTCGCTGAATCCGCCGCACGACGTCCTTGTGCTCGCCCTTCTGCCCGCGGACCAGCGGCGCCATGACCATGATCCGCGTGCCGATCGGCAAACGCAGAATGGCGTCAACGATCTCGTCCGCCGACTGTTGCCGCACCTCGCGGCCGCAGGTGGGGCAGTGCGGTGTGCCGCAGCGGGCGAACAGCAGTCGGAGATAGTCGTAGATCTCCGTGGTCGTCGCGACGGTCGACCGCGGGTTCGGATTCTGAATCCGCTGCTCGATCGCAATCGCCGGCGGTAGACCCTCGATGTGATCCACGTCGGGTTTCTGCATCTCGTCGAGGAACTGCCGGGCGTAGGCCGACAGGCTCTCGACGTACCGCCGTTGCCCCTCGGCGTAGACCGTGTCGAAGGCCAGCGACGACTTGCCCGAACCCGACAGGCCCGTGACGACCACGAAGCGGCCGGCCGGCAGGTCGAGGTTGAGGTTCTTCAGGTTGTGCTCGCGGGCACCGCGAATCTTGATCAGGTCTCCGCCCACCGCCTCTCCTTTCACCCTGTTCGCGTCGTGTCCCAAGGCTAAACACCCTATTGTAGCACGAAGGCTTGCCTAGACAAGAGAGATCGCGGGACGTGATTCTGGCCGCTGGGGGAGCGCTGCCGAGCTGGCATCGCTGGGTATCCACCCATCTCGTGCGGTACTGCTGTCGAGCAGGGGCACCATAATCGAGGGGGTTCTCCCGGTAGCGGTTTCTGGGGCGACGGGATGGGACGGGATGGGCATGACGCAGAGTTGATAGATGCCTTCCATTCGGCTATTCTGAATTGCGTACAGGTGCGGGAGAATTGCGTGCGATCAACAAGCCAACCAACCGGCGAGGAGGGAGCGATGGACCAGGATGATCTGCGGTCGCTTTATGCACAGGTTGAGTGGTCGGACGAGGTCCTCTCCCGGACGGAGCCTTGGGTGTCCGTGCGAGTCGGACAGATCGTGTCGTTACTGGAACCGCTGCCAGGCCGCCGGGTCCTGGACCTGGGTTGCGGCACGGCGGCCCTGGCCGTCGAGCTGGCGGCGCGCGGATATGACGTGACCGGACTGGACTGGGTCATCGAACCGGCCCGGCGCCGAGTGGCGGCTTGCGGGGCCAAGGTGCGGTTGATCGAGCAGAACATGGCCGCAATGTCGTTCGACGCGGAGTTCGACGCCGTCGTCAATTGGGACATCAGCGGTGTGGGCATGCTGCCTGCGGACGAGGAGAACATCGATCTTCTCCGACGCATCGCCAGGGCCGTGGCCCCCGGCGGCAAGGTCCTGGTGGAGACCTATCATCCTGCGTATGTCAGGAACCATCCGGGTAAGGTCGAGGGGCTCGTCTTCAACGACGCCACTGGTCGCTGCGAGATGACCGTCGCAAGACCGTCGCCGAACGGGGCCTCCCGGACATGGCAGGTGTCGATCCGATGCTTCGAGCCGGCCCAATGGCGTGACCTGCTGCACGAGGTGGGGCTGGACCTCCTCGGCCTGTGGTCCGGTTTCTCGCGTGAGCCCCTGACAGATGCCGCCGCTACACTGGTGGTTCTGGCATCGCGACCGTAGACCGCGATGGGCGGGGCAAAAGAGTCGGTGCAGGTGTACTAAACACCGGCGTTTTGTACTATCTACCGCACGCTGTGTTTTGCCGCAGGGCGGGCTATCCTGCCTGCTATACTCCCGACGAACGTCATGCCACCTGCTGTCATACGGAGATGCGTCCTTGATTGGCTGCCCGGGAAAGGGGGAGATGATGGCTTGTCTGACCAAGACAATTGTCAGCCTGCTTGTCGTGGTGTCCGTTTCGGGATGCGCCGGGTCCGGGAGCCTTGCTCCGAGCGACCAGGAGTTGGGCATTCGCCAAGAGGACGGCAGTCGCGATGTGCCGTTCTACGCCTTCTACTCGTGGGCCAGCGACCTGGCTGACAATCCAGTGCGATTCAAACAGCTTGCCGAGACGGGTATCCGGATGATCGGCAGTCCGCTTCGTGAGAATCAGGAGAAGGGCATCATGCAGTGTGCCGAGCACGGCATCCAGGTGGCCGGCATCCTGAACTTCAACGGCTTTGGCCGCAAGATGGACCTCGACGGGTTCCGCGACTACGTCAGCAAGGCCGTGCGGCGGTACGGTCCCGAAGGATCGCTCTGGACCGAGGGCCGCCCGTTCAAGTACAGGCTGAAGGTGCCCGGAGACAGGGTGGTCCTCTACAACCGCGAGTTGCTGGGCGGCGTCGTGTACTCGAAGGAGAGCGGCTCAATCAGTGACGAGGGGGAGATCAAGATTCCTGTCAGCGGCCTGCCGCTCCTGGTCTCAACGGCGGTGACGCCCGAGCAGGAAGAGGCAACGAAGCTCTACCTGGCGGCGCCGACGCCCGGACAGTGGAAGCCGATTCGCGGCGCCGAGGACTGATTGACGAGAGGTCGGTCGGCCGACGTGCCGGCGACCGAGAACGATAGTGGGCCCAGGCCGGCAATGTTGTAGTGGCGGCCCCCCTGGGCGGAAGGATGCAGCAACTCGGGAGGCGACAATCATGCGGAGAACGGAATTCTATGTGACGACAGTCCTGCTGGTGTGCGTTCTGGCCTCGGCGACCGGCTGCAGCAATCCGGCCGAGCGTGTGGAGACCGTCAGGCAATTGACGTTGCAGGCCGAAGCCGACTCCGCCCCTGCGCTTGTCGAGGCCTTGGGCGACAGCGATCCCATGGTTCGCCGCATTGCCATCTACGGACTGGAACGGATTGGCCGTCCCGAGGATGACAAGGTGATCATCCCGTTACTCGGCGATAAGGATCCGTGGGTCCGACGGACTGCGGCTGTTGCCCTTGGCAAACTCCGCAGCCGCGACGCCGTGCCGCACCTGATCAATGTCTTGGACGACAGCGACCTTTACATGCGGTTCGATGCGCTTGTCGCACTGGGTCGCATCGGCTACGTGGAGTCGCAGAAGCCGTTGCTGTCGCCATCCCAGAGGAAACAACTCGTCTCGGCCCTTCAAGACAAGCGGCTGTGGACCGAACTGCCCGTCTGGGACCAGGCCGCCGTTCTGCGAACGTTCGAGCGGCCGTTCTTCTCGGGCGATCCGGAGGCTGTCGCGATCCTGAAGTGGCTCCTGACGCGAGGCGAATGGGGCCCAGAGGGAACCGACGACCACGAGCGCACCCGCCGCACGGATCATGCGAAACTGATGGCCCACAATGCGGCCACCACTCTGGCTGTGAGTTTCGGCGATGCCTCGGGCGAGGATGTGCTGGTCGAAGGGCTCAACGGCAGCGACGACTACATGAAGCAGAACTCGGCCCGGGCGCTGGGTGCCATCAAGAGTCGCAAGGGCGTCCCAGGGCTGATCAAAATGCTCGACCGTCACTGGGCGGTCGTCAAGCTGTACGCCATCGACGCCTTGGGCGACATTGGCGATCCGGCGGCCGTTCCCGCACTCGAGCAGTGCCTCGAATTCCCCGATCCGCGAATCAGGGCAGGGGCTCGTGTAGCCCTGACGAAGATTGACGGCAGGCAGCGCGAGCAGGGTCCGGCGCTGGCTGCGGCCGCAATCCCGGATATCGCCGATGCCGAGACGCAGTGCCCTGGTGGAAAGCGGCCTCCGGTGTTCATCTGCCTGGGCGTCGACGACTGCGCCAGCATTGAGGGGCTGGAGGCCATGCTCGACATCTGCGAGACCCTGCGTAAGCACGGCTCCAAGGTGGTCTTCACCATGTGGACGGCTCCACTGGCCGGCGACTACGAGAACCGCGACCTCGTGAAGCAGACCCTGATCACCCAGCGGCTGTTCGACCTCGGCTGCGAGATTGCACACCACACGCTGCACCACAACCCCGACGGACGAATCTGGCACTCGCTGCCGAAAGAGCAACAGGTGGAAGAGATCGGCGGATGCACTCAGTGGTTCCGCGACAACATCGAGGGCTTCACGCGCCCGTTCTCCTTCAAGACCGGCGGCGGCGGACGCGGCAAGGCGGTGGATTGGGAGTACTCGAAGGGACTCATCGCCGAGCAGCACTTCGCGTACGGCGGGCGAGCGGGGACTCACCCCAAGGAGTTCGCTTGGCCGACGTTCTGCGACGACGGCACGATCAGCATTCCCACCGGCAAGATAGATGCCAGCGCGCCGCCGGTGCATGAAGCCATCGGTTGGACCATTCTGCAGGACATCCCCGGGACGTTCGACAACGACGTTCCGTCGGGGATCGCAGCCATGGTCGCCAACCTGGACTATCGCTATCGGCATCCCTTGCGGCCCTTGTTCGCGGTCAATGCCTTTCACGACTGGGGCTTCAAGTCGCTCGACGATTCAACATCGCGATACAGCCACCGCAACCATGCGGCCATCCTCAAAGGCTTCCTCATGGACGTGCTGGTGACCGAGAAGGACAAGTACCCCGAGGTCCACTGTGTTACGTTTCGCCAAGTGATGGAGTACGTCAAGAGCGACGGCGATCTGGCCCATACACTGGCCGTCGGCAACTGCCAGGACAGCCGCAATCCAGTCAGGCCGCTTGTCGAATAGCGGCCGCGCGGTTGCAGGGTGAGGTTGCAGGGAGTTGGCGATCTCCGGAGAATCCCGTTGCATGAACAGGCCGTCCGAGCCAGAATAGCGTCCGGTCGCCCGTGTCGGGCCGGCGCAACGAATCGCGAGACTGCCAGATGACTAAGAGAAGGGAGCCGGCCATGGGCTGGGGACGCACATTGCTTCTGGGCGACATCGGCAATCGGCTGGACATCGATGACGTGGAGCAGACCGTGGCCAGGCTGCGTTTCGAACTCAACACGAGGCGTCGCGTTCAGCAGGACGTCGACCAGACCCAGGACGAGCGGCTAACGCGGCTGGAATCCGACTGTGCCGAGATGAAGCTCTACTTGGCGACCCTGGTGCGACTGCTGATCAGCAAGGGAACGACCAGTCGCGAGGAATTCGGCCGCTTCGTCGAAATCATCGACCGCAGCGACGGTGCGGCCGATGGTCGTTTCGGCGGGCCGCTGGCTTAGGCCGACGGGGCGGGGCCGTCACTCGTCGCGCGGCGCCATGCCGGCATCGTGGGCGATGTCGCGAAGTTCCTCGGCGGAGACGTCGGCCAGGCGTTTGCCGCGCTTGCTCAATTCCTCGGAGAAGCGAACGGCCTTCTCCTGCATCTGCTCGTGGGTCTCGCTGCTGCCGCCCACCAGAAGAAACTCCGGGCCGCGCGTCACCCGCTTGTGACCGTCCTGATTATCGAGGCCGAGACCCAGCAGAAGGGCCTCTTTTTTTGTATGTTCTGGCATACGTCATCCCTTGGTTCGACGGAAACTCATAGCGAGCCTCATTTTAGCATTTCAGTGTTCTGGAGTCAAATGCTGCGGTCGGCGGCCGGGCAACACGCGAGGATATCGCGGTAAAGTCTGATGCACTGCGTGCCGATAACAGTACTGCATCATGAAGGGGCCCTCCTCAAGGGAGGGGTCTGCCGCCAGGGTAGACGTCCGCACTCGAATTGGCCTTACGCACCGGACAGCCGGGGGGCTGGCCTGCCGGGGCGCAGTCTTGTTGGACCACGACCAGTATGCCGAGGGGGAGATGTCGAAAACACCAGCCGAGATTGTGGCGCAGTGCCAGAGTCTACCCACCATTCCAGCGATCGCGCTGGAGGTGCTGCGTCTGTCACGTGAAGAGAACATTGATCTGAAGGAAATCGCCGACGTCATCGCACGCGACGTCGCCCTGAGCAGTCGCATCCTCAGTGTCGTCAACAGCGCCTACTACGGATTGCCGCGAAAGGTATCGACGATCGGACAGGCCGTGGTCATGCTGGGCATGGCCAGCGTCAAGACCCTGGCTCTCGGTTTCTCGCTGGCCGACAACATCTCGGCCAAGGGGGTGGTCATCGGCGACCTGCAGTCGTTCTGGCGTCGCAGCCTGCACATGGCGGTGGCCGCTCGCACGTTCGCTGACAAGAAGATACCGATCCTCCGCGAAGAGGCGTTTACGGCCGGGCTGCTGGCCGACGTCGGCACGATGGCCATGTGCGAGGCCTTCAACCATAGCTACAGCGATCTGCGCATCGCGACGGGACGGTCCCACGCCAACGTCGTGTCCTCGGAGCAAGAGCAGTTCGAGGTGAACCACCAGCAACTGAGCCTGGCCATGGCCGAGGCATGGCATCTGCCCGAACTGCTGACGCTGCCTATCGGTCACCATCACGATCCCGATCACGTCGACAATCCCGATAAGATGATTACGGATCTGACCGCCGTACTCTATGTGGCTAACCTCTGCGCCGACGCCTTCTGCTGCGATGCCCAGGGCGAACACGTGGAGGCCTTCGAGGCGGCCGCCGAGAAGTGGCTGGGGCTCGAGAGTGCCGCCTGCCGATCACTGATCGAGAACCTGCACTCGGACATCCTGGAGGTGGCCAAGGTTCTGGACATTCAGATTCCCGAGTCGCTCAGCTACGGCCAGATCGTTCAGCAGGCCAACCAGGAACTGACGCGGCTCAATCTTCAGGCCCAGCAGCGGATGCACGAAGCCGAACGTTCGCAGCGGGAGGCGTCCGAGAAGCTCGAAGTGCTGGAGGAGTCCAATCGTCAGCTTGCCCAGAAGGCCAACACCGATCCGCTGACGGGAGTCTACAACCGACGTTTCATGGAAGGATTCGTGGAACGCGAGATCGCCCGTGCCGCCCGCTTCCGTCGTCCGCTCAGCGTGCTGTTTATCGATGTGGACCATTTCAAGAGAATCAACGACACTCACGGCCATCTTGTGGGCGACGCGATTCTGCGACAACTCGCCAAGCTTCTCGGGGCCGCCACACGCGACGTGGACTGCCTGTGCCGTTACGGCGGCGAGGAGTTCATGCTCACGTTGCTGGAGACCGAACTCTGGGGCGCCAGCCAGTTGGCCGAGAAGATCCGTCGCCTCGTGGCCGCCTGGAAGTTCAAGGTCGACGGGCATGATACAACCTACCATGTCACCGTCAGCATCGGCGTGGCCTCGATGAATCCCAGCCGCCCGGTCGACAAGGACCTGCTCATCCAGATGGCCGACGAATCGGCCTATGCCGCCAAGCGGGACGGACGCAATTGCGTCTGCGCCCTGAGGAAGCGCGTTTCGCCCCTTGCCGAGGGCGCCGACGCTAAGGCCCCCGGCGGCAACGCACATCCTGCGGCCAAGCATGGCTGAGCGGCCCTGAACAGTCCAGAGCAGCTCGGCGTGGTGGGACCGCGACCGAGCCCATCGCCCATGTTGTGCCGCAACAATGCCATGAAGCCCCCTGCATCGCGCAAGGTGCCGTCAAGTACTCTGTGTCTATGCGGGACACATCTCCCTTCCGGCCGCAGCCAATGCCTCATGCCTCGCCAGTTTTAAGAAAAATCAGGTGCACATACGTGGACACCTGGGATTCAGTACATCACTGACTCCGAAACCGGTCGTTTGCGAAGTCCGCGCGGCGCAGGATTTTTGTGTGAGGCGGCTTTTCGCAGAGTCACCGGACGCTGCATCTCCGCTTTCGGCCTCGCCCTTGCCTATTGAAGGGCAAGGGGGCCTATAATTGCTTGTGATCTGTTGTGGTGCGTCCGCCGCAAGCCTCTGCCCGACCTATCCGCTGGTCGGGCAGAGAGCGCGGCGGTTATCGGGACAGCTAGCAACACGGACACCACCAGCAGCCTGAGCGGTTGAGTGGCAAGAAGGCGACGTTCGCTTGTACGGAGATGCCGCGCGCTGCGTCGGCAGCGTTCGCAACGTCGCGGCCAACAACAGGAGGAAACCTACATGCCCACGCCCCACGCCCGTTACACGCAGCACGCACGTGTCCTTCTGGCTCTTGCCGCGACGGGCCTCGGCCTCTTCCTGCAGCTGTTCTTTGCCGTTTGCGCAGTGGCACAGACCGAGCCGCCCTCCGGCCTCGTCTATGGCTGGGGATCCAATGACTGGGGCGAACTGGGGACGGAGCGTCCTTATGTGAGCTTTTTACCGTTGCGCTTGAATGCCCCTAATGACATCATTGCTGTCTCCTCTGGAATGTGGCACACGTTGGTCCTGCGTGCCGACGGCACAGTCTGGTCCTGGGGCAGCAACGAGAGCGGCGCGTTGGGTCGGGGACGCGGCTGCACGGAGCTTCCGGAGCAGATTCCGGGTCTGGAGAACATCGTGGCGGTTGCGGCAGGCGAACGGAGTTCTCTTGCCCTGGACCGGGACGGGAAAGTCTATGCCTGGGGGTGCCTCAACGAATTTCTATCTTGGGACGGTCTTGACGTCGACTACCATAGGCCGGCTTTGGTTGAAGGGCTTAACAACGTAATAGCCATCGCAGTCAATGGCTGGTTCGCCCTGGCGGTTTGCGAAGACGGCTCCTGTTGGGGTTGGGGCGACAATGCGTGCGACCAACTGGGGCCCGATGCCGCGTAGTGGCAGTTGTCACCCATTCGCATCATGGGCCTGCCACCCATCGCGGCCGTGGCCGCAGGGGAAGAATTCTCCCTGGCTCTGGCCCGGAACGGTACAGTCTGGGCCTGGGGGGAAAATCATCAGGGGCAGCTTGGAGACGGAACGGATGTCTGCCGCCCTGAGCCCAAGGTCATCAGCCGCATCAAGCGGGCGGTAGCGATTGCCGCCGGTCCGTACCATGCCTTTGCCGTCAGGTGTGACGGCACGCTGTGGGCCTGGGGAGAGAACGGCATGGGCCAGTTGGGCGACGGGTCGGAACACTCACGAAGAACTCCGATCAAGGTGGATGGATTGCAGGGCGTCGCCGCCGTGGCGGCAGGCACGGAGCATACCGTCGCGCTGACCAAGGACGGCGCCGTCTGGGCGTGGGGGGATGGTGATTGTGGCCAGCTCGCCCAGGGTCACAACACGTACTCCAGTTGTGTTCCGCTTCGTGTGGACAGCATCGAACATGTCATCGGCATTGCCGCAGGCGGGGCCTTCACGACCGTTGTCCGTGAGCGGACGCTCCATACGCTTGATGTCACGGTATGGCAGAATGCAGGAGGTTCTGTGACCGTGGAGCCGCAGGAGGACATCTACGGTTTTGGCGATCTCGTCACCCTGCGGGCAGAACCGCAGGCGGGGTGGCTGTTCACCGGATGGCAGGGTTTGCCGGAAGAAGTCGAGGACACGGGACTTCAGGAAGTCTCCTTCTACGTGTCGAGAGACTTCCAGATTGTGGCAGGATTCCGTCGGTCTCGTCCCACTCTGACGGTCAACGCGGTTCCGCGAGACGGAGCGATTGTTGAGTGTGTGCCCGATAAGCCCGTGTACGATTATGGCGAGACAGTCACCCTGACCGTCCGACCGAACACGGGCTACAGCTTTGTGCGGTGGCTGGCCAGTCCGAATCTTCTGGACGGCGACGCTTCAGCGACCACGGTCTCGGTCATGATGACCGACAACATCCTGGTAACCGCTTGCCTGTCGGGGCTTCCGGGGCCGCAGGACGGAGGCCGGGTCTGGACATGGGGCAGCAATTACGGGGTATCAGGCACCGAGCCCGTTCTGGTCGAGGGGGTCTCCGATGTCGTCGATGTCTGCTCGTCGGCCGAGGCGGTTCTAGCCCTTTGTTGTGACGGGACGGTCTGGAGCTGGGGAAATAACAACGACGGCCAGCTGGGCTATGGTCCATTCGGAGGCTACCGCAGGGTGCCACGCCAGATAGCCGGCCTGGATAACGTCGTTGCCGTGTCGATCGGAGGTCTTCACAGTGTAGCACTGAAGGCCGACGGTACGGTGTGGGGATGGGGGACTGCGAGGCAGGGCGAGTTGGGCGGGACTTCGAGGTACATCTCTCCGACACCGATACAAGTCCCAGGGCTCAATGACATTGTGGCGATAAGGACCGGACTCTATCTGACGGTCGCCATCCGTCGGGACGGCACAGTCTGGTCCTGCGGCAGAAACATGTACGGAGAGTTGGGAGACGGTACGACTGATGAACGCGTCGGACTTGTGCAGGCTGTCGGCCTGGTCGGTGTCAAAGATGTTTGCCTGCTGGATGGCGGCGCAATCGCACTGTGCGACGACGGGACAGTCTGGTACTGGGGTTGCATTGGAGGGTCTATAGCCAGTGGCTTCATCGCGACTGCGCCCGTACGAATTCCCGGTTCAGCTAACATTATCTCGCTGTGCGGGCCAGAGTCAGCGTCGATGCTCCGCAGCGATGGCGCTTTGGTCAACTATAAATCGGCGGACCTTTGCCGGCGACTGCTGGAAGACCCCGAGCACGATGTCCCGATACAAGTGAGTTACCGTTTTGCCGAACTTCCGAGGCTGCCGCGCAGGAACTCATTGCGGTACCCGATCATGCCCGACGGCAGCCTGTGGAAACTAACCACCGTGCATTCCGAGGAGACCGGCTACTACGTTGAGATGCAACGGTTGCTGGGCATGTCCCATGTCGTGACCCATTGTCAGGACACCTACTTCCACGTGATCGTCGGCGATTACGCGCCCAATACGATGGCCGTCAGCCCTGCGATTGTCGGGACCGGCAACTGGGTCTACCAGAACACGCCGCGAACCATCGACCGAGGCGGGCACGACCTGCGGCTGGAGGTGTCGGTGCTCGACGGGGCCGGCAACAGCCGCTTCGAAGTGGCGGCCGCCAAAGTCGCCGGGTCCGGGCCCGGCGAGGTCATGCTCCTCGACGACGTCGAGGGCGATCCGCTGGTCAAGTGCGTGGCGGGAGGCATGCGCAGCGACGGACGGCAGGGCACCGGTCCGCTGTCGGTCTCCGTCCACGTCACCGGCCTCGACAACGGGCACATCTGCTCGGCCGACCTGCCGCTGGTCGTGCGCCCGCTGGGCGACATCGACGGGAACGGCGGAGTCGAGCCCGGCGACCTCTCGGCCATGATTCAGGCTCTGAACGGCATGCCGCCGGCCGGCTACGAGCCGCGAGCCTTCGACCTCGACGCCAATGGCGGCGCCGAGATAACGGATTACATGCTCCTGATCCGAGCGCTGAACGGACAGGCCATACCCTAACGCCCTTCGCCGCCGCGGCGTCCCCCCGTGGGTTTGCGTGGCTCACGTCGAGACTGGCCACGTAATGTGCCAAAGTCTACGATGCCGCGGCGGCTATTTCTTCCTTTTGCCCATCGTATCCGAAAACCGTCCGTGACCGGCGCTTCGCTGCCACGGCGGCAACATTGCGCTTGTTCGCCGACCGGTCGCAACGTAATATTGTGCGCCCCGGAGTCGGGGCAACCGAAGGAGGAGTGCGTGGCGCGATTGAAGGCAACCAAACAGGCTCGCCAGATCCACGAGCGGGTCAAGAAGGACGGTACGCCGCTGTTTCTGATCAGCCGGTCGGTGCTGCGGTCGCAGGTGGCTCGGTTTCGCAAGGCGCTGCCGCGCGTGGTGCCGTACTTCGCGATCAAGGCCAACTCGCATCCTGAAATCCTGAAGGTCATGGTCGCCGAGGGAACCTGTTTCGACGTGGCGTCCGTGGTCGAGATGAACGCCGTCCTGGAGGCCGGGGCTAAACCGTCGCAGATCATCTTCGCCAACACCATCAAGCCGATCGAGGCCATCAAGGAAGCAACGGCTCGCGGCGTGGACCTGATGACCTTCGACAACGAGTGCGAACTCGACAAGATCGCCGAGTACGCCCCGGGAGCCCGCGTCCTGGTGCGGATCAACGTGCCCAACGTCGGCTCGATCGTGGAACTGAGCCTGAAGTTCGGCGTGGACCCGTCCGACGCCATCAGCCTGCTGATCAAGGCCTACAAGATGGGCCTCCGCCCAGCCGGCGTCAGTTTTCACGTCGGCAGCCAGTGCCTGCGGGCCGAGAACTACATCGAGGCCCTGGAGATTGCCGCCATTATCGCCCGTGACGCGCAGCTCAAGCAACTGCCCTTCGAGATGCTCGACATCGGCGGCGGCTTCCCAATCATGAAGAACGGCGACGATGAGGATCCCTTCGTGCACATGGCCGAAGTGATCTCCAGCGAGTTGGACCGCCTCTTCGAGCCGCACATCAAGATTATCGCCGAACCGGGCCGCTTCCTGGTTGGCTCGTCCGGTACGCTCATCACCCGCGTGGTCGGCAAGGCGATCCGCGAGAACAAGCACTGGTACTACCTCGACGACGGCGTCTACGGGACCCTGAGTGCCCAGGTGTTCGACCACGCGAAGTTCGAGTACAAGACGACGCGCGAGGGACGCACGCGGCTCTGCACGCTGGCCGGACCGACGTGTGACAGTTTCGACACAATTGCCCGCGGCGTCGAGATGCCCGAATTGGAGATCGGCGACGTGGTTTACGTGGAACGGATCGGCGCGTACAGTACGGTGAGCGCTACGACGTTTAATGGAATGCCCATGGCCAAAGTGGTCATGGTTCCGTAGGCATGGCCCGAGGGCCGCAAGGAGAAGGCGTCAATGAAGAGGACCCATCGAGTTCGCAAGGACCTCAGCGAGGTTCCGGATTGGATGCGGAAGAAGAACTGTCCGCACAAGGACAAGTACCTGTCGGGCAAGCGGATCATGCCCAAGGGCCTGACCGGCAAGGAGAAAATGGCCGACCTGATCGACGGGGTATTCCTGGCCTACAACTCCGCCCGCCTGCGGGAAGGGTGCCAGTTGTACGTCGACAAGATGCTCGAAGCCGATGTCACGGTCGGCATGAGCCTGGCCGGAGCCCTGACGCCTGCCGGCCTGGGATGTTCGTGCGTCATCCCGCTCATCAAGGCGGGCTTCGTCGACTGGATCGTCGCCACGGGCGCGAACCTGTACCACGATCTGCACTTCGCCTTCAACCTGCCACTGCACGTCGGCAGCCACCTGGTCAACGACGCCGACCTCCGCGAGAACGACGTCGTGCGCATCTACGACGTGCTGCTCGGCTACACCGACTGCCTGATGGCCACCGACGACATTCTCCGTCAGATTCTCGTGCAGCCGGAGTTCCAGAAGGAGATGGGCACCGCCGAACTGCACCACCTGATCGGCCGCTATGCCGCCGAGTGGGAGGAGAAGGCCGGCCTGAAGGACGTGTCGGTCATGGCCGCTGCCTACCGTTGCGGCGTGCCGCTGTACACCTCGTCGCCCGGCGACAGCACGATTGGCATGAACGTGGCCGGCGTGGAGCTGCGCGGCAACAAGCTGCGGATCAACCCCTCGATCGACGTCAATGAGACCACGAGCTTCGTCCTGGCAGCCAAGCGAGCCGGCGGCAAGAGCGCCGTCATGCTGATGGGCGGCGGCAGCCCGAAGAACTTCATGTTGCAGACCGAGCCGCAGATCCAGGAAGTGTTGCGGATCAAGGAGGTCGGGCAGGACTACTTCTTCCAGGTGACCGACGCGCGGCCCGACACGGGCGGCCTGTCGGGCGCCACGCCGCACGAGGCCGTCAGTTGGGGCAAGGTGGACCCGAACCGGCTGCCGGATGCCGTGGTCTGCTACGCGGACACGACGATTGCCATGCCGGTCATTACGCACTACGCCTTGGCCCGGCACAAGAAGCGCAAGCTGAAGCGCCTCTACGATCAGCGCGAGAAAACGACGGCTGCGCTCGTGCGCGAGTACTTCGCTCACAACAAGTGAGGCGGTCGCTGCCTCTCCGAGGAGATCAACGATGGGCCGATGCGCAAGCGTGTCGGCCCATCGTCTTGTCGTCTGGTTTGCCGCGGCACCCCGCCGATAGCTGCATGCCCAATGTCCTTGACGCTTCGCTCCGGCGGAAGTATAGTCTCTCTCAATGTGTTTCGGTCGCATACAGGGGCCCTTAGCTCAGTCGGTTAGAGCAGCGGACTCATAATCCGCCCGTCCTCGGTTCGAGTCCGAGAGGGCCCACCAGAAGAACCTGCGGTGGCGGATACCGGCACGCGACCGGCCAACCACCGCTTCTTCTTGGGCACATTGCCGCCCGACAACCGCACGCGGGGGCCTGTTCCATGACGCACAAGGCACTGTTGCTCACCGGACCGACCGCCTCGGGCAAGACCCCGCTGGGCGAATACCTGGAACGCCATGGCCTCTGGGACATCCCATGCGTGCACTTCGATTTCGGTGCACAACTCCGCCACGCCGCCGCGATGCCGCATCCGCGTGAGCCGCTGACGGCCGAAGACCTGGAGGTCGTTCGCAACGTGCTGGCCTCCGGCGCGTTGCTGGAGGATGACCAGTTCCACGTCGCCAGGAAGATTCTGCAGGAGTTTCTCGGCGAGAGGCAGGTGACCGACCGCACGTGGGTGGTGCTCAACGGCCTGCCTCGGCACGTCGGTCAGGCTCGCGACATCGAGTCGCTGATCCGCATGGAGATCGTCATCCGCCTGGAATGCTCGCCTGAAACCGTTGTCGAACGGATTCGCACTAATGCCGGCAAGGACCGCACGGGACGCGAGGACGATGAGCTTAAAGCCGTGCGCCGTCGCTTGGCGACATTCGACGAGCGGACCGCGCCTTTGGTGGAGCACTATCGCGCCGCCGGGGTGCCGGTCGAGATCGTTCGGGTGGGGCCGATGACCACGCCCGAGGGCATGTACCGCCAACTCATGCAGACATGCTAGGAGCCGCTCGGCGGCTGCGGCGTCGATTGCTGCAACTCCTGCAATTTCTCACGCACGCGGGCCGCATGGCCCTGGGGAATGACTTCCGGCCAGTGGTAGCGAATAACGCCCTGGGGATCGACGATCATGGTCATGCGGACCACGCGACCGTAACGGCGGTTGCCCACGCCGCTCTGGACCCAGGCCCCGTAGCGTTCCATCACCGCATGGTCCTGGTCGCTCAGCAAGGTCAAGGCCAGGTTGTAGCGGCTGACGAACCGGCGATGGCTCATCGGCGAGTCCTCGCTGATGCCGAACACCTCGGCGTTCATGCGGCGGAAGTGTGCCAGCAGTTCCGTGAACTCCGTGGCCTGGCACGTGCAGCCGGGGGTATCGTCCTTCGGATAAAAGTAGAGGACCACCCACTTGCCTCGCACGCCGCTCAGGGTCACCGCCTGCCCGTTCTGGTCGAGCAACGTGAAGTCCGGGGCCGTGGCGCCGACCACAGGCGATTGCTCTGCGGCCGCCAACTCAATCGTTGCCGGGGGAACAGCGGGTTGGCATCCTGCCGCGGCCGCCATGGCGGAGGCCACGACCACAAGAGCGACACGTCGGGTCATCGTTGGTCCTCCTCAGCGGCCCATTCGTCCAACACGTGCTCGTAAGCGGCGATCGTGGCTGCGATCTGGATGGCGTACAGGGCCCCGCGGCCGATCCAGTCGTTACCCTGGTTGACATAGGCGCTCTGTAGCAATCCTTCGAGTTCGGCCACGGTGAACCGTGCGTCTTCCCGTCGCCGCCGAATGTGGGCCAGGGCGTTCTCGTAGGCCTCGTCGTAGACTTGTTGTTTCCATGCCTCGTCGATCATGCTCTGCTTATACCGCAAGCTGCGGCCGTAGACAACCTCTTCGTGCCGAAGGCGGGCGCCCGGAGGCCTGGATCACCGCGACAGGCAGGCCACGGGGAGATCGAAGGTGTCACGTTTTCGATTGTGAGTTTCCATCAGATCGACGGCTCGGCTCGTCACGAGCGAGGTAAACCCGAACCGCCGCCGGATGGCGTCCATCGAGGCATAAAGCCGGTCGCGGCGACAGTAAGCGTCCTCGTCGAACAGCCGCATCTGCCGCCCGTCGGCCGTCAGTCCCGACAGGGCCACACCCACTAGTCGCACGGCCACGCGCCGCGTATAGGTCCGCGGCAGCAGGCCCATGAGTACGTGGTACAACTCGTCGTCGTGGTCGGTCGCATCGAACAACGTGCGGCTGCGAGCGACGGTCTGAAAATCGGCGTAGCGTAGTTTCAGTGTGACCGTGCCCGCCAGCAGGCCGTTTTCCCGCAATTGCCGGCAGGCACGCTGAAGGAGGTAGCTGAGCATGGCTGCCAGTTTCCGGCGGTCGGACGTGTCGCGTTCGAAGGTAGTCTCGCGGCTGATTGACTTGGGCAGACCTTCCTCGGGATCGATCGCCGCCGAACCCCGGCCGCGCGCCGCCTCGTAGAGGAATTCGCCGCCTGTGCCGAAAAACTCCACGAGCAGTTCACGTGGGATGGCCGCCAGTTGCCCGACCGTCTGAAGGCTATAGCGTCGCAACCGCTCGACAGTCTTCGGCCCGATGCCGGGCAAGTGACCGACGGGCAGGCCGGCCAGGAAAGCCGCCTCGCGGCCGGGCCAGACGTACACCACGCCGCGAGGCTTGGCCACGTCGGAAGCCACCTTGGCGACCATGCGGCTGGAGGCCACCCCGATGGATACGTAAAGGCCGGTCGTCTGGAGGAAATCACGCTGCAACTGTCGGGCAGCCAGCAGCGGCCAGGCGGACGCCGCAACGGGGCAGGGGCCCCCGACCAGCAGGCGGCGGTATCGCCGCTCGCAACCCGACAGGTCGAGATAGGCCTCGTCGAGCGAGACCTTCTCCACCAGGGGCGTGTGCCGCAGGCAGACCTCGTGGAACTGACGCGACATCTCGGCGTAGGTGGCGAAGTCGCCGCGAAGAAAAATCCCGTCCGGGCAGATGCGGACCGCCTGGGCCACGGGCATGGCCGTCTTGACGCCGCGGGCGCGAGCTTCGTAGGACGACGAGGCAACGACGGAGCGATCCGTCACGTGACCGCCGACGATCACCGGGCGACCGCGAAGCTCGGGCCGCTTGACCTGTTCGGCCTGGGCAAAGAACGCGTCGATATCCGCAAGAAGAATGACCGCCATGACGGCACCAGCCTCGACGGGGCAAGGGGTTCGATTGCATGAAAAAGGGCGAACCGTATCCGTTCGCCCGTGCTCGGTGATTTCAATTGTCCGGTGGTAGCTTCCGGCCGGCTACGCCGCGTCGCCCTAGTATCGCCGCAAGACGCCGACCACGACGCCCTGAATCTGCAGGTCGTCGGCATTCACGTAGATGGGTTCCATGGTCGAGTTGGCCGGCTGGAGGCGGATGCGTCCCTTCTCACGGTAGAACCGCTTGAGCGTGGCCTCGCCGTCGGGCAACAGGGCCACGACGGTCTCACCGTCGCGTGCCGTGTCGCGTCGCTCGATGATCACGTAGTCGCCGTCGTTGACGCCGTCCTCGATCATCGAGTTGCCGCGAACCTGGAGGACGAAGGGCTCGCCCTTGGTCTGGAACAGTTGCGTGATGTCGATGGTGTCGGGCGTCTCCAGGGCCTCGATGGGCGCTCCGGCGGCGATCGTTCCGACCAACGGGAGCACCGTTGCATCATCAGGACCGCGGACCAGTTCCGGAGCCAATTCGACAGAGCGGGCCTTGTGATAAGAGCGAACAACCGCTCCCTTTCGTTCGAGGGCCTTCAGGTGCTCGAAGATCGTGACCTTCGAGACTCCCATCTCCGCGGCCATCTCGTCGAGCGTCGGCGAGTACCCGTGCTCGCGGCTGAAAGAACGAATGAAGTCCACGATTTCGAGTTGTCGCGGGGTCAGCTTCATGGTTTGACCTCCATCCCAGTGGCGGTCCTACGACCGCACGTCCCACAATCACCATACGTCAGACGGCCGCCCATTGCCGTCATTGTTGCCAGCGAACCACTGCGGGAAGAATCGCGTCTCAGGCCACCGATTCCCACAGGGGCATCTGTCCGTCGGCCGCATGCCGTTGCGGGCGGGCGGTTCGCCGCTTGCTCTTGGCCGCAGCTGTGCGTGCGGAACCGTCGCGGTGCTCGGCAACGGACGCCGGCTCCTCGACGCCGTAAAAGAGCGACAATTTAGGTACGGCCGCGACCGCAACGGATTCGGGTGCAACGGCGACGGGCGCAGTCGGTGCGGCAGTTGCGGCCGGTTTCACGGTAGCGTCAGGCTGGCGGAACGGCCGGGCGTGGACCTGCACGGCCGGGGCGACGTCACAACCCAGGGCCACCAGGGCTCCGCGAATAGCCGTTTCGAGCGTCGGCCAGAGGGCCAGGCGCCGCTGACGAATCGAAAGGATCCCGCGGCTGTCGTAGGCCGTCGAAGCGGTCAGCAGGCGGTTCGACACGTCGATGGCATGGTAGGCTTGGGCGACCTCGCGGCGAACGGCCAGAGGCATGGTCTCGCCCGAAGCGGTGAATCGCCGCCACACGTCGGCCGCCAGGGGCATGGCTTCGCCACTACGACGCAGACGGTTATAGTTGGACTTCAGTTCGGTTCGCAGGCCGACCAAGTCGAGCGACGAAGGTCGCCGCAACGAACCGGCCGCTCCCTTCAGACGTCGCGAGGCCGAACCCAACAAGAGCAGGGCGACGCCAAGTGCGGCGGCAACCATCAGCACGGCAACCACCGACAGCGGGGCGACACCGACAAGAACCGACGCTCCGGCAACCAATGCGCAACTCATCCTCGTAACCCCCTGTTCTGCGGCCCGCTCTCCCGAGGGCGGCAAAACGTTCGCCCGGATCGACTCGGACGGACGTCCTTGGCGGTACGTCCACACGAACGAAACTGGGCATTAGAGAACGGCGGATTCCACCGTCGTCCACGGCCGACACGTCCCGAGACTACTGAGCGGACAGTGCAGCCTCCCAAACCAGTCCCAACCTCTTGCTCCTGCTATCTCCAGAGGCGGCCACGGACAAGGGCACACCTTGTCGTCTGCATGCGGCCGACCCGTTGTACATAAGCCGAGGAGAGGAACCACAGGGAAGGGCACGGGTATCTTTCCTGTCACGGTCTCCATCTCCTCGTGTCGCCGGTTTATCTTGTTGGGGCGTGCCTGTCGAACGCCTTGCCGGTTTTTGAATCTTGCAGCGGACACGGGCCCAAACAAACACCGAACATTCTATGAAACAGTACCCGAACAACAGGCAAACGTCAAGCTTTATATTCGGTATTTTTTAGGGCCTTTCTTGAGAAAAACACCTAACATTGCGCTAGCGCCATATATGGCGCACTCGGCAGGCCCAAGCCACTACATGGTGTGTTTCGGCGGCTTGACGCTGTGGCGCTCAGCAAAAATAGTTAGCATTTTTTCGCCCGTCCGCAACCACATGTCGCCACGTAACCTGCGACCGGTAAATCTTCGCGGAAGGGAATTCGGGCTGTGACCGATGGTCACGGAACGGTGGGGACGGTGCCGAGGGTCTTCAGGTCACGGTCGGTCACCAGCAGGATGAGGTTGTGCTTGCGGGCCTGCTCTGCGGCCCAGATCTGCAGTGTTGTGCTCGTGGAGTACTCGATCTCCAGCACGGGCTTTGCGGCTCGAGTGGCCCGGCTCAGCAGGTCGACGCGGTATTGCACAGAGGCCGCATCCTGTTTGCGGCGGCCATCCGTGAACAGGTCCTCGGCCCCGATGCCGCTGACGGTCTTCAGATAGTCGGCGTCGGCCAGAAGCTGGTCGCCGTTCTGCGGAATGACCAGAAAGTCGGGTCCCGAGGCAGTGCGGCCCCGTTCGGCCAGACGTATGACCCAGCGGACCATGTCGCGACGATAGGTGCTGCCGGTCTCGGGATTGACTCGGTCGTCGATGGTCTTGTCACCGTCGCGCTCGTAGGTCTCAAAGGCATCGACGATGTCCAGGTAGACGCCGTCGAATCCCCGGGCCACGATGCGGTCGAGGGTCTCAAGGATCAGGGCCTGCCAGGCCTTGTCCCAGTACCTGACGCGATAGTTGCCTTTCCACTCGGGGTTCTCCGGGCCGAGGAACTTCGGGGCGGCCGGGTCGGGCTTGCCGTCGCGGTCGGCGTCCCACGACGATTGCCAGTAGGAGCGATAGTCCTCGGCCTCGCCGATGCTGAGATAGGCGACGACCTTGCGGCCAAGTTTACCGGAGCGAATCGCGTCCACCTCGTCCCGTGTCCAGGCCCCGTCCTTGCCGCCAGAGTAGCTTGCGTCCAGCACGATCAGGTCGCGCCCGCATTCCTGCAGCTTCTTCACGGCCTCGGCCCGCGATTCGGCCAAGGCATCGGCCTGCAGGACGTAGGCGAACGAAGCCGGGCGGAAGGGGGATGCCGCAGGTACTGAAGCGGCGGTGCCGGAAGGGGATGGGCGGCCGGATTCGTCCGCCATTGCCGCAGCGACGACGATGGCGCCGGTCAGCATTGTGGCGACCGCAACAAAACGGCGGGTTGGCGGCTTCGCGGTGGTCATGGTGCCGACCCCTGTAACGTGGGCCGATAGTTCCGTGGCTCTGTCACACGCCCACGCTCGGCGCTCAGTCGCCGACCATCACCGGGAACTCGCGGTAGCCGTCGGCGACGGTCCAGCGGACACGGTAGGGGCCCTTGAGGGTCTGGCCCTCGACGCTCTGCGGGTCCCACTGGACGAAGAAGACGCCGGCGTGGCCGTCGGTGCCGCCCTCAATCTTGCCTTTGTAGATGGGGCTCACGAGTTGCTTGCCGTCGGCGCTGTAGAGGGCGATCTCCACGTCCACCGGGATGCGGGCCTTGCAGAAGACGAGCGACGATGTGCCGCGCTTCATCGTGCAGGGCATGACCGTGGCCACGGTGAGGCTGCGGCACTGGGTGACGGGAACCTGCGGCACCGTCACGTCGTCCTTGGCGTACTTCCGGGCGAAACTCGGCGGCGATTTGCACGTCACGTTCTTGAAGTAGTCGCGAGCCACCTTGCCGCGAGTGTCGCGGGCATCGCCGGCCAGTTGCAGGGCGTACAGGTCACGGACCGTCTGGTCGAAATCCAGCAACCCGGTCCAGAGGCATCCCGCGCGGCCCTCCTTCGCATAGGGATTGGCGGCAATCGCGGCCTCCTGGGCCTTGCGTTGCTCCTCGGTCATCTCCGGCACGGGCAGGGCGGCATTCGAGTTGACGAACTTCGGTGCGGCCTTGTCCTTGTTCCACATGACTTCGAGGTTGGTGCTAATGATCCGCCGCATGTCGGTCTCGGTGAAGACGACGCCCGTGTGATAGGCCTCGACGATCTGGCCGATCTCGCCGGCCTGGTAGTTGCGATAGCCGTGGACGTTCATCCAGTGGCGAGATTCTTTCGCGGGCACGTCGATGTCCCAGGGGCCGAACGGTTCCCAGTAGTTCCAAACGTAGTAGTCGTCGACGTATTGGAACCGGCTACGCATGAAGGCGAAGATCTTCTCGGCCTTGTCGCGGTAGGACTTCTCGCCCGTGATGCGATAGAGCTTCAGGCAGACCAGGGCCATGTCGTTCTGTTTGTTGAAGGGCAGCGAGAGCCCGGAGTTCTTCACGTCGGGCAACTTCTGCCAGTCAGTCGGGTCGCCGGGTTTGCAGTAGTGATCCCACATGACATAACTCCCGTACGGCCCGTCCTCACGCCACGTGCCGCGGGCGTCCCATTTGTCGATCACGTCGTTACGGGCAAGCTCGACGTAACGCGTGGCGGCTTCACCATACTTGGCCTTGAGCTTCGGGTCCTTGAGCACCACCTCCGCAAATTCGAGCATGTGGTCGACCAGCACGGCGTCGCCCACGTGAACGTCGCAAGCGTACTGTCCGTCGTAAATGTAGGCGCCGATCCAGCCTTTGCGGCCGTCGGGGCCGGTGCCCATCTTGCTGATGGCATAGTCGTAGAATTTGACGCCCCAGTCGAGCCAGGCGGTATCGTGCCAAGCCTCGTAGGCCTGCAGGAAGATGCCCATGTTGAAGTTGGCCCGCCAGCAGAACTGCTCGCCGGCGCCGTCCTTGCCGGGCGTGGCCGAACGGACGGCCTGATTGTAGAAGGCCTCGGGTGACGGGCGCAACGCGTGCTGCTCCTCGCCCTGGGCGCCGGCCATCTCGGCGGCGCCAGCCACGCAGAGCGAAGCGACGGCAAAGACGAATATGGGCGAACGAATGCTGGAAATCACGGCATAGCCTCCTGTAACACAGACAGCGTCCTATGCTTAAACCCCGGTCTATGCGAGTGTTCCTGCTGTTTTGCGGTCGTTCGACTCCGGCGGAGAAACCTGTGCGTGGGGTGGCAGTATTCTCACGCAAGTACCCCTGTTATATCTTGACAACATAATCTATTGTGGTGTAATATTATGAAGCGGGAAGCGGGTATTGTCGTACAGATCGTACAGGCTGTACATGCCGTGAAGCCCTCGGAACCGAGGTGTTACCTCTTGATCAGACTTGACCGTAATCGTCGACACAAGGTTTGGCCCTATGTTGCAGTCACCACTCTTGGGCTTGTCATTACGGTGTTGGCAATTGGACAGACCGCCCAGCTGTGGTCGTCAACTACACCCGAACCCTCATGTGGATTGCTCTGTGAAAGGGCAGACCACGATTTCGGTGACATGTCCCTGGGGAAAGCCTCTATTCGCAAGCACATTTTTGTTCTGGCGAATACCGGTGACAGGCCGGTCCGTATTGTAAAGCAGACCAGCACATGTGGCTGTACAGTTGCATCGTTACCAACTGATAGCGTGGCCCCTGGTACCGTGGTGGAGATCCCGGTGACGGTCGACTGGGGGAATCGGCCAGGACGACAGAGGGCCACGGTTGTTCTTCAGACGGACGATCCGAAGGCTCCTCTGGTTTATCTGACCGTGAGTGGATTTATCAGGGCACCCGCTCTGATTACGCCACGATGGGTGAACTTCGGTTTGCTGAAGGCGGGGGAGCGGAAGAGCCGTACGGTGCAATTGCATCAGGGAACAGATCCGCGGCCGTTTCGCCTGCTGGGAATCGAGAATACGAGTGAGAACATCACGATCTCGCGAGTGATCCACTCGGCAGACGATAGAGGAACTGATGAGGATGACCAAGGACCTGGCAGGTTCCTTGTCCAGGTTGAAGCTCCACGCGAGGCAGGACACGAGGAAACATGGATTGTCTTTCGAACCGATATCGAAGACCGTCCGTCCGTGAGACTACTCGTTATGGCGAAGTATCGAGGGGCTATCGAGGCGATGCCATCCTCGATCCTTTTTGGGAGGGATGCCTCAGGCGAGATAGACGCACAGAGCGCAACCATTAGTGTACTGGCAAACCAACAAGATTTGCGGTTCGAAGCAGAGCTTCTCTGGCACAGTGATGGCACGTGTCCATTTGTCATTGAAAGCACGGTGCCAAAGGACGAAGGAGGCACACGCGGGTGGCGCGTCACTCTTGCATTCAACAAGGAGAAGGCCTCGCGCTCTGTGAACAGGGCGATCCTGAGAGTGTTTTTCGGTGAGGACACGCTGGATATTCCCGTTGTCGGCCTCAATGACGCTTGCCTCAAGAAAGGCCGATGATGGCAGCGCTGGAACCGTTGTCGAGGCGAACGTGTTGTCCATCGCATCCTGAAGAGAGGAGAATCCAAGATGACACTGAAGATGAGAACACTGAACTGCGTGTCGTTGACAGTGGTGCTGCTCTTGTTGGGCGTGGGGCTGAAGATGGCGTATGCCGTGACCATAGAGTCGTCATTTTGCGCCTCGACTACGTCCCAGTGCAATGAGGGGATGGCGACGCCTGCACCATTGTCAGGTTGTGCGATGAGACCGCTCTCATCCTGTGAAGGCACAACGTGCTACAACTGTGACGGGAGTTGGGAGCAGGGCAACAGGGCCTGCGTGACGTGGTATACACCCGCCACGTGCAACCCTACGGGCAACCCGATTGCTTGTGGTGATCTGTGGCGACGGTCGTGCCACATCCATGAGACTGCAGAGCTTAGTCTGTGTGTTTGTGGAACATCGGGAGGCACGAAGGAGGGGGGCTGCACTTTCAACGAGTGTACTATTCCTGAGTAGTGAACAGACATATGCGGCTGCCAAGCACTGTTTCTGGGGACGAACAGTCCACTATGCCAATGCGCGGATCGTTAGGACGTTGTGGTTGTTGACCTGGACGCCGACGGTGTGAGTGTGGGGCTGGTGGCCCTGCGGTGTATGTGTTGTGATAACTACGCTAGACTCTTTTCTGAATGGCTGATGGTAGGGGGCAAAGGAGCGTGCCAATGTGGCGTTCGCTATTGGTCCGTGAGCGGTGCGTTCTGATAGTAGGGATAGGGATTGTCGCTGTGAGTGTTGCTGCGGCGTACGGCGCGACTATCGAATCGTCGCTATGCACATGGACGGAATGGATGGATTGTCGACCAGCCGCAACTCCGGCTCCATTTGCCGGGTGCACTGGACGTCCCGAGACCAGCTGTGGCGGCACCGTGTGCTACAACTGTGACGGAAGTTGGGAAGAGGGCCATAAATTTTGCTTTACCATATATAGTGAGGAAGGGTGGACGTGTAATGCTTTAGGGAACCCGTTGTCCTGTGGCGACATGTGGCGGCGCTCTTGCTACTGGACCGGGGACTCTTGCCTGTGCAGAAGCACCGGCGGAACAAAGGAAGGTGGTTGTACTCTTTCCGAATGCGACGAATAGCGACTGTGTGGAGGAGTGCCTGCTGGTCGTTTTGAGTGAGTGACGCGGCGACACGGTTCGTAGTGTGGTGCAAGACAGGGGGATCTGACGTGAACAAGAAACCGCAATGGGTCAGTGTGATGTGCCTGCTTGCCTGTCTGTTGGTGTCTGGTCTTTGGCTGGAGACGATGTACGCGTCGACCACCATTGAATCGGCTGAGTGTGTGCCCGTGGCGGACAACTGTGGTGGTGTGTCTGTTCCCGCTCCCTTCTCTGGCTGCGTTGGACGACCGGAGGCTTCGTGCCAGGGGACTACGTGCTACAATTGTGACGGCTCTTGGGAAGAGCTTCACTGGGCGTGTGTGACGACCTACAGCACTGTGTATGCTGGTTGTGAGGCAACTGGTAACCCACTCATATGTGGTAGCCTTTGGCAAAGATCGTGCTATTGGTACGATGAAGTCAACCAGTGCGCTTGTCGGACGAGTGGCGGCACAAAGCAGGGAGCCTGCACGTATATCGAGTGTACCCCATACTGATGGGGCAACTGTGCGGCGCCATTGGGCGGATTGCCTGTAGTATCATGCGCGCGAGACAATGGGAAGGACACGCAATGATGATGCGGATCCTGACGACATCATTGTTTATTGCTCTTATTCCGGCCACGCTTCTGTTTGCACAGATGCCGAAGCTCGACCGTGGAGTCTTTCAGGAAATGAGTCAACAGGAAAGGATTGCTGTTGTCCTTGCAGCTCTTCGCATTCGAGAATCACGCTTGCGCAACTTCTCTTACGAAATGACGGAAAGGTCACATAACATCGACGTGGCCAGCGGAAATCAGACACGCGTGTTCGAGCATAATGCTTGTACCATGAGACGAAAAGATGAGGGGCTGTACTTCCGTGTCACGAAAACGAGTCTGGACGGAGCGGACAAAGGCACGTTCGCAACCCACTGGGATGGCTCGGTGTCCAGGTCATTGACCCGCCGACCTGAGCACAAGAATCCTCGTGGTCTTATCTGGGACACTGAGAGCAACAACTTTTCCTATTACAGGTACAACGCCATCCTGGGTACGAATGTCAGGGCGGGCGCGGGCGGACAGGCTCTTACCGCCGTCGAATGGCTTGAGAATGGAGTTGCCGAGGAGAAGCCCATCGACGTGGGCTGGGTTGAACAGGAAGACCGCCAAGTGATCAGTGTGAAGATTCCGCTTGGCGACGGCATCCACTGGCGGTACTGCTTCGATCCGAATCGCGACTTCATGCCTGTTCTTGTCGAATTTGAGGCGCGGCAAGGCAATAACCGTGACTATGAGACCACGCAAGTCACGCATGCAAAGAGCGTCGATGGATTCTGGGTGCCGATGAGCGCGATCTGTTCGTCCGGGACCACGTCATCTGCCGAACAGACCGAGATTGTCTACGAGGTCAGCGAGTTTGTGCGAGGGGCCGTGAAGGACGAGGACCTGAAGATTGCCTTTCCGCCAGGTACCGAGGTTGTCGATGCCATTCGGAAACTGGCTTACCGTGTCTTGCCCGACGGACGCTGCAACATGCTGCCGTTTGCCGACGCGGAGACCGGTGAGGTACTTGATCCGAGGGAAACGCCGCTTGACGAAGCCCTGGAGATTGCGCAGGTCGGCCACGCTGCCGAATCGGTTCCCATGAATCCGAAGAAGGCCGACGTCGCGCAGAATCCTTTTCCGGCCAACACGAGGTCTCCCGGCAGGTCATGTCTCTGGGCGTCTATAGCCGCTGTGGGACTCGTACTGATGTTGATTGGTGTCAGGGCCCTACGGGCTCGCAGCCGTTGCGACTCCCACTGATCATCCGGTTGCCTGTTGGGCTGTGCCCAGACCGGATTGATGCCGGCTTCCGTCCTATCTGACAGCAGACTTGCCCTTGTGGAGCTTCTCGATTGCCATCATAAGGAGCGATGCCGGATGACGGCACTCTACCTGCCGCCCAGTTTGGCTGTCACCTCGCCGGCCACGGTGTAGAGCTGGGCGTTGCGATCCTGCCAGCCGGAAGCGACGAACCACGCGTTGCCGGCCTTGGCGTCCCACTCCTTTCGCATGGCGTACATGTCGCGGTAGGCCGGCACGAGGCCGTGCTCCATCGCCGCATCGTCAGCCCCGCGGCCCTTCCAGAGGGCGACCAGCCGCTCGTCGAGAATCTTCTGGGCCTTCTCGGCCAGGTCCTTGCCGAGCTTGTTGCGCAGGGCGTTGTCGGTCAGCGCCAGTTCGATCGCGATGCGGGCCTCGCATTCCTGGATGCCTTCGGTGAACGTCTCGAGCCGCGCGGTGCCCACCGGACCGTCCGGGCCCGGGGCCAGGAGCCAGGCGGTGACGTTCATGCTGTGCCAGTAGCTCTGCGGGTAGCGGTCGGTGACCGTGCCGACGCGACGGCCGCGCTTGTCCTTGATTGTGAACCAGAAGTCCGCCCCGACGCGGGCCAGTCCGCGCTGGTTGCCCGTGATGTTGGCCTCGGCCTCGCCGCGGATCGTGACCATCGACTGCGTGTTGAAGTACTGGAACCGCCAGTACTGGGCGTGGAGCATCTCCTTCTGCCAGCCGTAGCACCGACCGTTGGCCGGATTGATCGTGTACTGGAAGTCCAGGGCTACGGCCGTGTAGCCGACCGAGGCGACGCCCTCCAGCTCGCGCGAGCCGTCTTTCTTGGTGCCGAAGAGCCACCGGGCATGGTGCGAGGCCGATGTCCAGGGCAGGTCGCCGGTGAACTCTTTCAGGGCCGTCAACTGGCTCTTCGACGGGCGCCAGTCGGACGCCACGCCGAGCATCATGGCCTTGTCGAGCCCGCGCTTGGCCATCCGCTGGCGCAACTGTTTCCAGAATGGACCCCAGACGGCCTTGCCCTCCGGGCTGTCGTAGTGCGGCAGAAAACCTTTGGTCGTCTTGCCCGTTGCCGGATCGACGATCGTCACCGGCACGCCCTTGCGTCCCTCGGCCACGCGGGCTTCGAACTTCTCCAGCTCGTAACTCTTGTTGTCGCGCTGCCGCTTCATGAAGTCCTCGTCGGGAGGAGCCACGAAGACGTCCCACGCGTAGAAGATCACCTGCTTGGGCTTGCCCATGTTCTCCACGGCGGTGTCGAGGTAGCGGTCCATGGCCGAGAAGTCGGGTTCGAAGCCGCCGCCTTTCTTGACCCAGCGGACCATGCTTTCGCTGTTGCCCATGTTGGTTTCGGCGATGAGCGGGACGTAGACCGTGCGGGTGCCGGTTCCCGACATGAGCCGCATGGATTGGGCGATCATGGCCCAGTGCTTGTCGGACCAGAGCGGCACGTCGTACTCCGACGCCAGGGTGTCGGGCGACTGAACCATCTCGATCCAGGTCCGGTAGTTCTGCGGGTCGGGCAGCGTCCAGTCTTGTACCTTGAGCGTCACCGGAATGCGAATCGGCTGCGCGCCCGTGGCGGCAATGGCCAACTGGCCGGTGTAGGAACCGGCCTTGGCCTCCTTGGGCACGGCGACGGTCACCCAGACCGGCACGGTCGTCTGTCCCTCGGGCGGTGACTTCAGCAGGATGTCGCGTCCCGGCGGGCGGTGCCAGTTGCCGATGGACTCTTCCCAGCCGACGGCATAGCGAACGGTTGCCGCCGAGGACGGAATCGTGGCCCCATCTTGCTTCAGGTCGCTCATGAGTGCCTTCAGCCCTTCGATGGGCTGACCGGAAGTCGCGATGACCTTGCCCGAGAAGGTTCCGTTGCGGGTGCCGGTGATGGTTATCTCGCAGCGACCGCCCGGGTCGAGTTCAGCCTGGTCGTTGATGTCGCCGCCGTAGACCTTGAGGTCGCCGGCCGCACGTGCCTGGGCCGCAAGGGGGCCGGCCAGGCAGGCCAGGACAAGTGCCGCGGCACAAACCCGGACAGCCCCAGGCTTGGCCCATTCCGCAACCGCCCATCGTCGTGTCAATCGTGTCATGGTCCCAGCTCCTTTAGATTTGAAAGACCGCATGTGGGGTGTCAGCCGTCGAGGTGCGGACTCCGAATCGTTGAACCCCGCATGGGCCGCGCCGCGCCGGAAGAAAACGGGCCTTGGCGGCCTGAGGGGCCAGGTATTGGGCAGGGCGGGGGCTCGGGTGCATGGCATTTGACATCGGCATGTTTTTGGGGTAATCTTGCGGTAGTCGGCAGTGTGAAGGCGGTGACTCCCTGTCAACGTATCGGTGTTTCAAGCGGCACAGAACGGGTAGTCTGTGCAAGTGGGTTCGGCAACTCCGCGTGGGGGGATCGACGATGAAGCGTCCGTTTCAAGTTGTTGTGGCGTGCCCGGTCGTTGCAGCCCTGGTGCTCTGCATGGCGACTGCCGCTCAGGCGGCCGGACCGCTCATCATCAACCACGAGGACTGCGTCATCACGGCCGTCCCGCAGGCCGATATCCAGCGGGCCAAGGACAATCTGCACATTGCCTATGGCCACACCTCGCACGGCAGCCAGTTGACCACCGGCATGACGCCCATGGACGCCTTCATGCAGACCCGCTACGGCACGCCTGCGGGTCTCTACACCTGGACCGACGGCGGCACGGGCGACACGCTGGACATCGACGATTCGCCCTTCTCCGGGGCCAGCGACCTGGGCAACCCCAACTACACCGCCTGGGAGCCGGCCACCAGGACCTACCTGGCCAGCCATCCCAACTGCAACGTCATCATCTGGTCGTGGTGCGGCCAGGTGTCGTCGGCCACCCAGGCCAACATCGCCACCTACCTGAGCCTGATGACCGGCCTGGAGAACGATTTCCCCAACGTCAAGTTCGTCTACATGACCGGCCACCTCGACGGCAGCGGGGCCACGGGCAACCTGAATGTCCGCAACCAGCAGATTCGGGACTACTGCACCGCCAACAACAAGATCCTCTACGACTTCGCCGACATCGAAAGCTACGATCCCGACGGCCTGACGCACTACATGCCGCTGCTGTGCAACGACAACTGCGACTACGACAGCGACGGCAACGGCACGCGCGACCGCAACTGGGCCACGGTCTGGCAGAACGCCCATCCCGGCGAGTGGTACAGTTGCTCTGCGGCCCACACGCAGCCGCTCAACGGCAACCGCAAAGCCTATGCGGCCTGGGCCCTGTGGGCGGCTCTGGCACGGGCCGACGAGGTCACGATCACCAAGTGGGAACTGCTGGCCGCACACGGCGCCGCCGGAACCCTGGGCGCCGAGATCAGCGACAACGGCGTGGAGGCCAGAGGGCAGGGCATCACGCAGTTGCGGCTCACGTTCGACAATCCGCTGAATCCCGCGACCGTGAACAGCGGTTCGGTCATAGTGACGGGCCAGACGACAAGCGGCTGCACACTCGAGAGCGGCAACCGCGTCCTTGTGGCGACTTTGGCTGCCGCCCTGCCGAATGCGGCGCGCTACACGGCCTCGCTCAGCGCCTCGGTCCGAGGTGAAGGCGACACCGACGTGGTCGGCGACACGAGCCTCGTCTTCGGCGTGCTGGCCGGCGACGTGGATGGCAACGAGACGGTCAGTGCCCTAGACATAGTGGCCATTCGCGCCAAGGCCGGCCAGGCCCTGGACGGATCGACGGTTCGTTACGACGTGGACTGCTCGGGGGCTATCACGTCCGACGACATGAGGTCGCTTCGTTCGCAACTGGGTCAGGCCCTGCCGTAGCCGCGGCGGCCTGTCAATCGGTCCCGTGTGATTCGAGTTCGCGGATGCGGTTCTCGGCTTCGCGGATCTGGGCCGACATCACGTCCCGCAGACCGATCACCCCGATCAGGGCCTCATCCTCCATGACCGCCAGGTGACGGAACTTTTCGCGCGTCAGCCGCAGACCGCAATCGTGGACCGCGTCCTCAAGTCGGCAGCTCTTGATGGGCGACGACATGACCTCCGCCAGTCGCACCGAGTGCGGGTCCAGTCCCTTGGCCACGACACGCTTCAGCAGGTCGCGCTCGGTGAAGATGCCCTTGACCTGGTCGCCGTCCTTGATGATCACCGAGCCGACGTCCGCCTGGTTCATCATCCGGGCCGCATCGGCCACCGTCGTGTCGGGCGGAGCCACGATCACGTCCGGCCCCTTGACCATCAGAATGTCTTCGACTTTCATCACACCTGCTCCTTGCCGTGATTGTGTTCCGATTCGGGCCGTCCGGTGCAGCGACCGGACGCCGTGCTGCCCCTGAAGGTATATCGGCAAACCGGAGGGATTGTCGCCACACGGACCCTCCCGGTGGAAGCCGGCCGGACGCGGCGGCTGGGCAGGTGGGGCACGCCATGCGCAATGCGGGCCGTGCGAGTCTCGTCTAGCAGCCCGTTGAAGAAGTCAAAGCCTATTGTAGCACGCCCGCCCTCGGGCGTGACGCAAGGCGGCAAACAACCCTTTGTGTCCGTGCTCCCCGGCCGAGGGCGGCCGGGCTACATTTCCTCAACGGGCTGCTAGGATTCGGTGGGCGCAGAAGAACGCCCCGCAGAGTTCGTCTGCGAGGCGTGTTGCTGGTCCGTGTCCTGAAGAAGTTGGGGCTATTTGCGGCGACGGCTGGCGAGCACCACAAGCCCGACGCCCAACACCGAAGCGGCCGCCGGTTCGGGGATGAAGATCGGCTCCACGGTCAAGTTGTCCACGTACATGCTGTTGCTCAGCACAGAGCTGTAGCCGCGGAACATGATCGACATGAACGAGTCGCCGTCGCTCGCCTCGAACTCGACCGTGACGTATTGCGGCGCAGAAGCCGTTCCCCAGAAGGCGCTGGCTTCGCCGACGAAGTCGCCCAGGCCGAAGACGCTGCTGTAGGCTTTTATGTAGGCTGTGTCGCTGTCCTGGCCGAAGTCAGTCATCTGAAGCCGCACGTAGGTGACCGGTATGGAGAACGTGGCGATGAACCAGCCGTCCGTCGCGTCCTCGTATCCGTACCACGGATCCAGTGCCCGGCCGCCCCATGAGGCGTCGAAGGCAGGCTGCGTCACTTCGACAACGTCAAAGCTGTCCCCGTCGGTACGCGAGATGATCACGCTCAGAAGGCCGACGTGGCATTCCAGGACGTTGTATGTCCCCGGATGGATGAAGCGTTCGCTGCTGGCCTCGAACTCCTCGAAGTCAAACAGGACCGCGTCGGCACGAACGGTTGCCGCCCCCGTCAGGATACTCACAACGATCACGAGCAGAGCCGCATGACGCATTGCTCGTTCCCCCTTCAGCGTTTTGTGCCGGTCTCTCAATCCCCGCAACCTGGTTCAGCCCCGCGCTTTCACCTGCGGCTCAGTCCGGCATTCCCCAATCCCAAACGGTACCTCGCCAAGAGCCTCCCTTCTCCCGCGTCCCGCATTTCCTGTCAGTATACCGCGAGCGGCGTAGGCGGCGAGTCCCTTTTTCCTCAGTCGTTGTATATTGCAAACGTTGTGCCAATAGCGTGTGGTGTGTGGTTCGTGGATGGAAGTGGCTGTTAAAGCGTGGCTTACGAGTCCGTGTTGCGACTGGGCAACATCCTGGAAGAAACGGCATTGCGTTGTGGCAACATCGGTTTTGTGGTCCTGCCGCAACCGAAAGGGGGGCGGAGTGGCATCCACGGCGGCCTCCGCCATTTCGGTTTGCCGGAACGCGGGGGAGCCCGTACCATGGGCCCGACAGGCGTGGGCGGTCGCCAGGGGAATCCTGGGAACCGCTGAGCCCCTTTCACCGACCTACTGTGTGGAACATGGATCACGAACCCAGACAACTGCTCGACGAGGTGCTTGTGGTTGAGGCCCAGGACGGCAACGGGGCCGCCTGGGAGCTGTTGTTTCGTCGTTGGCAAAGGCGTCTCTGGCGGCACGCTCGCCGCCTTCTGGGGCGTGAGGACACCGCCTGGGACGCCTGCCAGGACGCGTGGATGGCCATGCTCCGCGGGCTGCCCAGGCTGGACGATCCGGCGGCCTTCAGCGGTTGGGCCTATCGTATCGTGACCCACAAGTGCGTTGATCGCTTGCGGGTCGAAAAGCGGCATCGCGACCTGTGGCACGATGTGGCCGCTGATTATCCGACGGAGGACTCCTCGGGCACAACACATTTGGAGCTCAAGCAGGCCCTGGGACAACTGAGCGGCCCCATGCAGAGCGTTCTCGTGCTGCGCTACGTCGAGGGATTCACGGTCAATGAAATGGCAGCCATTCTCGACGTGGCCGAAGGCACGGTGAAGTCGCGGCTGCACCGGGCTCGCGCTGAGCTTAAAAAACTCATGGAGGATCGATGATGAGTGATTTCGAAACCGAGTTTCTGGAGGCCCTGGAACTTGACGAGACGTTCGACGCCGCGCGAGAGAAGATGCTGCGGTTGCAGGTGACCAGCGAGTATAGCCGCAAGAAGAGGCGCCTCGTGATCATGACCTGGGTCTGGCAGGCGGTCTCGTTGCTGTTGCTGGTACCAGGCATCCTGATGGTTGTCACGGAGCGCGACGTTAGCGCAAAAATGCTGGGCCTGGCGCTGGTCATCATGGGCGAGGCCGGCCTGATCGTGATCAAGCTGTGGTACTGGATCGTCCACGCCCGGCTGACGATTCTGCGCGAGCTGAAACGTCTTGAACTCCGACTGATGCAGACAGACCGTCTGAAGGACTCCGGCGGTCAGTAGTCCAAATCGGGACCGCTGGCCTCGTTCCGGGCGCGGTCACATGCCGAGGCTGCGATCTTCGTGCTCGCTAAGTTCCGCGGCCATGATCTCGCCGAAGGCCAGGTCGTCTTCCTTGAGCTGCCCGGCCATGACGTCCCGAAGACTGATCAGGCCGACCAGCCGTCCGTGCTCGTCGACGACGGCCATGTGGCGGAAATGTCCCCTCTTGAGCCGCAGGGCGCACTGGTCCACGGGCTCGTCCAGCCGACAGGTCTTGACTGGCGAACTCATGACCTCGCCGAGTGTGGTCTTGTGGGGATCGCGACCGGCGGCGACCACGCGCTGCAGCAGGTCGCGCTCGGTGAAGATGCCCGCAGGCTTGTCCCCGTCCTTGACAATGATCGACCCGATGACCGCCTTGGTCATGATCTGTGCGGCTTCCGCGACCGTCACGTCGGCCGACGTCATCACGACGTCGGGCTGCTTGACGCGCAGAATGTCCTGAACCGTAAGCATGGCCTCGACCTCCTACCCAGCGCAGCCGGCACCGACGTGCGTCCCCCAGGACGACCACCGGGGCCGAAAACATGTATACCGCAATACTCATCGGCAAAGTCTTTTCGGCCGGTTTGTCAATCCGGATGCGGCCTCGGGGGACAGGCCCTTGAGCGGTCGACAAGGCCGGGGGGACGCCAAATTAGGGGGAATCCCGCATCGGTAGAAGGGCGGTGTGGGGAGGAAACGTCCGGGTCAGGAAGTGCTGGGAGGTCACTTTGTCCGGGGATCAGAGGTAGTCGCGCGTCAGCCGGTAGACCAGGTAGATGCCGGCAAAGCCGCCCACCGTGCTGCCGGCAAGGCCACCCCAGATGCCGAGGTAGTGATTGCCGGCCCACCAACCGATGGCGCTCCCGACGAAGAGACCGATGAACATCACGGATCGCATGTCGTCCTTCCCTCCAGACCAGGATCCTCTACCTGACAGCATACGCCGCCGCACGTCGGAATCGCAAGGGAATCGCCGACCCGAAGAGAAAGAAGACGCGAGTGTCGCATATCTCGCGTCTTCTGAAAGGAGGTTTGTTGTCGAAACGTCCGGGGTCGCCTACTCCATCCGCTCCACGGTCGCGCCGTCGAGGAACCCTTCGAGCTTGCGGGCCCGCACCGGATGCTGCAGCTTGCGGATGGCCTTGGCCTCAATCTGCCGCACGCGCTCGCGGGTCACCTTGAAGATGCGGCCGACCTCTTCCAGCGTGTAGGTGTAGCCGTCGCCGATGCCGTAGCGCAGCTTGATGATCTCGCGCTCGCGGTAGGTCAGGGTCTTCAGCAC
>JAFGPY010000382.1 GCA_016935955.1 Planctomycetota bacterium
CACGGCAAGGCCCTCTCGGCCGAGCAGACGGCCGCGGCCGTCGAGGAGTTGAAGCTGCCGCCGCGACCCGCCGAACTGGCCGACCTGGTTCCGCCGGCGCCGCGCGGCCGCAAGATCAAACCCACGCCGGAACTCGTGCCGCTTGATCCGCCCGACTTCTCCGCCGTCGCCAAGGGCGGCAAGCTGGCCACACGGAAGGCCTACGGCATCGGCCTGCGCGAACTCGGACGCAAGAATCCCCACGTCGTGGCCCTCGACGCCGACGTCCAGGGCTCGACCTTCTCGATCTACTTCCACAAGGAGTTCCCCGACCGCTTCGTCGAGTGCAAGATCGCCGAGCAGAACATGGTCAGCGCCGCGGGCGGGTTCGCTGCCGGCGGCATGCTGCCGTTCGCTAACACGTTCGGCAAGTTCTTCGCCCGGGCCTATGACCAGATCGAGATGGCGGCCATCGGCGGGCTGAATCTCAAGCTGGCTGGCAGCCACAGTGGCGTGACCCTGGCCGCCGACGGGCCGAGCCAGATGGCCTTGACCGACGTGCCGCTCATCCGCTCGCTCGGTCACGTACGGCTGACCGACGGCCGGCCGATGCTCCAAATGCTCATGCCGTCCGATGCCGTGTGCGCCTACCGCTGCGTCGAACTGGCCGCGCGGCACAACGGTATGGTCTACATCCGCACGCTGCGGCCCGACATGCCGATCCTCTACGACGCCAGCGAGACGTTCAAGATGGGCGGAGCCAAGGTGCTCCGCGACGGCCGCGACGTGACGCTGGTCGGCTCGGGCTACATGGTGCATACGGCCCTGTCAGCGGCCGAACGCCTGGCAACCGAGGGCGTGGGTTGCCGCGTGGTCGATTGCTACGGCCTGCCGGTGGCCGACGAGGCGCTGCTGGCCATGGCCCGCGACCCGAACGAGAAGATGCTCGTTCTGGACGACAGCTACATCGGCTCGGTGGGCAGCGAGCTGGCCGAGGTTGCGGCCGCGTGGCGCGGGGCCCAGGTGGTGACGATGAGCGTCGCCGAGACGCCGAAGTCGGCCCGCGAGCCGCACGAGGTCCTCGAGCAGGTCGGCCTGGGCGAAGAGGCTATCGTGGCCCGCGCCCGCGACCTGGCCCGCGACGAAGATTAAAGAGTCGTACGTAACGAGCCCGCCGCGCTGGCGGGTGGATCGCGCGAAGGGATGGCTTCATGGGCAAACTGTTTTTGCTGCGCTATGACACCGAGGCCGACAACCCCGAGACCATGGCCGGTTTCTTCGAGAAAACGGTCGAGGTGCATCGTCGCGAAGAGATTCCCGCGACGTTCTTCTGCCGCGGCGGGGCGATGGACGCCCGCGAGGACCACTTCCGCCAGTTCTACGAGGAAGTTCGCGGCGATCCGCTGTTCGACATCCAGGACCACAGCTACACGCACATCGGCCTGTGCTACGAGCGCGGCCGCGGCATCGACGAGCTGCGCGCCGACTACGAGCGATCATTCGCCGTGCACGAGCGGCTGTTCGGCGTGCGGCCGGTCGGTATCAGCCTTTGCGGCACAAGCGGCCGTGACGGCGCCCCTCTGCCCGGCTTCGATTCGACCGACAAGGCCCGCCAGGAGTTCGAGATGGTGGCCGGCCTGGGCGTGCGGATGCTCAACACACGACTCGTGGGGCACCAGACCAAGAGTGAGTTCGTCAATTACGGCAGTCTCGGCCACGGCGACATCATGGGTTTCCCGAGCGGCTACAGCGACACCGACTGGATGTACCAGAGGAACCACGGCGACCCGGACGAGTACGTGGCATCGATCATCGGCGAGCACGCATCGCACGGCTGGCACATGCCGCTGATGCTCCACGACTGGTGCGCCTGGACCTGCGCCGACGACAAGGAACTGACCCACGTGCGCCGCGCCGCCGACGTGGCCCGCCGCCTGGGCTACGAGCTGCGCACGCACATAACCTGCCTGAACGACACATCGCTGTGGAAGTAACCGAGCCGGACAATTGGGGGTGGCATGGCCACGCTTGCGTGGCCATGATCGTTTCTGCTCCGCGCAGGTGTGAGTAACCGCTTCATGCTTATGGCAAGCTGTCGCTACGCGCGTTAATGGGTGTCACGATCGTCCGCTGAATCGTCTTCGGTGAGAGCGTCCGACGACGGCTCGTCTGCGCCGTCCTCAGGCATATGGTTGGACAGACGGATGATGGACTCGTCCTCGACGGCATCTCCAGCCTCGGCGTCGGTCACGGCCACTTCGCCGTCACCGGCACCGACATCGTCCGCAGCCTCTTCTTCCACGGCGTTGTCCTGGTCGGCCATGTCGCTCATGGCTTTGCGGACCTCGTCGCTACGGGCCACCTCGTCGGGTCCCTCAACGTCCTCCTCGACGACAAAGTCCTCGGACTCATCGTCCTCAGTCAGGATTGATTCGGGCGTGGCCTTGGTCAGTTCCTCAACGCGCGGCAGGCTGCTGATGTCCTTCAGGCCGAACACTTCCAGAAACAGCTTGGTCGTGCCGTAGAGCAACGGGTGACCCAGGCTCTCGTCGCGGCCGACGATCTTGATCAGGCCGCGATCGACCAGCGTCCGCAGCATCGGCCCGGTGTCCACGCCGCGGATGTTGTCGATGTCGGCCCGCGTCACAGGCTGGCGATAGGCCACAACAGCCAGCGTCTCGAGCGCCGCCTGGCTGATTCGCTCGCGCGAGCGGCCGCGAAGAATCTTGCGGATGTAGTTGTTGTAGTCCGGCACGGTCATCATCTTGTACCCGCCGGCCACCTCGACGATCTCGAAGGTCCGCTCGTCCTGGACGTAGTGCTCGTTCAGATCGGCGATGGCGTCGCGCACGGCCGAGGGCGTGGCGTCCTGTCGCTCCAGGGCCCCGGCAATGCGCTCGGCCGACAGGGCCTCGTCGCTGGCAAAGAGAATCGCTTCGACAATCGCTTCCAGATCGCGACGCGGCATGACTATCGGTCTCCGCTGGGGACTGTGGCTTGGCGGACCCGCTCGACGGCACGACGGACCGCCGTCTTGACGGCGTTCGAGGTGATCGTGGCCGCCGTCATGGCATCCACCTGGTCGAGTTGGCCGACGCTCTTGGCGTCGAACTGGTCCATGAACTCATTGTACGTCTTCTCGGCCTCGGCGCTCGACTGCACGCCGATCTTCTGCCAGAGATTGTAGGTGCTCTTGGCTTCGCTGATGTTAGCCCCCAGGCCGGGCGTCTCTTGCTGATAGAGGACGACCACCTTGCGGACGGTTAACTGCTCATCGGCCGCAACACCGACCATGACCTGAACGGTGGACGAGTATCCCTGCGCTGCCCCTTCGGCGGCATAGGCCGCGGGGCGACCGTCGTCGGCTTTCACGACGTAGACATCCGACGCGCCGGGCAGAGGTTCGGGCTTCGAGAATCCTTCGCCGCCGGGCAGCACCTGCAGCCGCAGGGCCGCACGCTGCTCCTCGTCGCGGGCGGCGATGGTGTCCTTAAACTTGGCATAGATCAGGGCTACGCCGCTGCCCATGACCAGGCAAATGATGCCTAGGATAATGACGAATCGCACGGCTTGTTTCATGACGACGCTCCTGCGGCTGCCTTCTTCTCCACAGTACCGAAGACGCGCGGCCGGGTCCAGCGGTCAATCAGCGGCACGGCCGTGTTCATCAGCAGGATCGAGTAGCAGACGCCTTCAGGGTAGCCGCCATAGAGGCGGATCAGCACGGTCAGCACGCCGCACCCGACGGCGAAAATCATCTGGCCTTTCGGAGTCAGCGGACTGGTGACCATGTCGGTGGCCATGTAGAGCGAACCGAGCATCAGCCCGCCGCAGACCAGGTGATAGAGCGGGTAGGTCAGCCCGTCGCCGCCGGCACGCAGGGCGGCGGCCCAGACCCATCGCGAGCCCTCGGGTCCGAGCGGCAGAGGCAGCACGGCCGCCAGCACGGCGACGGTGCCCAGGTACAGCGCCGGCGAGTACCAGCGGACGTACCCTTTGATGACCAGGTAGATGACGCCGACCAGCAGGAGCAGGGCCGAGACCTCGCCGATGTTGCCGCCGATGTTGCCCCAGAAGGCGTCCCAGAG
>JAFGPY010000383.1 GCA_016935955.1 Planctomycetota bacterium
ATAATTATGCAATGAACCAGGGATTCATGCAAGGGGTCATCACGGCAAAAAACGATTGCGGAAAGGGCAGCAACGCCATTCGGACCTGTTACCCGTTATGCGGCATCACCTTGCGTAAGACTGGATTTTTTATGGGTTTACCGGGAATTTTGCAGCTGCGACAGACGATTGTCAGTCTTCATGCCAGACGTATTTCGGCAGACCTAAGGAGGCTACCATGGCACCGGCGTCGACTTCCAAGCGTAACATGATTCCGCTCCCCCGGCCGCACGTCATCGGACGGCTGTTGCAGGTCCTGGCGGTCCTGTGGCTGATCGCCGCGGTGGTCCTCTGCACGTACGAGATGCTTCAGGACACAGGCGTTCCCGACGCCGCGATGAAAGGTCCTGTGGCCCGGGAAGTTCTGTGGGCCAAGACACAAAAGTGCATCCAGCCGATGCTGGTGGGCGTGACCGTCGCCGGGTTGCTGTGGGCGGCCTCGCTGATGGTTCGTTACCACTACAACACGGCGCTGAATATCCGCCTGGCCGAGCGTCGGCACCTGGAGCGCGAGGCCGGCGCCGGAGCCGAATCGCCGGGGGTCGAGACGGAACTGGCCCGCCAGATGGTGGTGCTGCTTCAGGAGATCAACGAGAACTCCCTGCTGGGGACCGAGGAGCGGGCCCGCAAGCGATCGCACCTGGCCGACCAGCGGCGAGGAACGATGTACGCCGAGATTCAGCAACTGATCAAGGCCACCAAGTGGCCCCTGGCCCGGCAGCGGATCGACGATTACCGTGCGGCCTTCGGCGAGGGCGAAGAGGCGGCGCGGCTCGCGCATCAGCTTGAGACCGCCATGAAAGAGCACCGCGACGTGGACATCATGAGCACGAGCGAGCAGATCCGCTCGTACATGACCCTCGGCCTCTGGGACAAGGCCCGCCAGACCTCGGAGCAACTGGCGGCGAAGTACCCGGATAATCCCGAAGCCCAGAAGATGGAGCATGTGGTCCTGATGGAGGAAGAGGAGCACAAGAAGGAGGACCGCCTGCGGCTGTACCGCGAGATCGAGCACCTGGTCAACCGCAAGCACTACCGCGACGCCAAGAAGACGGGAGAGGTGCTGCTGGAACGCTATCCCGACAGTCCCGAGGCCGCAACGCTCAAGGGCCAGATGGACGAACTGTCGCGAAACGCCGACATCGAGACGCGACGCGAGATGGAGACCCAGATCATCGAGTACACCAAGCAGAACCGCCATCGCGAGGCCTACGAACTGGCGGCGATGCTGATGGAACAGTATCCCGAATCGCCCCAGGCCCTGGCTCTGGCCGACACGATCGACCGGCTGCGCGAGAAGGCCGGCATCGGTTGATCGCCCGGACGAACGGGGCACAACGGCCCCGCCGCCGCGACAAGCAAACACCCGGCCGCCGCAAGGTCGCCGGGTGTTCTTCTGTTGCGGTGGCCTCGGCCGAAGCGAGGAACCACGTGAGCCATGAGGGCACAGGTCGTTTATGCCGAGGGAATGCGCACCACCACGTCGCCACGAACGACGGCCTGGCAGGCCAGGCGGGCGGCGGGATCATTGTCGGTCATGCTCTCCAACGTATCGGACTCGCCCTCACTCTTGGGCGACAGATTCGCGGCCCCTTGCTCGACCAGAACGCAGCAGGTGCCGCAGACGCCCGAGCCCTGGCAGTCGTGCATGATCTCCACCTCGTGCGCCAGGGCAATGTCGAGCAGACTGCCGGGCTCGCCGACACCAGCGAAGGGGCCTTTATCGGCGTCCACGACGACATCGACTGGGCCGGGATGGAATGTCACCTTGAACGTGGCCATGGCAGATCCTCCTGTTCGATCAGAGCCAACCGGTCGCGACCCGCAAACGTCTCCGCAAGAGAACGCCGTCGCCACGACGACAACGGCCAAGGGGCGGCCAAAAGGATATCGTCGCTCTTCACCGAGAACGGCATGCGCCTGCCCGACGGGCAGTCTCGGCCGCCGCCCCGCTGCCGCTACTGTCGCGGCGGGCTGTTGAGTTGCCGCTCCATTTCGGCCTGGAACCTGGCCACTTGCCTCTTGACCATGTCGTTCATGAAATCTTTGACCTTGGCCTTCTCCTCGTCGGTCATTTTCTCCTGGCTCATGCGCATGAACTCGGCCCACATGCGGCCCTGGTTCCGCGGCTGGGCAGGCAGTCCGGCCTCCAGCCGCTCGGCCTCGGACTGCTTGCGAAACTCTTCGCCGATCTTCCGCAGATACTCATCCCGCTTGTCCTCGGGCTGGGCGAAGTAGCCGTCTATCGAATCCATGAACTGCTTCTTCCGCTGGTCGAACCTGGCCTCCAGGAAGGCCTGCTCCTCCTCGAACCCATCGTCCGTGTTGGCCTGCTCGGCATACTGCTCGGCCGACTTGCGGGCCTTCTCCATCAGGATTTCCTCGGGAGTCTTTTCGGGCACGTCGACCGACTCCGGCCCGAGCGCAGGCTCGGCCTCGGCACGGTTCCCCACGGCCGCAACGGCCACGGGAGCGGGTTCGGGCTCGACGGCCGGCACGGGCGTCTCGACGGGCGATTCCGCGGGGGCGTCAGGCGGGGTCGCCAGCACGGCCGCAGGTTCCGCTTCGTCCGGCTGGAGCCACATCCAGACGCCCCACGCCGCGGCCACCACCACGAGCGCGCCGATCGCGCCGCTGAGAACGAGAAGCATCGCATTGGGCTGTGAACGAGTCTGATTCATCGGCCGTCCTCCCTTCCAGAGAGGTCACACTCCAAGTCCTGTCGCCCGGCAACTCCTCTGCGGGCGCAATCATACCGAAGCCATGGCTACGGCACAAGACCGAGCCCGAGGCCGCGCGGCGGCCTCACGGCTGCTCGGCCGGAGCGTCCACGGGCTGCGGCGCGCTGTCCGGCTTATCCAATTGGACATTCATCCGGGCCAATTGCATCTTGACCACATCGTTCACGTAGGCCTTGAACTTTCCGGCCTCCTCGTCGGTCATCCTCGCGCCGAGCATCTGTATGAACTGTTCGTTGACCTTCTGAGGATTCCGGACCTCGGCCGGCATGTTGGCGGCCTTGCGGTCCGCCATGAGTTGAGTCATGAACTCCTTGTTGTACTCCATGACAAAGTCGAACCGCTCCTCCATCGGGCGATCGAAGTAGCCGTCGATCATCTCCATGATCGATGTCTTGTACTTGTCGAAGTTGCCTTCCCAGAAGGTCCGTTCGGCCTCGTCCATGGCCGCGATCCTGCGCTCATCCTCGGCGGCACGCTCCACCGACTCGCGGGCCTTGCGGGCCAGCACCTCCTCCGGCGTCAGGTCCTCCGTCCCGGCCGACACATCCGGTGACGTTGCGTCGGCCACCGTCGCCTCGGGTTTGGCGCTGTCGGCATCGGCATCGCCCGCGGCGACGGGCTGGACCGCGTCGGGCGCACTGCCGCCGTCCGCGATTGCCGCCGGGGCGGGGTCCACGGGGACCTGCGGCGGCGATTCGGCGGTTGCGGCCGATTGCGATTGCCGGCAACCGCATCCGCCCCACAGCCGCCAACCACCCCAGAGGGCCGCCTCGATGGCCAGCACGCCGAGGGCCCCCACCAGGATTAGCGTCCAACCGCTATGTTTTGACGGTGTCGCACTCATGAGATGATCTCCTTGAATCGGCAAACGAGTCGCCGGCAGACGTCCGGCCGCACAGTACTGACGACCGAGCGGCCCCCTTCGTTCCCCGCAATGTGCCCGAAGAGACATTCACCCGCACCATTCCGCATTTCACTAAAGTTTACACTTTTTCCTGCCGACTGACAATGTACGGCCGGGTTCGCACCCAACGAACCGGCACGCACGTCACCTCAAAGCTGGGGAGCAAGTATGTTGCGTCATCTGACTATGGCTGATGTTGCCCGTTTACTGCTGGCATGCGCCGCCCTGGCGGTCGCCTTTGCCGCTAACGGCATCATCAAAGGGCTCTAGCGGCCGCAAGAAGAACATAACCTCACCGGCCAGGCCGAACTCGACTAGGCACCGGGGGAGCTTACAAGGAGGAAGCCCGCGCGGCTCAGTCCGTGGCGGGCTTCTCTGTTTGACCGTCCCCGGCCGACGGCTGCTTGCCGTCCGCCTGGTCCCCCGCGTCCAGGGCCGCCAGGGCCCGAGTCGCCTCGTCCGGGAAACCGAATTGCCGCTCCAGCTCGGCGGCGCGACCCAGTTCGTACCGGGCGGTGTTCGTCTGCTTCTGCTCAACGGCCGCCAGGCCCGCCTTCAGCGACTTCTGCCATGCTTCCTTCCGCTCGGACATCACCTCGCCGCGCAGCAGGGCCACGAAGTTCATGGCCACCTCCGGCCGGCGGTCGTGCCCCGAGTTCGGCAACCGCTCCACGTTCAGTTGCGTGAACTTCAGCGACTTGAAGTGCTCCTCGGCCTTGTCGGTCTCGGTCAGGACGACGGGCATGTCCTGGTCGCCGATGACGATGCTGATGGGCATGTCGCGGGCCCGGCGCAGGTTGGGCGGCAGCAGACGCCGATCGAAGTTGCCCGAGCGGATGCAGATGCCTGCGTAGCGTCGCGGATCGGCCAGGCCGGTGTAGTAGGCGATCCACGCGCCTCCGCTGCAACCGGTCAGAACGAGGAGCTTGGGATCGACCGCGTAATGCGTCGACAGCATGGCGATCGATTGCCGCACGGCCTCGGCGTCGGCCCGCAGGTCGGCCAGAATCTCGTTCACGTCCCGCACGTAGTTCGGCACCTTCGTCTCGCCCACCTCGCGCGACCAGGCCTTCAGCATCCGTTCGGCCTTGACGCGGTCCTCCGGCGAACCGCGAACCGCCCAGGTGTCGGGCGTCACGATGATGATGCCGTGGTCCTCGCCGAGTCGCCAAAACTGGGTGATGTTCCCGCGGCCCACGCCGGGCGCCGTGAAGGCCGCCAGCAACGGCATCGGACGCCCCTTGCGGTAGCTCGTGGGCACATAGAAACTCACCGGGCGCTTGGTTTGCGGCTCGGTCGTGTGCACGATCGTGCCGACCGGCGGCGAATCGAGGCCATCGAGGGACTCCGCGTCGACCTGCGCCACGGACCCGCCGCGCCGGTCTTCGCCGTCCGACCCATCCTGCCCGCTCGGCACTTCGGACGGTGCGGCCGGTTTGTTCGTCTCGGGCGCCGTGCGCGCAGCGGGCGCCTCGCTCGGCGGCGCCGGTTGCTGAGGCGTTTCCTCGGCGGCATGCAGCGAGCCAATGGCCAGCACCATCAGGGCCAGGACGGCAACACGGCGCATCAGGCACTCCTCCCCGCACGGCATGGCACGGACAACGAGACAGCTCTATTGTATCGTACGTTGCGTTGACACGTCTGAGCAACAGAATTACAATGCCGGTGTTCGTCGACCTGTTAGGGGACAGCGCCTTGAAAAGAATGGCCGGCCTGATACTGGTCGTGGCCGCACTCGGATCGGGCTTCGCGTCCGGTCAGGATGCCGAACCGTTGAAGCCGCTGGTCAGCGAGGTGACTCGCCAGGGCGAGGAGTCGCCGCAGCCGTCGCAGCCGACGACCCCCGCAACGTCCGCCCCAACGCCCTCCCCTGCCGGGCGATCCGATCTGCTGATCGACCGCGAGAAGCAACGCCTGACGATTCCCGGCACGATCACGGGCACGACCGGGCTGATCGAGTTTGGCGCGACAAGCAACCCGCGCCGCAAGTTCCTGGCGGCGATCATGGTGAAAATCCCGCCGAGCCGCATCGTCGAGGCCATGAGGGCCCTGGGCGCCGAGCCCGGAAAGGTTCCCGAGGCGGACCCTGCCGCCCAGACGGCCACCGAGCCCGAGGGGCGCAAGGTCGCCATCACGGTCCATTGGGACACCCAGGTCGGCGACGAGACGATGCATCGGCAGGTGCCGCTGGAGCAACTGTTCTGGGATCGCATGCGTGACGAGCCGCTGCCGGAGTCGCCGTGGACCTATGCCGGCAGTTCGACGGTCCGCAGCGCCGACTCGGGCGGCGAGGTGTTCGTCGGCGACCTGTCCGGCAGCGTGGCGACGATCAGCCTGATGGACACCAGCGCGGTGTTCTACTATGGCGGCAACCTGTCTCCCGGCTCGTCGCGGCACGCCAATCCCAATCTGAGAGTGTCCGCCGGGACGCCGTGTCGCCTGGAGGTTCGCATCCTGCCGCAGGAGCCGCCGAAGGAAGACCGGCTGCAACCGCAGAAGAGCGAACCGGCGGTCGAGGAAGCACCGGCCGAAGAAACACCGGCTGAGACGACCGCGCCGGCCGTCGAGTCGCCCGCCGTTGCAGCCGACGCCGACAGTCGCGAAGAGAAGCCGGCCGAGGCGCCGTCGCCGTCGGACGATCAGCCGCCGGCCCAGGAAGAGGTTCCTGCCGCCGCGCCGCCTGCGGCGGAGTGATGCGGAGAATGTTTCGTGGCACGCGGTGAGCAAAGGAGAGCGGCCTTGTCGAGACACGTGATGATCGGCCTTGTCCTGCTGGCAACCGCGGTCACGGTCGGCCTGACGGTCTGGGGGTGCGGCAAGACGACGCGGCCCGTGGCCGGTCCGCTCGACAGCATCCGCCCCGAGACGCGGCAGAACATGCAGACGATCATGAACAAGGTCGGCCAGCACTATCTTGTCCTCGGCGAAAAGGTCGACAAGGGGCTGTTCCCCGATGCGGCCACGCACGCCGACGCGATTGCCGCCCTGGGAACGTACCTGGCGCCGTACCGCGACCCGGCCGTGCCGCAGCAGTACATCGCCCTGCAGGCGGCCTTCGACGAGTCCGCCCGCGAGCTGGCGGTGGCGGCGCGGTTGATGAAGGCCCACGAGGTAACGCAACTGTTCGACGAAATGCAGCGCACTTGCCGCAACTGCCACGACGTCTTCCACGTGCCGCTGCGGTCGCCGTACGGCGACCTCGGTTGGCGCAACTCTCAGCCCCAGTAGACGAAGCGGAGCACGACCATGGCGAACCTTCGCAAGGCTCTCTATCCAGGCACCTTCGACCCGCCGACGCTCGGGCACCTGGACATTATCCGCCGCGGGGCGGCGATGTTCGAGGAACTGATTGTCGCGGTGGGCACCAATCCCGGCAAGAAGCCGCTGCTGGCAGTCGACAAGCGCGTCGACCTGCTGCGGCAGGCGGCAGCCGGCATCGACAACGTGCGGATCGAGCGCTACGACGGGATGACCGTCGAGTACGCGGCCCGCTGCGGAGCGACCGTGTTGCTGCGCGGGCTTCGTTCGGTGACCGACTTCGATTACGAATCGCGCCTGGCCCTGACCAACCGCGCCCTGAGCGGCATCGAGACGGCATTCATCCTGGCCGATGCCCAGTACGCGTTCATTTCCGCCAGTCTGGTCCGCGAAGCGGCCCAACTCGGCAGCAACATCTCGTCGATGGTTCCCGCCTGCGTGGCCGAAGCCGTGAAGAAGAAACTGGGTTGAGCCCTACGGCGGGTCGTATCCGCTGCCGCCGAACGGGTTGCATCGCAGGACGCGCCACACGCCCTTGGCGACGCCGCGCCACGGCCCGTACTTGCGGACGGCCTCGATGAAATAGTGGCTGCACGTGGGTTGGAAGCGGCAATGCCGCCCCAGCAGCGGCGAGAGGGTCCACTGGTAGAGCCGGACCGCGCCGATCAGCACGGCGGCTGCGGCCGAGCGAACGCCGTGGCGGATGGAATCGAACCAGGGCATCAGCCGTCCTGCTTCCCGTCGCCGGGCTCGTCGCGAGGCTGCTTGGCGTCGGCCCGGGCGATGGCCCTTGCGGCCACGTCCAGCAACGACCCTCGAAGACGAACCAGAGACACCGCCTCGAAGTCGCGCGGCACGACAATCAGGTCGTACCCTTCCGGCAACTCATGCCGCGACAGGCGAAACGCCTCGCGCAGCAGTCGCTTGATGCGGTTGCGAAAGACGCTGTTGCCCTGCTTGCGTCCGACGCTGAGTCCGATGCGCGTCAGGGGCGTCCCGTTACGCCGCGCGTAGACCACGATCCTCCGATCGGCCGCACTGGCACGCAACGTGTAGGTGCGGCGGAAGTCGCCTTGCCGCACGATGCGTCGCATCTTGGGCAACGTGAAGCGCGGAGGTCTGTCGCCGGAATTCTGCTCGCTCATTTCAGCCGCCTGCCCGCTTCCCGCCACAGGTCCGTGGTATCAGTGGGCGGTCCGTGCCGCAGCGGCGTCGGTCGCAATCGCCGCAGCAGCAGCGCCACGATCACCACGACAACGATCAGCGCGAGCGTCAGCACCAGACCGTGACTGGCCATGGTCTGCACGAATTCCTTATGGTCCTTGCCGGCGGTCGGACTCTGGTCCGCGGCCGGAGGCTTCGCGGTCGTTGTCACGGGCAACTTGGGTGTGGCGAACGGCTTATCGGTCTCCTCGACGTCGGACGCTGTTTCCTCGACATCGGATGCGGCCTCCTCGACATCCGGCCCGGTCTCCGGCTGCAACTCTCCGGCGTCCATGTCGTCCGGGACAGCCAGCTTTGCGGCCTCAGGGTGACTGTAGGCGCCGGCGACTTCGCGGTTGATGCTCTGCAACTGGACCAGGGCGTAGATCATGCACGCCAAGCCACCCACGATGAGCGTAGCGGCCAACGCGACGTTGAGATGGTTCCGACTCATCGCAGCCTCCCTGCCCTTTGGAAACGGTCACCCGCCGGCGAGCGGTCGCACTTGCCCGGCGTCCGCCGCCCCGACCCGCCTTGGGCCCCACCCGGCCGGGCCCCTGCATCGAACGCCCCCGCATTATAGGAATCGCCCGAGGCGAACTCAATCGCACACTTCAGGTCCCGCCGGCGTCCGAGGCCTGCCACATGGCGACGATCCGCTCGGCCACGGCGTCGGGCTCCTCGTGCGGCGACACGTCGATCCAGTGGGCCATGGCGAGCGACCGCAGGTGGGTCATCTGGCGACGGGCGAAGACGCGGGAGTTCCTGGCGATCTCGCCGGCCACACGGTCCTGCGGCAAGCGGCCCTGGAGGCCGTCGATCATCTCGCGGTAGCCCACGGCGGCGGCAGCCTCGCGCGACAGGCCGCGCGGGTCGTCCAGCAATCGCCGCACCTCGTCGGCCAGTCCCCGGGCGATCATGCGCTCGACGCGCTCCTCGATGCGTCGGTGCAGGTCGTCCCGCGTTCGCCGCAGGGCGGCCACCCATGGTCGCAGGTCGTCACGCGGTCGGTCGAACTGCTGCTGGTGCTCGCTGATGGGCCGGCCGGTCAACTCGTGGACCTCCAGGGCCCGGACGATCCGCCGCAGATCGTTGGGATGAATGCGTGCGGCCGCAGCCGGATCGACCCGGCCCAGCCGGGCGTGCAGGGCGACGGTGCCCTGGCTTTCGGCCTCGGCCGCCAGACGCTCGCGGATCGCGGGATCGGCACTCGGCCCCTCGAACAGGCCGAACAGCAGGGCCTTCAGGTAGAGGACCGTGCCGCCGGAAACGATCGGCAGCCGCCCGCGCGACGCGATCTCGCGCATCGCCGCTTCGGCCAGTTCGGCCCACCTGGCCGCCGAGCAACTCTCCCAGGGGTCGATCACATCGAGCACGTGGTGCGGCAGGTCACGCCGCTCGTCGGCCGGGGCCTTGGCGGTGCCGATGTCCATGCCGCGATAGACCTTCATCGAGTCGCAGCTGACGATCTCGCCGTCGAGGCGGCGAGCCAGGGCCTGGGCGACACGTTCCTTGCCCGAGGCGGTCTGCCCGACGACGGCCATGAACTTCAGAGGGGATTCGGTCATGGCGGTGTTCCAGGCTTTGTCTGAAAACGGCTTCGTACCGTGGCACGGGCGTCCCGCCCGTGCGTCCCAAGGGCATCTTGCCCCTGGGTTTGGACCGCTTGCCACGGGCGAGACGCCCGTGGAACGCATGGGCAAGATGCCCATGCCACGGTTTTCA